>NHFA02000004.1 GCA_002170315.2 Euryarchaeota archaeon TMED99
CCTCGGTGAATCATGCGCCGAGGCCTCTTCGCCGTCTTGCTCGTCTTCAGCATGGCTCTCGCTGGATGTTTGGGGCCATCAACTGCTTCATGGGGAACCGATGAGAATCAGTTGCACGTCGAATATACCGAAGATGGCTCATCTATCGGAGACATCACCGTTACCAGTGGGTTGGGTTCAGAAAAAATTACACTCGATTCAGAGATCGGTGAAACAATTGGTTGCGGTATCGACGATACGAAATCCGAACCAACAATGGAACTCTCTGCTTCACAATCCGCTCCGATTTCGTTCTCCGGATATCTTGCTGCAAGCCATTTTTATTCATCACATTCATCAACAGGAGGTGCAAACGGCCTAGATTACGGTGTTGCAACAAGTGTAGCAATCGAGCGTATGACCATTGAAGAAGCGAACAACGTTGTAGAGGGCGACGGTTCAAGAATCGATGTCAAGAATTGGGATATGCCCCTCAATCCAGAGACAGGAGCAGGTTCTGTCGACCTCGATGAAATTGATAGAGAATCAGACTCACAGTGGTATATTCTTGGCCTCATACCTAGTACTGAGAACATACACAATGGCCTGACTGCTCTGGATGAATGGCATCAATCGGTCACCATCTATGGCTTCCTCCTCTCGCCTGGAGAAAATTCAACCGGCATGACCGCCGGATATTTTAATTCTCAAAATCCAGAACAAGATTGCAGTCTTGAAATTGGTACTCAGAACAGAGAGAGCGTCTATGTTTTTGTAACCGGTATCGAGTTGGATGGTGCAACAGTCAGTACTAACGGTGAATCCGATGACGAATGGGTTCACGGTGATGTTCCACTTCTTGGTCGAGCAGGTTACATTCTCTTTTTCCTTGCTTTCGGAATCGGCGGTGGTGTCGGTGCGTTTATTTTATCGAAGATGTTTGTCATGCAAGGGGCAAAATCAACGATGAAATCCCTCCTTGGCAAAGCAGGCATGGACTCGATTAAGCAGGTAAAGAAAGATGTCAAATCAGCAAAGGAGTCAGGTTTAGTATCTCCATCCCAGCGCCAAGAAGAAGCAAGAAAGCAGGCATCGAAAAAGAAACCCAACGACACAAAGAAGTCCTATGATGAACCAGAACTTGCTGGTTTTGACCTCGACAGTGTTCTCTCCTCTGGCCCAAGCATGGGTTCTACAACCGAATTCGGCGGCCAAGGCTCTTCAGTCGTCGAAACAATCGAATCCCAAGAGATGGAACGGGATATATCCGAACAATCCTCTGTAATCCCCTCCTCTCCAATGCAATCTTCATTCCCTCCTCGACAATCGTCCTCAAGTGTTACTTCGAATCAACCACCTCGTCAACAAAGAGAACACTACACTTCTTCACCACCGGTGATGAAGAAATCGGCTGGCCCTCCGAAAAAGAAAACTGTTCGAAAGCGAAAAACTTCCGCTCCCCGAGAAGAAGTTGCTGAAGAGGAGCCAAAACAACCTTCTCGAAATAACTTCGATGAGCCTGAAGAAGAATTCTCAGACTTCTCATTTTGAGCGAGGCACGCAAATTTGTATCGCGCTTGGCAATACTTCCATGTTCAAAGGGGTGGAACCTATGTTTTCACCATCAACATTGATTGCGGCTGGAGCAGGTGTTTCGATAGATAAAGTTCTGAACGTATGGTAATCAACACGGGGATGGAATACATGCCGTCCTTCCTTTTTGAGCATTCCAAAAGCTTTGAGCACGTCTCTGCGAGTCATTTTCTTCAAGATCCCAATGTCCATCTTCCCATCATCGAGTGAAGCACCAGGCGCTAGAGGTAACATTGAGCCCCCAGTTTGGCTGTTCTGAATCAAAAAAAGCGTATAATCGCCTTTCATTTCCGCTCCATCAATGGTCAATGTTGCATGTCGGCGGTTGTTGGCCATGATGGCCATGAGAATGCCCACATCGTACCGCATTGGACCCATCCACCGCATTTTTTCTGCTTTAATTGTCGAATCAACTCCAAGCCCCCAAGTAACCAGATTGTGACTGTATCGAACCGTTTGGCCGTTTTCCGATCCCGGAAGTCCATTGACCATTTCTACTCGCGCCAAATCCAGATTTTGCCGCGAACCATCAACGAGGCATTGAACGGCCTGCTCTGTTGTCGTAAGACGCAGATCGTTCGCCATTGAGTTGCCAGTTCCAGCGGGAATAAGAGCAAATACTCCTCCTTGTTGAGCGTTCATACGCCCTGTTATTACTTCAGATAGACTTCCATCTCCACCAACGACGGCGAAGATGTCATCACTCGATGCTTGGATGCCTTGTGATAATTCAATCAAGTGGCCGCTAAAGTTCGAAAAATGAATATCAACGGTTTTTCCGTTTTCTTCAAGCAGACTTTTGACTTTCTCGCCAATGACTTTTCCTTTTTTCTTGCCCGCGAACGGGTTGACAAAAAGATGAACGTGCGTATTTTTACTTGCTTTCTCAGGCTTTTGAGTAAAAACTTCAGCATAAATCGGTTTGTGTGCACCCTTTTTCTGTTTTGTTGAAAGGTCGGGTTCGAAGCTGAGAGCAACGGGGCCTTGCCCCGTTTCATCGTTTGACATGCTTAGAAGAGGCAGGTGTTTGGTTTCAAACCTTCTCTGTGCGCGGCTCAACTGTCTAAGTCAGTGTGGGTGAAATATGATTCATTTTGCATAATTAACGAAGGGAGGAACTGGAATCACTTGCATGAGGCGTTTTATGGATGGAAATCGTGAGGTGAAATGCAAGAGGTCTTGAACCCGACCGATGTGGAAGGTGCATGGCGAGTCCTTGGACTATGGACGAAAAGAAGTTCATGCAAAGGGCTCTTGAAGTCGCAGAACGCGGTAGGGGCAAGGTGAGTCCGAATCCGCTTGTTGGTTGCATTTTGGTCAAAGATGGCGAAGTAATCGCTGAAGGTTGGCATGACCATTTGGGTGGACTACACGCTGAACAAATGGCGATTCATGATGCAGAATCCAACGGCCATTCTCCCAACGGTGCTGTTGCTTATGTGACTCTCGAACCTTGCAATCACTTTGGACGAACTCCTCCATGCACTGAAGCACTGATGTGGGCAGGTGTAAAAGAGGTCGTTGTGGCGCACTATGACCCGAATCCAACTGTGCGTGGTAAAGGAATTCAAGTTCTTCAAGACGCAGGCATTGATGTGCGCCAGGGGCTACTCGAAGAGGAGGCTGCTCTCCAAATGCACCCCTTCTTGCATTGGTGCCGACATCGTCGCCCGATGGTGACGGTTAAAATGGCGGTCGATGCCAACGGCTCAGTTGATGATAGAAGTCAAAATGCTCAGCGTTTTACGTCCGATACTTGCCTTGATTTCGTTCATGCACTGCGTAAAGAATGCGATGCAGTGCTTGTCGGTGTGGAAACAGTGGTACGCGACAATCCTCAATTGACCGTTCGCCGCGTCCAAACAGATCGCCAACCTCTTCGCATCATTCTTGATCCAAACCAGCGCACTCCCAAAGATTCAACTCTTCTAACCGATGAACATGAAACACTTGTGATGGGTGAAGATTTCACATCTTTGTCTGCATTACTGAATCTTCTGGGCGATAAAGAAATCCAGCGATTGATGGTCGAAGGAGGCCCGACAACCGTTGCAGCATTCCTTGACCAGGGCTTTGTTGACGAGTTTTATCTGATTCATAGTGATGTGATTCATGAAGAGCCGATTGCATCGAACATCGACGCTGAACGCCTTACGTCGGCGGGCCTTTCTCATTCAGCGACTGAATCATGGGGCGAAGAAACCGTTGATATATGGACGCGGACCTCGATTAAGGCGTAATTTCGACCCAAGGCGACGAGTCGCAGGTAGTATCGTAATAATACACAGCATCTTGCTCTCCGCCTGAGAATTTCATGTCTTCACAACCAGCATCACAAAGCCCTGGAGGACTTTGGAAATACAGTAGAGTTTGCCAATAAGAGCCATCATAAGCATCACCGTTCACCACCCAGGTCGAACTTCCATATCCAACCGTTTGTTCAGTTCCATCGTCTAATTTGATGGTTAATCCAACACTCACTTCCTTGTTCTCTTCATGTTGGTCAGAATCTTCAAGCCAGCCGCCTCCCCCTCCTATGAGTTGGACAGTGACGTTGAGAGAGTTGTCTGCATCGATGGAAGTCGAGGAATAGATGTAATCGTAACCACCATACATTTCGTCATATCCTTCTCCACACAAAGAGGAAGTCAATGGAGAAGTACAACCAGCCATTGGAATGAGAAAAGTCAACAAGAAGACGATACAGCCTCGAGAAAGCATACCTCAAACTCCTCTATTGCGGTATTTTATCGTTTCTCAATTGAGAGGTTCTTCTGGCACTTCACTTGTAAACCGACTCAAGAAATCCCACATAATTTGTCCAGTATCATAGAGCCCTTGGTTTCCAGGAACATAATATGGCCACGCACTTGGCTCGCCCCAGTCGTTCACGTAGAGGTTGTGGTTTCCTTGATGAACGGTAATCAGTTGGACTTCCGCTCCGCCTTCACAATTTGAAAATCCGGTCGTTGTCATCAAAACACCAGGGCTGTTAATGTCGGGTATTGCTCCTTCACAACCGTTGTATTCCGCCCAGCGCATTAAATTTTGAACAGCTCCAGTCGTTGCTGAATCCATATCCTCTTGCATTTCAGGATTGTAAAAAGTGCTTCTTGAAGAAGTCCCATAGAGTGCATGTTCATCGAGAACGCCATGTAATTCTAATATTGGAACCGGGGTGTATTCCGGTTGAAGATCGTACAACAGATAGAATGAGGTACAAGCGACTGCAGCAATCTGATGACTCGCATCGATTGCGAGCCTTTGGGCCATACCGCAACCATTTGACCAACCGGTGAGATACACTCTGGTTTCATCGACTGGCAATTCTTCTATGGCTAAATCGATGAGTGCTGATAAAAACCCAGAATCATCAATATCATACACTGCCGCATCTGCACAACACGTACCTTGGTTCCATGATGGAGCGCCCCCTCCCATCGAAGGGTCGCCATCGCGGTGAATGCCTTGTGGATAGATGATTATGGCGCCCACATCATCTGCTAAGTTGGTGAGCCCAGTATGATTTTTCTGGATGTGCATCGTTGAGCCATAGCCATGAAGATCAAGAAGAAGTGGAGCAGAACCGTTTTCAGAGATTGTTGATGGAATATATGAGAGCCAGCATCGCTGATCTTCCTCGTGCTCCAAACATTGTTCGGTCCCGTTCCACTGATGAGTAAACTCATCGACGACATCCTCTTGTTCCTCGAAGGATTGCTGGTTTTGTGGTTCAATACAACCAGACAACGTGAGAGATAGCAATATTGCTACACAAAACCATTGCTGGATATTCATCAATTTTCGCCAACAGAGTCGTAAAGATAAACATAACCTAGGTAACCCCCTTAATACTAAACCACATTTGAAAGCAGGCAAGTCATCCTCGACACATGGTCGAGCGACTACAGGTTCAATCGCGCTCCCCATTTGAGATTCATCATATTTTGACNGGATTAGAAAAAACGCCANTCACAACCGTTGAGTCTGAATTGTATCTTCCTGAAGGCGAAGGNCCATTTGGGTGTNTNATTGCTCTTCATGGAAGCATTGGTTGGGCTCCTCACCATCAGGANCATGTCGATGGTTGGCTCGCCGCTGGCCTTGCAGTATGCAAGGTGAATTCTTTCCTTTCAAGGTCGATTGATTCCACAGTTGATGACCAACTCTCAGTAACCCATGCAATGATGCTTGTTGACGCTTTTAGAACACGTTCTGCATTGCAACAAGATTCACGAATTGGCAAGATTGGAATTGCTGGTTGGAGTCTAGGTGGAACTGTTGCACTGTATTCAGCATGGTCTCCACTCATCGAGATACTCGGTACTCCATTTGACGCGCATCTCCCATTCTATCCTGCAGCTCATCTTCGCCCTGAGGTACAAGAATGGTCTCNTTCACCGATGTTAATCCTTCATGGAGATGTTGATGATTGGACGCCTCTTCATTTTGTTGAAAGTCTCTTGCCTCAATTGCCAAATGCNACCTTGCATGTTTATCCCGGAGCACATCACTCTTTTGACAGCGAGAAAGGCTTCACATTCCTCCCTAAGGCAGTTCATTTGAAGAAACGTACTGCTCGAATCAATAAGAAAGGAAACATGTCAGGTGAATTATTCCTCGGAATTCGTTTTCCGTTGAATCAGCGATGGCAACGACGATGGATTATCCGAATCTTGCGTAACCGAGGTGCTCACATGGAAGGAAATCCTGATGCGCGTGCAGATTCTTTCATGCGAGGTAGTGAGTTCTTCACGGAACAACTCCGTTCGCACCCTTCACTTTGATTCTCAATCAAAGCCGGCTGCGAACAAATACTAACGCCATCATGGCTATATTNACGCCTAGGATTAATTCTGGGAGAAGTTCGAGATTTTCGGAAACTGCGAGTGCAAAAATGAGCAATGACTGCATTCCAAATCCCAAACATGAGGAAACGGTTAATTCGAACTTCAGATNTTCAGAACCATTGCCTGCTAAAACNGCAATAATTCGGTCTTGCCAACTAAAGAAAACGAGGTAGAGTGAATGGAAAAAGTTGACAGCANCCTGTCTTTCCCACGGATAGGCAATTGGNCGTATGCGCTCATCAACACGACTTGTAGCATCTCCTGTGCCCATTGTTCGCATCAGTATTGAATAGTGGTTGAACAGTGAATANTGGAATAAAGTTGCNAAGATGAGCGCACAAGTGAGCCAAAGTTCCCAGGCAAAAAGAGTTCCAAAAGCCCCTATGACGGCAATCAAACCAATCGTATCTGCAACGGTATCCCAATATCTCCCAACATGGGAAGGCCTTTCCCGAATTCGCGCTAATTCTCCATCAACAGCATCNATNACACCTTTGACAATGAGAAGAAAGCAAGCCAAAATTGTCTGTCCTTGTAAAATCAGCCATGCGCTGTAGAGGGTGAGGAGGAAATGGAGATTTGTAACTTGAATTACCGATACGGGTTTTTCTTTGAGAAACCGAGCGATAACCCGTGCGATTGGCCGACCCCATTCGGACAAATCAATGACGTTTCTNTCGCCGTATTTTTTGACTTCCACTGATACGCCCAAGTTCTCCTAAAGTTTCTCATTGATAGCGTACTGCTTTCTTACATGTACNCAATTGGGGTTCGTAGACCGTTAGGAGTTCTACACTGAAGCCAAGAGGAACTGCTATCAACACATTGGCCCCACCACAAAATGGGGGAGGNTGAATGAAACTTCGGCTCCATCAATTTCTCTCTAAATCCGGAGAATTTTCATCGAAAGCAGATGTCAAAAAAGCAATTTGGGATGGCGACATTACCGTCAACGACTCGATTGTCAAAAATATCGCCTATGAATTCAATCCTGCAAAACGTTCAGTGAAATACCGAGGTAAGGAATTGTTTCTTCCTGAAACCGACGTATATTTTCTCTTGAACAAACCATCAGGGTGTATTTGTTCCCGGCTCAATTCCCAAGAACTCGAACTCAACAAAACCTCTNTCTATGAGATTTTTCGGGATGCTGTTGCACCTTCGGTGTATGAATCCCTGGTCACTGTTGGGAGACTTGATGAGGAGACTACAGGCTTTCTTTTGGTTACAACTGACGGGAAATTAGTTCATTCCATTACCGACCCTCACAAGAAAATCAAGAAGACATATCGGGTCACAACTGAAGAGAAAATCACAGAACAACAACTCGAGGCAATACGGAATGGTGTAGCAGTTTCAGTGATTGAATACGGCTCTTTAGAAGAATTTGAAACGCGCCCAGCAACCATCGAATTAGAACACGATTCATGTGCTCTCTTGACCATAGATGAAGGTAAGAAGCGGCAGATACGAAGGATGTTTACATCACTTGACAACCATGTCACTCACCTGCATCGCATTTCCACAGAAGCAATGGTTCTCGATGATTTTAATCTGAAACCCGGTCAGTTTTGTTCAGTGACTCGTGAACAGATCAACCGAGCTTTGTTTTCCTAGGCAAGTAGCCTAAACTCGCCACTTCTGTTTTTTGCCATAGGTCATTGTACGCCAAAGCCATTCNGCNGGGCCAAATGCATAGCGTTTGAGCCACCATGAGCTGGCAAACAGTTGGAAGAGCCAAATGCCCAAGACAATGACATACAACTCCCACCGTTCAAAAGTTCCAATCAGTCCGAATCCCGCCCCGGTGAATATGAACAAACAGAAGAAAGAATGAAGNAGATAATTNCTCAATGCAGTTCTTCCAACTGCGCTTAGTCGAAGGCGCAATGATGGCCACAGTTCACTCTGACACACCAACATCACAATTCCTAACCATCCCAACGCCATACTGACGCGCCCAATGTGATAGGAGCCCTGGAACCATCCTGAAATGATGAGTACGTCATAGTTGCTCTCAATCGCTTGATACAGTTCAATTCCATTGACCAAAAGTCCGATAGAAAATCCAAAAACAGTGAGTCGTAGGTAATCTTTTTTGGAACGTTGTGCAGAGAGGAATCCGAGTCGATATGTAGCCATGCCAAGCAGCATCATGCCGATAGCATCCCACATCATGAATAAGGGTGTGAAGAACATCAAATGTTCATTGACGGTTTTTGCGCTGTATTTGGCCACCTCTGAATACGAGCCNCGNCGCANGTCCAACTCTTCTTGAATCGCTGTTTCATTGTACGTGAAAGTACCCTCAGATTCGTACCAGAGTTCCGCTTGTTCATGCANTTCTTTTGAATGGCTACCNTCCGGGTCAGCCTCGATAATCGCTGCAGCATCACGCCCTTCGGTCATGAGCGTTCCTGCGGTAGCAAAAACGAATGAAGAGCATAACAAGATAATGACTGAGAGAATCATCAACGTCTTTGGTTTAGCGTTTCGTAAGGGATAAAGAACCGCTCCTGCNATGGCATAGAGGATGAGGATATCCCCTGTCCACAACAAGACATAGGCGTCAAATATTCCAAACAACAGCAAAAAAAAGGTTCGTTTGTAATGGAGCCATGCACTCTTTCCAGTACCNGAATGGCTTCCAAAACCGGTCGTNAACATGACGATTCCTGCACCGAATAACATCGAAAACAAGCCTCGCATGGAGCCTTCAAAAAACAGATTTACAGTTGCCCAAATCGTATAATTCAATTCGGAGTTTTCACCCAATCCGACGAAGGGATGAAAATATCCTAAAGATGCCATCCCAAATCCAAGAATATTCAGCAACAGNACGCCAAGCAATGCAAAGCCGCGAAGTATATCCAAGGACGCTATTCGTGCTGATGCACTTACGGGTGCTGAAGCATTCGAAACGCTACCAACCTCAGACACACCATTTCCAAGAGAACTGAAGCGATAAGTTTTCAGCCGGCTGAAGTGAAGGCGTCATCAAAAACCGTTTTCTTGNAGCCAACCCGTGACTGCAATGTTATTTTGCCGTAAGACCGATGCTGCTTCAGTCAAGAGTTNCTGACGTCGCGGAATATCTTGTTNTTGTTCTGCAACTGCTGCCAGCTGGATAAGTGCGTCCGAGTGNCCTTCATGGTCGTTGACCGTTTTGGCGAGGCGGCGACTNTGTTCAAATCGTTCCGCAGCACTTTGTAACTNATTGCGATACAAGAGNGTGTTACCGATATTGAACAGCGCAATTCCTTCACCTTGNCGGTCTCCCAACTGACGCATGATGGCTAACGATTCGTTGAAATGATGTTCCGCTTGTTCAAATTGATCTTGCTCTTCGAAAAAGACGCCTAAGAGATTCAATGTGTCGGATTGGCCGCGCAAATCAGNCAGTTTCTTTTTCATCTGGAGTGCCATTTTGTACAAGCGCTCCGCTTCGACATAATCCCCTCGTTGCTTGGCTTGGGATGCGAGTTGGATGTGGGAGAAAGCCTCTCCTCGTCGGTCGCCAATTTGCCGCTTAATAGCAACGCTTTCATTGGTTAATCGCTGTGCATCGCTCGTATTTCCGAGGTGTTCTGCAACGGTAGCGAGGTTTCCTAGAATAATCGCTTCACCCTCCAAATCCTTCTGCTTTCGTTTGATGATAAGGCCCTGGCGGTAATGCATTTGAGCGGATTCATATTCTTTCTTGACTTCCAAAATGTTTCCTAAGCCGATAAGTGCGACGGCTACGCCGTTCTCATCAGCATGGCTTTCTTTGATGGCGAGGGCTTGCGAAAACAGATGTTGTGCTTGGTCGTACTCGTTTCCAGTCAGAGCGAGATTGGCCATCGCTAAAATCACATCNGCTTCACCGTTTTTCTCGCCCAATTCAACTTTTATTGCTTGAGCNGNACGGAAATTTTCGTAGGCGCCACCCGCATCTCCTTGATTGAGCGAGAGNAATCCAATGTTGATCATNGCATCCGCTTCTCCGCTNCGATTTCCCTCAGCGCGGAATGTTTGAAGTGCACGTTGATAAGAATCGAGTGCTGCGAGGTATCGGCCGGTTAATCGAGCNGCATTTCCGAGTTTTAAGTCCGTTGAACCTTGTACTTTCACGCCTCGGGAGGTAAGTTCATCACCCGCTTTCAGGAGGTTTTTGACGCTGGACATCTGCTGATTTGAAGGGTTTGAATTTTGAATATTTCCNACAAANCCAATTTGTTCGAGAGCCATTACCATTGCTTTAGCCATATCTTCAGGACTGTTCTGAACAATTGTTTGGGAAGTTAAATCTCCCATGATTACGCTGTCGACAATTTTTTGATGCGTGAAGACATTTGCTCCAGATGTGCGTTGCACATCAGTTCCAACAGGAACCCACTCAGAACCGGTCCATTCCGATTTCCCATCTGGGCTGAGAGTCCGCTCCACCATGGTCGTTACAACAGGTGTTCCACTATCTAAGTATTGTTTCATTGTTGTTTTTCTTTGCCATGAAGTNTGGAGTAAGTACTATTAAATCATATATCAAACCAACAAACAGCCAAANGNAGGGGGCAGAAACGTGGTAAAAATTGCAATCTATGTTGATACTTCTGGTTCGATGAATGAACGCATTCATGGAGAATTGGATGAAGGTTTCAGTGGTGATACACGTTCCGTTCTTGGTAAGATTTTCCGAGGCATTGGATTGAAAGGCCGTGTCAAAAAGCATCTCGTTGCACAAGCAATGTGGCAAAACCTCGTTCCCACATTCAAAGACAGGCAAACGAAGATTTCGACCATTAACAGTAGAGGCAAGTCACGTATTCTCGCTCCGCTTGAATTTCGTACAGAAGAAGATTTACTCAAAATTAAATTTCCAAAACCCAATGGCGGAACGTATCTTTGGAAGTTTCTGGTTGAAGAAGCAGAAGAACTGGCGGAAGACAGCGTTGACTGGTTGTTTTTCTTAATCAGTGATGGAATGGACATGAGTTCACCTCCACCGTTCAATGGAGTACATGGTTTTCAACCTTGTATTGAAGCTATCAAAAAAATCGGTATCGATGTTGAGTTTCACATTATTGGACTGGGCTTACCCGAATCTTCAGTCAATGTTTTCCGTCAAGTCAGCGGCGCAAGCGGCGGTTCATTCGTCAACATTGTCGAAGCTGGAGAGGATGTCGAACAAGCAGTTGAAGAAGTTGGCAGTGCGGTCGAAGAATCACTGAATCCAATTGCGCGTATGGCGAGCAGGCAGAGAAGGCAACAGGAATATCTGGAATCTCGCCAAGAAGGCGACCTTGAAATTACCACTGAAATCGCTCCCTCGGCGCCTGCATATTCAGGTTATACATATGGAGAAGTTACCATTGAGGACACGAATCCTGAACAACTTTCTCAATGGCAAAACGATCTCCTTCGAATTCGCGGCGATGAGAAAATTGAGAATATCCAATCCTATGAGAATTGGGTCTCGATGCGCTCAACACCTCTTTTCTCTGAGACGCCAGGCATCCCAGTTGATTCATGGGCACTTTCAGCGGATGATGTCTCTCTCCTCGCCAGTATGAAAATTGACAACCTGTTCACCTTCCTTTCTCAAATTCGCAGTTCAGATGTCCCTATTGAGAACCGCAGAATTATTGTTCGAGGAGAGAATATCTCTGAATCTTTACTCGATACGCTTTCCAACTCAGGGGCGCGAATCGTCATTTATCCTGAAGAATTACCTCCACCACCACCGCCTGAATTGGATGATGAGAAATGGGAGCGCAATGAGTATGATTTCAATGATAACCCAACCCGTGAATGGGATATTTATCCTCACCTTGGAGTCAGCAAGGCTCGCTATTCTGTGGTTGTTGACCCGCCGACTTATCCTGAATATGTGGAAAAGATTTCACAAGCCTTTGAACGAAAAAATCTTGTTGCCGAGTTAGAATCTAAACTTCGTCCCATTCAACGTTCATACGCTGAGGCGGTGTTCAAACCATCATGGAAGCAATTCAACGCCAATTGGGTGCCTGATGATTGGCCGTCCTTACTTTCTCTCGAGCCTCAAACGGTCGGTGAAGCGTTTTGTGAATCGCTCCGCATCGCCTATGTTCAAGTGGTTCATGAGTGGTTAATCTCACACGGCAACCGTCCAAAATTCGTTTTAGTTCGTCTTTCAAAGGAATCAAAAATGCTCGGGTTGCATCAACACCCTTGCTATCTTGAGTTCCAAACTCTACTCGCAGATATGTTCCATTATCAGAGTACGAGTCAAGGAATTAAAAAGCCACGTGTTGAATATTGGTGATGCTTTTCCATACTTAGAAACAAATACTACTGTATGGAGGCATCAGCATGTCGCAGAAGCCACTTCGTGGTATCTTCGAAGAGAAAAAACCCTTCTTGTACGCCTTTGGCGTCCTTCTTCTTCTCAGCGTTCTTTACATCGTTGTCGGGACCTCGTCATGGGCAGTTGATCCGATTGAAAGTCCGACAAATTTTTGTGAAAATATTTCAGATGGTTTAGTCAAAGAACCGATGAACGCCATCTCCAATTTCACATACATCATTGTTGGTTTAGTCATTCTCTGGAATTTACCTTCTCAAAACACAAGAGGTTCAAATCCAATGTTAGAGCATGGCATGTATCCCATCCTCTATGCAGCTGGTTCGATTTACATCGGAATCGGAAGTTTCGCTATGCACGGTACAAATACCAACTGGGGCACAAGTATGGATTGGACCGGTATGTTGTTTTTCATTTCTTTTCCAGTCTATTACAATCTCAGTCGACAATATGCTTGGAGTGACCGCTTTTTCATCACACTCTTCTTCATTGTCTTCATTCTCACAGCAATATTGGACACCTATGCTGCCAATAATAATCTCGTCTTAATTGAAAATTTCTCAGACGACCGTAAACTGAAATTGTCACAGATAACCCGTGATTACATGTGGTCACTTTACATTGGCACGTGGATTATTCAAGAGGCGAAAAACCTCTCAAACAACCGATTGGTATGGATGATATCTCTTCCAGTCTTTGCATGTGTGACCCTTTCAGTTGGCGCACCGGCCCTTCAAATCATCATCTTGTGTTTGATGTTCACAGCAATCGCAATACTGCTTCATTTTAATTCGGGGCAAGAATTGATTCGGAAGTCAAGCCCGAACTTGTGGATTGGTTTGGGCTTCTACGTATTGGGCAATGTCGTGTGGCGATTTGGACGTGGAGGTGAATCAGCATGCAACCCTGATTCGCTTTTCCAATACCATGCTCTTTGGCATCTGTTCACTGGATTGGCCGTCTACTACTTCTATCGATATTTCCTAACAGAAAATGCGCAACAATCGGTAAATGCAGAGTGATTCTCAATATCTCGTGCAGGGGAATTTGCTTTTCACGTATTGAAAAGTTTTGAATGGCGAGGTCTGCTGGTCAACGTGATGGCACGTCAGGGTATTCTCTTTTCCTGCGTGCTTCTTTTGCTTCTCTCGGTGACTTCAAGTTCTGTACTCGCTCAAACTCAACCGAGTTCAGAGAATCAAATTATGTATCTTTGGGGAGATTCTTCTCTTGCAAATGGGAATTGTTTCACACACTTTTCCTCCAATGAAACGACCGATGTAGGATACGGAGAGATTGACGACACAGAAAACATCGACTTCTCATGCTCTCTTGACCAACCTCTGCTGGAAGATATGTATCTAGATCCCGAAGGTTCGATAAATTTTCAACTCGGGTTTCTGATTCAATCCTCTGAAAACAGTGGGGGAGATGAACTCCTCATTTCTCTTCTGAAAGATTCTGAAATCTTTGCCCAACAGGAATTCACGTTCTCAACTTATTCGAATGAACAAATTTCATGGCAAATTCAAGTATCTGAAAACATGACATACTGGGAGCAAGGTTCAACCCCGCAACTCAACATACAATTCAACAAACCAGGCCCGACTGCCCTGGAATGTCTCAATCCGCAAAAAGCATTAGCGGGCTGCGATGCGAAATTCCGCCTGTACTATTCAGACAACTCTGACGGCATGAACGTCGAGGGAATGTTCCCAATTCTCAACGCATCGGACCCCGCAGCAGTCAACCCAAATGAGCCGGTTACCGATGACGAAGCCTCGAGTATGGCGGTTGGAAGTGGCTCGCTTTCCGGACTGCTGTTTTCTCCTTGGTTTATCGGAATGTTCGCCTTTGTTGGTTTTGTGACCATCCAACGAGACCGATTCCAATTGAGTATGGTTCTTGAAGAAGATTCTGAAGAAGTTGTTGCTGATGAATCACCTTCTGAAGGAGATACGCTTGTGGACAGTTATCGAGCGCGGGTTCTGACCCTTTGCGCTCTTTATGTTGCTCAAGGTATACCGTGGGGATTCATCACCATTGCTTTTCTCACCTTCTTGGCAGACAAAGGCGTAGGTGCTGGTGAATTAGCTCTTATGCTCACACTTGGCACACTTCCTTGGTCGGTCAAATTTCTCTGGGGCCCGGTTATCGACCGTTTTCAATTTCCTTCCTTGGGCCGTCGCAGACCATGGATTCTTCTTGCCCAAAGTGGAATGATTCTCGTTTTAGCATCGATGATGCTCGTTCCAAATCCAGAAGAAAATGTGCGAACAATTGCGTGGATGTTCTTGGTTTACAATATCTTCACCTCTCTCCAAGATGTGAGTACCGACGCTTTAGCAGTTGATGTTTTGAAACCTCATGAGATGGAGAAAGTCAACAGTTACATGTTTACTGCAAAGTCGATTGGAGGGATTATTGGGGGTGCGGGTCTTGGGCTCATCATCGGCACGCTCGGCATCAAAGCAACCATCTTCCTGCAAATCCCTATCCTCGTTTTGATTATGCTGGTTCCTCTCTACATGACTGAACGGCCAGGTGAGAAGCGATTCCCATGGAGTGAAGGCCAAGGCAGCGAACAACAGCAAGAAGAGCAGCGTGATTTCCAAGATATTTTTTCGAAACTAAAGACTGCTTTTTCCCTTCGTTCTGCCAAACTCGGTATTGTCTTGAGTCTCGTTATGTCGCTCTCGTTTTTCTTGATTCCCGTTTTACCGCTGCTCTTTGTTCGAGAACTGGGTTGGACCGTTGAGCAATTCAATGTGACCAATGGAGGTATCATACTGCTCTTCACTATCCTTGGCTATTTGGCTGGAGGTCAATTAGGGCGACGCTTTGGAGGAAAATCGGTCATCATTTACGCTGCATTATTCACTGCGGTGGTGACTTCACTGTGGGGATTGACTGAGTCGATGTGGAGCAATGGAACTTACATGATGGTGATGTGGTCTATTCGAACATTTACGTGGGGATTGGTGACCATTAACATCTATTCCTTGGTGATGCGGGTTACGTGGAGCGAAGTTGGAGGAACTCAATTTACCGCATACATGGCGATGATGAACGTCTCTTCGATTATCGGTTATCAATTGACAGAGCCGCTTGCCAGCCGGTTTGATTATTCGACACTGTTCCTTCTGGCTGCAGTCTTTGAAACACTGATTATCTTTGGAGCACTGTTCATTGACCCAGGAGAGACCAGGCGAACGCTTGCTCAAGAGACGCCAGCCCGTTCGGCGAAAGCCGAGTTCGCAATTCTCGTAGACCCTGAAATCTAGGCTCGTCCTTAGAACGGTCAAAACGGAGTCTATGCCCAGAGGCACTCTCGAAGAGTGGGCGATGCAGGATTCGAACCCGCGTCGACGGGTTCGAAGCCCGTCAGGATATCCAGGCTACCCTAATCGCCCTTATCCTGCCGAGTTGCCCCCCCTTCTTGAAGAAGGCGGAAGGATTGGCTCGTTCATGGCACGCTCTCTTCCGTGTATTCCAACGGGTTGTTCTGCCTGTTGTCGAGAGACGACTATGCCCTTGACAAAAGCAGAGGCTGCGCTCCTCGCACGTCGTACTGGAATGGCTGTAGAAGATTTCACTTGGCGCAATAAAGGCATACTTACGCTGCTCAATGATGCAACCACGCGCGCCTGTGTCTTTCTTTTGACCAATTCTTCTGATGTTCATGCAGAAGGCATGTGTTCAGTGTATGAGGTGCGCCCTCAAGGATGTCGCACATATCCAAACGTATTGAATCACAAGGATGAGGTTATTCTCGATGAGGGGTGCCCTCACAAATCACAATTTCCAGAACCAACAGAAGATGATGCTATCGTTCTTCTCAATCTTGAGGAACAATTGTTGCGTGAAGTATGAGTCGGCCAAGACTTGCATGAACATGCTCAACCCAACGGTTGTTGATTCGCCATCCCGTCCTTGAAAACGTCTCTTCAATCTCCGACCAATCTCCGTGAAGTAACTCAAATTCAGCCTCCTTCTTCAGAGGCTCATCTGGAAATTCTCCAAACGGGTGCATTGGTAAAATTAAGACTAAGCCGGCCTTTTGGGAAGCGATTTTTCTACTGCTGAGCAGTACCGCTTCAATCAATTCTGCATGGTCAAGTGAGCCTTGGGAATTGCGCCCATAGGGCGGATCGAGAACAAAGCCTGCAATTCGCTGATGTGCATTTGAGGGGATAACATCGGGTAATTGAGTCGCATCACCAAGCAGTAATTTTGCCTCAGATGCCGGCATTGCCCAATCGAGGTTTTTCTGAGCACCTTCAATCATGAACGGTTCCAAGTCAACTCCGTATGTCTCTCGATGTGACAGCGCCGCTTCGAGGACAAATCCACCGGTTCCAGTCATCAAGTCGAGCGTAGCTCCTGAATCACGCGGTCCTGAAGCGAGATTCACTGCTAAGCGGGCAAGACGCGGGTCAAGGCTAACGGGTTTGAAGAACGGGCGGTCTGTTGCTCTGCGAGCGACGATTCCATCTGAGTCATCTCCTGAACCAATCATCCAACCACAAGCAATGATTCCCGCGCTTGCATCAAAGACCATCCCTAAACGATGTTCAGGAGATTCAAGGTCAATCGGATATCCTTGAGAAGAGAGAATCCCTCCTATGGTGCGAGCGTATTCACGACTGCTAACACCAGTCATTTTTCCTTCATGCTTCATGCTGCGAACTGCGACAGAACCTGTTCGTGGATACGTCTCGAGATAGGTGTCGAGATGTTGGTAAAAGGCAGTCGAATCTTCTTCATGTTTCCAAACGATAGCATCCCATAACAGTGCTTGGCAGCCACTTGAACATTCGACAGCCGATTGCATTTGTTCAATGGAAATTTCGCCATTGAGTTGAACCAATCTCCGTGATTCAAGGCGAAGGAGTTCTGCTTGCGGCAGTAATGCTGCAATTTCAGCTCGAGCCAATGCTGGATGCCAGCCACGCAAACTCGCTACATGACTCGCCATGGTGAGCGCTTGTGCCTCGACTTCTTGACCGATTCGGATGCCAATATACACATACTGTCGCCTTCTCTTCAGTTCATGGGCTGCAATCTACGAGACCTCGCCACGCCCGAAAACATCGATTTAGCGACGCTTTCTGGTAAGCGCGTGGGTATTGATGCCTTCTTGACAGCCTTCCAATTTCTCACAACGATGCGAGATCGCTCCCCACAAGGTGACGGCGGTCCTCTTCGAGCTGAGAACGGTAAAGTCGTCTCTCACTTGATGGGTTTTCTCAATCGGACAACGACGCTTTTGAAACTTGGAATCAAACCCGTTTACATTTTTGATGGAACTGCCCCTGAATTGAAAGCCGATGAAATCGCATCGCGCCGAGCACGTCGAGAAGAAGCAGAACGCGTTCACAAAGAGGCACTCGCTGCGGGAGATTTTGCCTTGGCGCAAAAGATGGCACCACGAATTATGCATTATTCTCAAGAGATGGTTGATGAGACCAAGCACATGTTGGATTTACTCGGTGTTCCTTGGGTTGTTGCCGAAGCAGAGGGCGAAGGTCAAGCAGCGGTGATGGCTGCGAAGGGGCAACTCGATATTGTAGCGACCCAAGATTGGGATGCACTGCTTTACGGTACGCCTCACTTGGTCCGAAATCTCATGAGTGATGGTTCGAAACAGCACGGACGTGTTGTTCGCGCCCAAACCATCGATTTGGAGCAGATGCTTGAGACGCATGATTTGAGCCGTGAGCAATTGATTGATTTAGCCATCATGATCGGAACAGATTTCCATCCAGGCATCAGAGGCATTGGTCCAAAGACGGGAATAAAACTCATCAAAGAACACGGCTCAATTGAAGTCATTTGCCAAGTGAAGAACAAAGAAGTTCCTGAACGACTTGACGAAATCAGAGAAATTTTCCATAATCACCCTGCCGTTGAAGTTGCAGATGAAGACCTACAGCCTGGACAAATCGATGTCAAAGGCCTCATCCAGTTTTTGCAAGTTGAACGTCAGTTTAGCCAGCGTCGTATGGATAATGAACTGGATAAGTTACGTGATGTAGGACTCATTCGAGAAGGCGGGCAACGCTCACTCTTCTCATTTTGAAGGCTTCATAAATCGCAAAGGACTTGCTAAAACATCAACGCCTTGGTGTTGCGTTACTGCCTTTCGAGCCACGCTTTGCGGGTCTGAAAGTGCTTCAAGAACCGTGTTGACCGGTGCGCATGGAACGCCTGTTAATTTCTGTTCCAGTTCCGCTCTTTCCAGCATTGCCACTGCCTTTGAAACAGATGCTTCAACTTCCTCTCGTCCAAGCACTCGTCCTTCATTGGTTGCCCAGTCTTCTTGATTTTCGATTCCAAGCGCTTCAACCAGCGTGAGCCATTGATTGTCAGAGCCAACGCCGATGACAAACCATCCATCCTTTGCCTCAAAGGCACGATAAGGAACGAGATTCGGATGAGCAGAACCCATCGGTGTAGGGTTGTTTCCACTTGCTAATGCATTGTGTGCTTGGTTGACCAGTGCAGCAATTGCACTGTCCCAAAGCGACAGGTCGATGCGCATGCACTCGCCGGTTTTTTGCTTGTGAAACAGTGCCGCGAGAATTGCATTTCCAGCATTTAATCCCGTGATGACATCAATCCATGCTACACCGACTTTGACCGGTGCTCCACCGGCTTCTCCAGTGATTCCCATGATGCCGCTACGGGCCTGTAAAGCGACATCGTAGCCGGGTTCATCACGCCGAGGGCCCGTTGCACCATAGGCTGAAATTGAACACAAAATCACGTCTTCTGGTAAAGGCCCAAGTAAGCGTTCAAGTGTTCCAGGTCGGAAGTTTTCAACCACGACATCAGCAGTTTCGATAAGTGCTCGAACTTCACTGGCTTCGCGTTTTAAGTCAAAAGTCACGATTTCTTTGCCGCGATTGCATGAAAGAAAATACGCAGCGACCTGCTTTCCATCAAACCCCGTCGTGAATGGTGGTCCCCACTGACGGGTGTCATCGCCCCACGGTGCTTCGATTTTGATGACTTCAGCTCCGAGATCGGACAACATCTGTGTTGCATAAGGTCCAGCCAAGATACGCGAGACATCGACGATTCGAATACCCTCAAGAATTCCGCTCATGTACCCCCGAAGTGTCCGAAAGGGTTGAACCTCTCCCCCCGAACCGTTGCCTATGGAGCGGTTGAATTTCGAAGACGAACGTCTTTGGAAAGGGCTTCTCGTTTTGGGTATTCTTCTCAATGTTCTTGTTTGCTTTACCAGTGATTTGGGCCTCGACACTCAGGTGAAGATGGCCGTCGATGAAAACGGTGCTTTACCTTGGGGGGATTTACGCCCTGATACGATTGGTGAGAGCGACCCGAATGACGGCGGTCAGCGCACCGTTCTGCCTTTGTATGGCATGTCTGAGGGCGGAATCAAAGCGGTTGCCCTTCTCACTTTCTTTGGACTCATCGCGTGCCTTTTCCGATGGAGTGGCGTTCACTCCGCAGCTATTTTGTCGCTTTCTCCAGCGTTCATTTTCTCTCTTGGCCGGGGCTATGAAGAAGTCTATTTGGCAGCATTTTGCAGCCTCTCGTTCATCTTGCTCACCGGCATTGTCTCGACCAAAAACAGAGTCTTGCAAAGTCTTGGAGGTGGATTTGCCTTCATGCTCATGCCCTATGCAAAAGGATTCACCGATTCAGGCGGCGTTTTACTTGGAGGCTTGCTTCTTGCAGCATTGACCCTGGTATGGCGTGAAATCTCGATGCGTGGTGGCGAGAAAACCCGTTGGATGTCCAAACCTCATATTGTAGGCATTACCGTATGTTCCTTTGTTTCGCTTGGAATGGTTGTCCTTGGCATTCTCAATTACAACAGTACATTGGCAATACTTGCAGACAGTCCTGTCCGATATACGACCGCTTTTGCTTTTTCACTCTTGGATGTCGTCGTACTGTTCACACTGTTGGGCATGGTGGCATGGCCCTTTCTTCAGCCAGTGCTGTCGGCCATTGGCTCAATTGAAGACGCTGATGTTGCCATGATGACGGGATTCATTGTTGGAATGATGACTGCAATCGTCTTCTATGTTGCAGCACTCTGGACCTATGAAGCGAGTATTTGGGGTGCTGAATGGCCTGGTATCATTTGGACCATGGGCAATAACGGGCGATACATCACCATGTTGTTCATTCCGATTGTACTCTTGCTCAAGCAACTCTCTCAACATGTAGAAATCCCGACCTATGATTTACCGGGTTCGAAAATCAAAGTCATGGGCTTAACGGTCGTTTTGTTGTTACCGCTTTCGCTTCTGGCTTCAGTACATGGGCAGACAATGTGGACCGATGAAGCCGCAGATTCAATGAATCTTGGTGAAGAAGACCAATTCCTCTTTGTTTCAAAAGATACGCTTGGTATGCACTGGTTGTATACGTTCTATGCTCCGCTTGATGCTGAAGAAAAGCAAATTACTGGACATTGGAGATCTGTAGATTCAACTTGGGAACAAGATTTGAACACGACCTTATCGCAAGTGAACACACTTGTTACTTCACCGGATGTAACGTTTACACCAAACGGGTGGATTGTTGAATCAAGTGGAGAAGTAGATCTTCTCAACGGTGGAGGAGAATGGCGCGTTTTGACGCGCTCCTAACCTCAAGCGTTCTTGTCAGCTTGGACTTGTGTGCGAACTGCTTGAGCAGCAGACTTTGCTTCTTGCATAGCCTTGCGCACACGGGTACCAGCAGCAGCGTTACCCTTGTCATGCTTGACAGCATCACTAAGAGCGGCAGTTAAATCATCAATCATCGTTTGAACCATAGCCTCGACGGACATATCCTGCCCGCAGTGAAAACGGCTTTTAGCGATTACTCCGGAATAACATGAAACAACGGAACTAAAACCGATGGACGAAGCGCCGAAGTTCTCTCTTTCATACCAAATGAGGAATCCTGTCGCTGAGTTTAGCGGGATTTCAAGCGAGGGGTTGAAAACCCTACGGTTGGAGGGTGATACAAGGAGGAGTCAAACATGCGCTTCGGTGTTCGAGGAACTTTACCGGACCCAGACCCTGTTGCTACACAGGAATGGGTCGATTCAATCCTTGCAGTTCGTGACCAACTTGGTGACGAAGAAGCACGACGCATCTTACTTTCTACAGTCGACGCTGCACGCCATGCTGGTGTGGATATCGACGTTGTGAACACGCCTTATCTCAACTCCATTCATCCTGATAATCAAGGTGCTTATCCTGGCGATTTAGACATGGAAGAACGCCTTCACGGCATCATTCGATGGAACGCCATGATGATTGTCACACGCGGCAACAAATATTTCGAAGGCATAGGCGGTCACATTTCGACCTATGCTTCAGCATCGCATGCTTGGGAGATTGGCTTCAACCATTTCTTCCGAGGTAAAGACGGTGCTGGGCAAGGTGACCACCTGTATTGGCAAGGCCACGCATCTCCTGGCATCTATGCCAGAGCATGGCTTGAAGGACGCTTAACCCATGAACAAATGGAAGCCTTCCGACAAGAAACCGGTGGCAAAGGCTTGTCTTCTTACCCTCACCCTCGATTGATGCCTGACTTCTGGGAATTTCCGACCGTCAGCATGGGTCTTGGTGCAATGACGGCTATTCATCAAGCACGCTTCAATCGCTATCTGGAAGACAGAGGACTTGTTTCCACTGCCAATTCCCGCGTATGGTATACGATGGGCGATGGAGAATCAGATGAGCCAGAATCACTTTCTCAACTCTCTCTTGCAGGTCGAGAGGGCCTTGACAACATCGTCATGACCATGAACTGCAATCTGCAACGCCTTGACGGACCCGTTCGTGGTAACTCAAAGATCGTCCAAGAACTCGAAGGCCGGTTTAGAGGTGCAGGGTGGAACGTTATCAAAGTCCTCTGGGGCAGCAGTTGGGATGATTTGTTTGCTCGAGATTCTGCAGGCTTACTCGCTGCTCGCCTTGACGAACTTGTCGATGGTGATGAACAGCGAATCATGACTGCTGATGGCGCAACCATTCGCAAGGACTTGTTCAATTCAGAAGGCTTGCAAGCCCTTGTTGCTCACTTGAGCGATGAAGACCTTGTTGACCTGTGTGCTGATGTTGGTGGCCATGATTTCCTCAAACTCCATGCAGCCTATGCACAAGCGACTGCTCACAAAGGCGAGCCAACCGTTGTTCTTATTCGAACCATCAAAGGATTTGGTCTCGGACCTGCTTTTGCTGGACGAAACACCACGCATCAAAAGAAGAAGGCAGACATGGAAAGTATGCAATACATGCGTGATGATTTGGGCCTCGACTTCTCAGATGAAGACTTGGAAAAGTATCCTTACGTCATGCCTGAAGATGTTCCAGAACTGGTGGCCTATGCGAAACAGCGACGAGCTGTTATGGATGGTTTCATGCCCACACGAACCGTTCCCAAGTTTGACCTCACTCTCCCCGATGAAGCAACCTATGCTGATTTTGATGAAGGTACCAAAGGCAACATGCAAGTTTCAACCACCATGGCTTTTGTGCGAATCTTGCGTGCTTTGATGAAGGATAAAGAATTTGGAAACCGTATTGTTCCTATTATTCCTGATGAGGCTCGAACCTTCGGAATGGATCCGTTGTTTGCAGAGTTTGGAATCTATCATCCCGAAGGCCAACTCTACAAGCCCGTTGACCACAAAGTGTTGATGAAATACAAAGAATCGGCCAAAGGTCAACTCTTAGAAGAAGGAATCAATGAAGCTGGAGCAACTTCTACTTTCATTGCCGCAGCAACCTCTTTTTCCACTCATCACTATCCAACTATTCCGTTTTACACGTTCTATTCGATGTTCGGATTCCAGCGTGTGGCTGACCTCATCTGGTCGGCAGCAGACCAGCGCGCTCGGGGCTTCTTGATGGGGGCTACCTCTGGCCGAACAACACTCAACGGAGAAGGACTCCAACACCAAGACGGCCATTCTCTTTTGATGGCTCACACCAATCCTGCAGTTCGTGCTTGGGACCCAGCGTTTGCTTACGAATTGGCAACCATCATCCGTCACGGTATCGATGAGATGTATGGCCAAGACAAAGACGTTATTCACTACATTGCAGTTTACAATGAAAACTATCCTATGCCTCCAAAGCCGCAAGGTGTCGATCAAGGTATCGTTCGTGGCATGTATTTGCTGCGAGGTGCACCAAAGGGCGACGGTCCAATTGTCCGCCTCATTGGCTCAGGTCCGATTATGGTTCAGGTCTTGGATGCGGTCGAGAAACTCGAAGCCTATGGCGTGCGTTCTGAAAT
Source organism: Euryarchaeota archaeon TMED99 (assembly GCA_002170315.2). Classification (GTDB taxonomy): domain Archaea; phylum Thermoplasmatota; class Poseidoniia; order Poseidoniales; family Poseidoniaceae; genus MGIIa-L1. The sequence goes on from NHFA02000004.1 coordinate 24,028, forward strand.
TTATTCAGCAACATCGTATGGGGAATTACGACGTGAAGGTTTGGAATGTGACCGATGGAATCGTTTGCACCCGACAAAGACCGCGAAGCAGCCATGGGTTGAACAAATTCTTGGAAGTGGTTCTGTTCCCGTCATTGCAGTCAGCGATAACATGGCAGCCGTTCCTGACATGATTCGCCAATGGGTTGGCGGACATTACACCGTGCTCGGAACCGATGGCTTTGGCCGCTCAGATACCCGTGAAGCACTTCGTCGCTTCTTTGAAATCGATGGAGCAGCGGTTGCTCTTGCAGCACTTTCGTCTCTTGTAAGAGACGGTTCAATAGATGCAAGTGTCTATGAGAAAGCCGAGAAAGAATTCGGTATTTCAACAGAACGAGAAGACATCACTGAACTGTGATGTGAAACAGAGCGTTTCTTCTCAAGGAGTAAATGCATTGACCCATGCTGCACTACAATACTTACAAGAGCACTTTTTTGGTTCAGTAGTACCTTCTGTGAAATACTTTTCTTTGTTTGCTTTCTTTTTCCCTTCGATAAATGTACATACTTGTTGCATTTGGTGTTTTCGCAATCCGTCTCCCTTCCTTTTCAATCCTAATTTTATCAAGGGCTCGAAGAGTTTTGAAGTAGCATTTACATTTAGTTGGGTCTTAAATCCATAATTCGTCAGGATTTCACAGAAGGATTCAGTTGGATTTGTGTTTTTTTCTTCATGAATTTGTAAACTGAGCTGCATCTTCCCTCCAATTTTCGGCAGAAGCATTCTAACCATATACAACCGTCTCCACTGCATCATTCTGGCTCTTTTTTGTGACTTTTTATCACCTACAATACCCAAATCCCATCGAGGGGTGTCTTCAGTTTCAAAACCATCTCCCTTCCAACCAACAGCCGATTTAATTTCAACTTCATGTCCACTCTTGGAGTACAAATCATAGCCTCGGGCGCCGGAGCGATTTCCTTTGAGGCCCGAAACATGAGCCACCAAATGTTCGATGAGTAAATCGAATTTAATGTGTAATGATGTACCAGTGAGGTCACAAAACTCCACCATTTTTCTAAAAAAGGCACATATCCCCGTGCTCCAAAAATTGTTAGCAGCAACCATACGTTTGTCTCTGTCACTCCAGTCGAGTGAAGTTTTTTTCCATTGCAAGTTTGGACGGTCAGAATCCCAATCTCCTTCAAGTTTTTTTATGCACTCTGGATCTTTAAGTGATAGCGGATTCGATGGCTTGAAAAACTCAACGTTGAATCGCCCATTCTTATCTTCTCGTCCTAACATGAGAAGGTGAGCACCCAGGCCTTGTAAATTCCCACCATCCATCTTCACTCTACGCGTGTGTTCAACAAAGAGCCGAGGTTGATTTTGTTGCTTATTCCTT
>NHFA02000005.1 GCA_002170315.2 Euryarchaeota archaeon TMED99
AGTCATTTACTTCAAACAACGATGGCCCATACGTGCCCGTCTACTCAGAATATAAAGAAGATAAGCAATCTCATCCTTTAGTCCAGGAATCATTCAAATCCATTAAAGATGAAGGTTCAACGAATAGAGAATGGATTCTATGGAGCAGATTAGCCTTTTTCCCAGTTTGCTTCAACGGGAGAACAATCGTTTCAAGCACCACATTTGCGAAAAATAGTTCCGACCAAGATAGTGAAGGCTCATCGAGGTTGTGGGGCAAATTGAAAGAAGCGTATTTGTCAGATATGGTTGACAAGGCATGAACTGTAAATTTACCTTTTCAAACGTAAGTGTTCTATTTGTTGAGAAGAAATATTTCCTGCACCCCGCATGAGAATTTTCTTTGTTGCATGATCGACAACAAACCAATGAATTGAATCATCGTTCGGAATGTCAAGGCTTGCTTGAAACTCCTTCTTGTCAAGATAGACGGTGATGGTTCTTTGACGAACTTCACGGTCTCTGATTCCCATTCTCATGAGTGTATCAAGGCGCACCTGTCGCAGCCACGTTGTTTGTTGAATCACTGGAACCTCAATGATGTGATGAGTGAGGTGAACATCGTTTGCTTCTAAGTGTTCAATGACTTCGTCCACTGCTCTTTGTTGCCATTGAAGAAAAGCAACGATGATGAAGAGATTCTTCTCTGTGAAATCATCAGGAATCGTGAGACTTCGTTTGTTGAGATTCTTCCCTTGAATTGAGGGAAAAACGTCGTCCATGTATTTTCGTGTATGCCATACAGCATTAACGCACCGACTTGGTTGAGGAGAACCAAGGATGCTTTCCAAAATGATTTNGAGGAACCGTTTTTCCGGTTTGAAGATGGTATTCAAGCCCTGTTAATACAGAATAGAGATACTTCTGAAGACGCGGTTTCACCCATGTGATATGAGGTATGTAGGCCATGAAATTCGGAAGTTTCGCCAAAATATAGGGGTAGACAGTAATGGTTAGCCTCGATTGTTCCTGCAGCGATTCAAGTTNCCATACGACATACGATTGAGGGCCGCCTTCATCTCCGATGAGGAGAGTGAAACCNTTACCNTCNTCCCANGTCTGAAATTTTCGAATGTAGTTTCTCTCATTCAGATAAATCAGCTGGTCAGAATGTTCACCGTTCCACTGTATTGCCTCATTGGATTTACAGAACGGGTGAAAGAGATTGAGGTGCCCGGGTGAAGAGATAATNCTCCATACTTCGCTGGTATTGAAATCCAATTCTTTGGAGAAAGTAACCGGCAATCGGCTGGTATACTCTTTCACCATAGCAATCGACTACTTGTGTTGAAGTTTGGCTCAGTAGGTGAGTTGAACATCAGCAGCGGTCGCCAATGCAATGACTCCAGGTGGCCCACTCCATGTGATGCCATCATCTGGTACGATGAGCGCNCCATCTCCCTCGCTGTGACCTAACACTGCNTTTACNGATGCAAATGAGCAATACAAGGTCGCACTGGAAATCAGTAGTTCCATGAAATTTCGAATCATAGGAACTTCTGCACCGAGTTCTTTGTCCAACTCATCAATGTATGCNGGTTCGAGTATTCGTGTTCCTGCTGCAGCGAAAAAGACGCTGACATCATGGCCGTCATTGACTGCTTGAGCGGCACACGCCAACCCAACAATCGTCTTCATTGAATCATTTTTTGGCTCCGAGACAAACTTTACAAAAACACTTTTTGACATGTATTCGCCTCAAGAGTGAGGATTATGAAGATATGCACTTGGTGATTTATCCTTGTTCAATGGGTTGCCTTATGTGGGTGTGCATGAAGGCAATATCATGCCTGTGACCCTCTCTTCGGTGGATTTTCCGAAGAAGCCCGGGGTCTATTTCTTCAAATCTGAGAAGGGAAAGGTGCTCTATGTTGGAAAGGCAACACGACTCAATGAACGAATACGTTCGTATTTTGCTGCAAACCCTGACCGTCAAATGATTCCGGAATTAGTCCGTCGGTCCGATGCGGTTGAATGCATGGTTACGCCCTCGCCAGAAGAGGCCCTCATCCTTGAACGTGAATTGATTCGTCAACATAAGCCTCGATATAATTCAATGCTGAAAGATGACAAATCCTTTCCTTTCTTGGTCATGACAAATGAAGAATATCCTCGAATTATGTACACTCGCCATCCACCAAAAGGTAGTATGCGCTGGGGTCCCTTTGCCAATCTCGGGGCTGCAAAGCAAGTGATGCAACTTCTCAGGCGTCAATTCGGAATACGAGACTGCAAAGACTTGCTTCCAAACGGTTGTCTTTCTATGCATATTGGATTGTGTTCAGGCCCTTGCATATCGGGTGAGGGCTATGCTGAAAGCGTCGATGCTGCGAAACGAATTCTGGATGGAGATGCGGTTGAATTATTGGAAGAGTTCGCTGTTCAAATGGATACNGCCTCTCAAGAGATGCAATTCGAAAAAGCAGCAAAAAGTCGTGACATGATTCGAGCAATTCGGGTGACAACAGGACAGCATGTTGTTTCAAGCAAAGTGTACAGAGACTGCGATGCACTTGGAATTGCTGCCCAAGGNGATCTTGCAGCGGTCGTTGTGATTCATGCCAATAATGGCATTGTTCAAGGGCAAGAAGTCTGGCCGATGCTGCATCGTGGAGATTCGAGTGAAACAATTTCAATGTTCATTTCTGAACACTATACCAGCCGGACACCACCGCGTTTGTTGTTAACGCCTGAACCTCTAGCAGATGGAACCGAACAATGGCTCTCCTCGCGAAGGGGGTCAAATGTAGAAGTTCGAATTCCCGCTCGAGGAGATTTGGTTACGCTCCAAACTCTTGCTCAACAAAATGCCGAGATTCAAGTTGAACGTTTGAGTAATCGCACGAGTGGTTCGCTTGAGCAAAGAGCTGCTGATGAAGGAGCAGCATTGTTGAGTTTGGAACAACTCGACCACATCGTTTGCTTTGATATGGCTCAACTTCTGGGTGATGAACGAGTTGGAGCAAGTGTGACTTTCCGTAATGGCCGTCCACACAAAAAGGAATACCGAAAATATACCGTGAAGAGTGACGCGATGGATGATTTACGAATGATGCGTGAAGTTGTTGAACGTTGGTTAAAGCGTCAAGATGAATGGCCGGACCTCGTTCTTCTCGATGGTGGNGAGACGCATCTTTCTACGATTTCCAAACTGTTGGATGAACATGGAATTCTCGGGCGATTTGAACTGGCTGCTTTAGCCAAAAAAGAAGAAACNTTGTTTCGAAATGGACAACCTGCACTTGTTTTGGACCGTAAGGGAAGAGTCATGGTTCATGCCCGAGATGAAGCNCATCGTTTTGTCAATACTTTCCATCGCAAAAGNCGAAGTCGAAGTCGTCTTCAAGACCCCTTGGAAGAAGTTGAAGGGTTGGGTGCGAAGAAAATGCAAAATCTCTTGCGGCATTTTGGTGGTAGACAGGGCGTTGCACATGCCTCACTTCAAGACTTGAAGACCGTCCCTGGTATCGGACCTTCTTTGGCTCAGCGAATACACGATGCAATGCAACAGTGACTAGTTGAACATATCATCGTCAATTTCTTTTTGCCGAACAGCACTGATTCCGAAACCGGCTTGTGCTGCAGGTAAGTCAGACATTGCTCCACCGGAATAGTCCTTGAGAGATTCCATGTCTCCATGGATACCCTTGCTGTGGAATCCGGATAGATCAGCAAATTCGTCCTGATTAATACTGACTTTATCGGCAGACCTCGCCTTCGAATAATTTCGTCTTGCCTTCTTTCGCGCTCGCTTTCTTCTGAATCTGCGAACACCTAACAAGAGCAAGATTGCAAAGATGGCCATGTATTTCCAAAGGAAGAGGAAAAAGAAATACCACGTTACTTGGACTCTGAATGTGATGGTGTCTTCGACATTTCCAAACGGCATATTGTATGTGATTTCTTGACGGCCATCGACTTTTCTTTCTTCGATATAGCCTGCTTCTGAATTCAAATCAAGCAGTCGAATCCCTTTCGGCATATGGATGGTCATTGGGCCATTGAAAGCGACTTGAAATTCTTCATTGAGGAAACTTGTGGTCGATATTGGAATTGTATACGGGTCTACAGAAGTGTCATCGGTTGGGGAAGTGATTCCTGATAAGGAGATGACACCATTGACCAATACGTCGGAAAACGATTGCATCATTGAGGTCATTGGCCAAAGTAAGGTTTGTCGCAGAGCATTGGTAGTGAGAGATAATTCAGTTGAGTCGAAATTACCTGAGAACATTTCTCCAAGGTCGCCGTCAACGGCTAATTTGAATTTNACACGCGGGATGTTCATCGAGAGTGAAATGCCTTCATTATCGGAGACAATGAGGTCAGGCGCCCCTACATTCGCTAATTCAAAATTGACGACAAAGGCGCTCAAATCAACGGTCTTAAATCGAGAGTTTTCTTGAGTGGTCAAAAATTGAATAGATTGCTGAACATAATCTGTCAACACCACTCCCATTCGCTCAACGAAATTGACAAGCCCTACACTGGTCAAGGTAAAGGTGATACTTTCGTCACATACTGCAAGATTAAACGCTTCATCAGAATTAATACTGCAGAGGAAATCAAGTTCCATTGTACGGCTAAAAGGCTCATCCAGACGGGTTGAAAGGTCAATTCCAAGTCGAAGTAAGTCTGAAGGAATAGCCGCCATTGAAATGCTGTGTTCACCATACGATGGAATCCGGTCTTGCGGAATTCCAATTCTGTGCATTGACACGCCAGCATCGATACCAAACTCGAAAGAGACAGAACGGTCCCATTCATTGAAGTTGAAGGACATTGCATCAACTTTCATTGAGCTGGCAATACAGGTTGATTGATTGGAAAAGCAAGCCACTTCATTGTCTTCGTTTTTGATGACATTGCGCCAATCATAAGGGGCAGTTCCAGCGAACGAGATATTCATTTGGTCATCACCATAAAGTGAATCTTGAAGTGTGATACGGTCAAGACCATCTTTGGTTTGTATCCATGTTGGAAGGATAATTTCCAATGTCAATTCATTGGGCGGCAGGTTACTTGGAACAATGGCTGAAAGATATTCGCTGTCTAATGCAGTTTCAAGTTCAATCCCTGAATTCATCACACGGCGGAAGTCCTCATTGGTGAGAACATTAAGGATTTCTTCAACGTTTTCTTGCTCATTGTTTTCTTTCAAGATATCCAGTAAACGCATTGAAAACGGTTCGCTTGTTGTGCGAAGATAGACTGGATTTTCATAGGACATTGCACTTGAACCCTTCACGCAGTAGTGGAGGGGTTCAGTTGGTGGAACCAGTTCAGTACATCCGGGGGTATCTCGGTGCGTGAAATTGAGTCCACCTGTTGGCCCTACGATGCCGGCAGAAACGGACTCGGAAACCCAAGTCATCTCGTTCATTTGAATCGTCTCCATGCCGGCTATGGTGGATGAGATTCCTTCAGCGATTGTATCGACAGGGAACTGACTTGTGATGTTCGATAAATCGACTATTCCGTTATGGTAAGCAAGTCGTATTCCATCAGATGTTACTTGTTTCATTGTTGCACGTTCGGCTACACTCATCATTGAGATTCCCCAATCGTTCATTGTTGCCTCATCAAGATAATGCAGTGCTACAATAAAATCAAGCGTAGCTGCTGACTCATCTCTCAGGTCAAGTTGGATTTGCAAGTCGAGTGCCTTTTCATTCGCAGGAATAGAGACCGTGGTGGTATCACTTCTGTTTCTGTGCATCATTTCTACTTCGATAGGTAAGGAGAGACTTTCGCCGCCAATTCCTGCGTTTCTGTTGTCGATTTCCCATTCTCCAGCAAAGTATGCGGGTGGGCCAGGGCGTGCTGCACGTGTGCCGTTTTCATCAACGCTTTTGATTGTGGCATAAGGTGGTGGATTGAAGGAATACGAGGATTTGTGACCAGGTAAACCGGATAAACTGAACATCGTTGTCACTTCAGTACCCATTGCTAAGAGTCCTTGGTATGCTCTTTCTAAGTCGAGGTTTGCATTGGCGACCAAGTTAAAAGAATCTTGTGAAACCGAAATGTAGACGACACTTTTGAGGCATATCGGAGGTTCAAACACATTGTTTTCCGCTGCACCTTCATCAAAGGAATCCGTTGAGGGGTCGGTTGAACAAGCGATTGTTGTTCCCGCATTGGTATAGGTGTCAAAATATCCAGTGGAGGTTGTCGCATCCCCAAATCCACTCTCGACAGAATTCTTAATTTCCTTATTGATCTCAATAATCAATTTATCTCGAACGGTTACATTGGGAGCAATTTCTATGTCGAATTGGTCACGAATTAAGTCAGCAGGCGCTCCGTCGTTTTCATCCAAGCCGTCGATAGCGAGTGCGGAACTAATTGCGCCCAGTCCAAGTGCTTCGGTGTTAAATTCTCGCAATGCCCACACCAATTCAAGACGAATCGTTGAAGTGGATTGCAATGTAAAATCATAGGTTCCTTCGATCCAATCTTGCTGGAATGGCGTCATGTCGTCACTGCTATCGTATTCGTCGCATGAGCCAGGAGAAGAGAGTGGCACCTCGCATGAAACCATATTTGCGGCGGATGCAAACGGGGCGTAGAGGTGCATTGTCATCAGTAAAATCATCATTATAGAGACAAAATTACCCAATACGGTTTGCTGTCCGCGACCATCCGGCATAGACACAGGTTACCACGCCATGTTCAAAGTCGTTGCTCTTCTCGCAGAGTGTATGGCCGATTCCAATACGCAATCGGTCAAAGCAAATGTTCTTCTTTGTTCACGAGAATATGGCCAAGACCTTTACCTTTTTTTGCAAGAGCAGAGATTACTCGAATCCGCTTTGAATCCGCAGCCAGTTGGCGAGATGCTGGCGATTCCTTTCAATTCCCTTCAAACAGAATCGGATGTTCTGGAAAAAGCCAGTTCAAATTTCGATTTTGAAATAAGAATCGATTGCATTCAACTTGAGAAGTCAGAGGATTCAATCAATCCACATGCACGATTATCTCGAACGGTTGAAGAATGGCATTCTTCTTATCCTGAAATGGAAGTTCATTCACTCCTTTCCAACCTTCCTAAAAAATGGGAGTTGCTTGGCGATTTGGTAATTCTCCCTGAAACTGCATTTGAATCTGGTGACTGGGGTGAATTTATTCAGCGTCTTTCTGCGTTTGGATTGCTCCAATTTTGGCAAGATGTCGCACAATCTCTTGGCGGAAACCGTCTTGCTCGTCAACATCCGATTGCAAAGGACACGCATCGCAGTTCACAAACTGAGATGTTGGTTGGTCAAAGTGGATGGGTCGAGTTTTTGGATCACGGCATTCACTTTGGATTCGATGCGACAAAGGTGATGTTTTCATCTGGTAATGTGACCGAACGGCGTAGAATAGGCAATATCGACATGCAGGGCGAAGTTGTTGTTGACGCCTATGCAGGCGTTGGTTACTACACTCTTCAGATGGCTCTACGTAGCAAAGCCAAACACGTTCATGCTTGTGAGATAAATCCTGACTCAATAGCAGGGCTCAAGTGGGCTTGCAAGGCAAACGACATCCAGAAAAACATCACCATTCATGAAGGGGATAATCAGGATTCTTTGCCCCAACTTTACAATCACGCTGACCGATGTCATCTGGGCCTTTTACCATCATCTGAAGCGGTTTGGAACCACGCGATTCGCTGCCTTAAGCCAAGTGGTGGTTGGTTACATCTCCACATGAATGTTCACAAAGACGACCTTGAGACATGGCAATCCTCAACCCTTCAAACCCTTGAACAGTATGCTCTTGATATCGGTCGTGAGTGGAATCTGACTGCAACTCACCTCGAGCGAGTCAAATGGTTTTCACCCCATGTATGGCACGTTGTTTTGGATGTAGAATGTCGAGAAGTCGAAACTACGCTCGATGCCTGAACTATACCGGTTCGTCTAACAACACCGCATCAATTGAAACCTTGGTGCTGGGCTTTTCCAGTGAAAGAGGTGCATCGATTCGGGCAAAGATAAACAGACCAATGATGAAC
>NHFA02000006.1 GCA_002170315.2 Euryarchaeota archaeon TMED99
AGATTACCCAGGTCTGGCGAAGACATTGATGACCAACACCTTTGCCGATGCACTCGGTTGTGATTTCAAGCGTGTACAATTTACGCCTGACTTGCTCCCTGCTGACATCACAGGTACGAACATCTATGACGCTAAGAAGGGTGAATTTACGTTCAAACCAGGACCTCTGTTCTGTAACCTTCTCCTTGCTGACGAAATTAACCGTGCTCCACCAAAGACACAAGCTGCTTTGCTTGAAGCTATGCAAGAGAAGCAAGTTACCATTGGTACTGTGACCCACAAGCTCCCAGCACCATTTATTGTTATGGCAACTCAAAACCCTGTCGAACAAGAAGGAACTTACCCTCTACCAGAAGCACAACTTGACCGTTTCATGTTCAAGATGTCCGTTGGATATCCTGACCGTGCAGATGAAGACGAGATTCTTTCCCGTCGTATCTCTCGTGGAAAAGACGCTGTCGAAGTCGAAGTCATCACCAGCCCAGAAATGGTGATTAACATGCAACAAGCATGTGAATTCGTTTACGTCGACCCTGCTCTACGAATGTATATGGTCGAAGTTGTTTCCCGAACACGTGAAGATCCTCGTGTTTTGGTCGGCGCTTCTCCTCGTGGTTCCCAAGCATTGCTCAAGACATCCCGTGCAGCAGCAGCTCTACGTGGTCGTGACTTCGTCACACCTGATGACATCAAAGCAATCTCTGAATTGGCACTTGCACACAGAATTATCCTCAAGCCTGAGCATCAAATCAAGGGTCTTGAGGCTGGTGAAGTCATTCAAACCATTCTACGAGAAGTACCAGTACCTACAGTTTGATTGTAATACGAAACTGATTTTGAGGTGAGTATGATGTGGAGTCGTAAATCTGCTATGTTGGGAAGCTTGGCTATTGCCATGTATTTGCTTGGTTTAACCTTGCGAAACTCTCAACTCGTCACGATTGCGGTTGTCATCTTCGTGTTCCTCACTTGGGCTGCCTTGTTTGGCGGCCATGCAGACGTTGCCGCAACTGGCCGTCGTGCAGATGAGTGGACGGGAGAAGAAGGTGCAGCATTGAACAGTGTAAGCGCAATGCGTAAACTGTCCAGCGCTCGTATCTTTGAAGATGGAGAACTCAACATCACGCTGAGGATGCAAAACCATTCCTCTCTTGCCAAAATTCTTGAAGTTCGAGACCGCGTTCCAGAAGTGATGCGCATCAAAGATGGTGCGAATTATATTCTGATGGAACTCGGTCCACGCCGTGAAACGTTCATCGAATACACTGTTGAATGTCCTCTTCGAGGATTCTACAGCGTCGGTCCCGTTGCGGTTAGAATTCAAGACCCGTTCGGATTATTTCACAAGGAAAAAGAATTGCATGTCTACAACGATTTCCTTGTGTTCCCGAAAATGGAAGACCTCAAAGAGACCTTCGTCAAATCCCGTGTCCCGAAAATTTTCACAGGTGCTGTCAACATCCGTCAACCAGGACCTGGTTCGGAATTTTATTCCCTTCGTGAATATTTCGAAGGCGATTCATTCCGTGCCATCAACTGGTCAGCGTATGCTCGCTCTGGAAAACTCATGGTCAATGAGCGTGAACGTGACGCTGTGTCTGATATCATCATCATTGTCGATTCTCGTTCTGTTGCTGAGACAGGACCTGTTTCACGAAATGCTCTGGTCTATTCAACACGTGCTGCCGCTTCTTTAGCGAAATATTTCCTTGGCCGTAGAGACTCTGTTGGTGTCATTGTCTATGGCGACGAGGTCGTGAGTGTTGACCGAGATACTGGAAAGAAGCAACTCTATGTGATTCTAACCAAACTTGCTGGTGCAGTTGCACGAGGAAACATCCCGCTTCAAGTGGTTGTCAACCGTATTTTACCACACATCAACAAAGGAAGTCCGATTATCTTCTTGTCGAACCTTGAAGACGATCCAACGATTGTGAACGCTCTTCGAGATTTCAGAGCGCGTAATTTCGATGTAACGGTCCTTACTCCTTCATCTCTTGAATTTGAGTTTGACGCTCGACGCATTGACCGAACAGGATATGAAGTAATGAAGACAGAACGTGACGTTTTGATCAGCGAACTTCGTGGACTTGGTGTTAATATAATGGATTGGGAGCCAGATATGCTTCTTTCAACCGCACTTGCAGGGGCAAGAGGATTTTGAGGTGAGATTATGACTGTATCACGACCTTCTAGCGACACTGCTCACTTGTATGACGGCAAGACTGTTCGGTCTGCTGCACCTTCTCGAAAGAAGATTGCTGGACAAATCGGAACAGGAAGTGAGATTCCTAAGGACGCAATTCCTGAAGTCGAAATCCCCTCGTTCATCGAAAGCCTTCTCGGCGGACCCTTGGTTCCAAAGACCAAGTTTTTACCGCCTGCGAAGATGGTTCAAAACCTTCAACTTGGCGTCTATGGTATTCTGGTTGCTCTCGCCTTGCTCACCTACATGATTTCTCCAGCTGAAGGAACAATCTGGTACATGATTACCGGAAGTTTAGGTGCTGCAACTGTGCTTCAATTGATTCTTATTGCTGGAGCAACAGGTACTGGTTTCTGGGGTACATTCCAACGTGATGGTCGTTTTACACTCGTAAGTAATTTGATGTTTATTCTTGCCATTCTTCGATTTGCATCATCAAAAGTCACCCTGTCGAATGACCTTTTCGCACTTCAAGATAAACCGTTTTTACTCTCTGCACTGGTTGTCATTTATGCCGTGCTTCTCATCATGTATTTCGAACTCACGAATGGTGTTCTTCGTTATTCAATGCTCGACACCAGTATTCGTACCAACGAAGTCTATGTTATGAATCCGCAGAAAATCGTCGGAAAATATCATCGCTCTCTGCTCATTAACCCGATTATCGCAACTCTTCTTGCAACGATTGTTCTTTCAGCAAATACCATCCTTCCCTTCTTTGTCGGTATTCTTTCCCAAGATACTGCCCTTCGTATGGAAGAGTCTGTAGAATTAATTTCAGTTTACGGAGTCGCATTGGGAACATTCTTTGTGTTCTGCGTCGTTGGTGGCTTGTTTGCACTCAACCTACCTACGCATTTGCAGAGTTTCCGTGAGAAGCGAGCTGAAGACTAAACTTCTACTGCGAGTTGTAAATAATCCGCTAGAGTTTCTAACATTGAGTGAATCTCATTGCTTTTTGAAATCAATCGAATCGCATGATCGTTTACTGATAACACTTCGACATCAAGCATTTGTTTTAATTTATCAGTCAGCATTCCTTCTGAATCCTCGGGAAGTTTATTTCCAACGAGAGAAAACATCACTCCAAAATCAAGAGTGTCGATTTTTTCAAAGTAGGTGGAAACAATATTTTTCGCAACCTTGAGATCATGTTGAGAAACAATCCAAGTAATGCTGCCTGGTATTGATTCTAAATCCCAGCAAGGAATATTCTCATCTGCAAACTCAACCAATACCCGTCCCAGTTTCTCACTCTGGACTTCGAGCGAGAGTGATTGAACCCTTATTCGGACAACATTCGGTAAGCATCCAATGGCTTTGACTCTTCGAGTTTGATGCAAGTCTGGGCCGATTATCGTAGAGGCCGTTTCCTTTATGACTCCTCGTAGGTCTCGAATTTCCAGAGGAATACCAATACTTCGAAGAGGTTCAACGGTTGCAGGATGCAAAACAGGAGTGTCCAACCGAGAGAGTTCAACCGCTTCTCCATAACCAAGGTATGGAATCGGTTGTGATGTAATCCCCCAACGCGGGTTCAAAGGTAAGACGCCGTCTACATCTTTCCACAAAATGACCTTGTCTGCATCGATGAGGTGGGCAATCGAAGTTGCTGTGTGGTCACTTCCACCCCGTCCAAGCAGTGCCAATTCTCCATCGGAACCTTCTCCAAACCAGCCGGTAACCACTGGCGTTCCGAACAGAGCACTGCGATCTAATTGTTTCATTGAAGTCTCAATGTCAACGGTTGGCGCTCTATTTACACCTTTGAGTTTCAAACCTATGTCTTCAGCCCCTACTGGATGTGCTTGAATACCAAACTTCTGCAGATGATGAGCAACGACCAAGGCTGAGAGGCGTTCACCAGCAGCTAACAATCGGTTTGTCGCACTCCATTCCTGAGGATTACGTGATAATTCATCCAATGAAAGTTCAATTCCTTTCAACACCGCTTTGAACAATTTCGCATTCTCGCCTTCAACCAGTCCAGGTGCGAAGCGAAGATGTTGCCGAGAGAGGTCATTGACTAATCGACTTGCATAGCGTGGTTCTTGACTTGCTCGCATCAAACGGTCAGTTGTACCCCAAAGTGCCGAAACGACGAGAACAGATTGGCCAGGCCAATGTTGAATCACTTCGGCAATACGATTTAAATCAGAAATATCTCGAAGGCAGGAGCCACCGAATTTGTGTACAGTGGTCGATTTAATCATCCAGATACCCTCCACGTAATGCGAGGTCACAAAGAACCAGTTTAGCCATCGATTCAACCACAGCTACTGCACGGGGCCCTAATACTGGGTCATGACGTCCTCCAACAACCAATGGCTCTATGGTCTCAGTTTCAAGATTCAGCGTGTGTTGTTCTGAAGCAATACTAGACGGCGGCTTGAAAGCAACCGAAATGTGAATCGGAGACCCCGTGGCTAAACCTGCAATGACTCCGTCGGGTTTCTCTCCAGTCAGGATTGGTTTTTCTGCAGTTCCACCCCATGGGTCATTGTGCTCTAAGCCAGTCATTCTCACCGCGTCAAAACCACGACCAAACGTCACTCCACGTGCAGCAGGAATCGCAATCATCGCCCGAGCTAGGGCTGGTTCAAGGCCGTCAAACCAAGGCTCTCCTAGACCGAGAGGTAAACCGGTTATTTGCAAGTCAACGCGACTGCCAATTGAATTTCTCTGCATTCGATGCGCTTCGACAGTTTCTACCATTGCAAGTGCCGCTACAGGGTCTCGACAGCGCATTTCCTTACAGGCTTCATTATCCCACCTCGGAGGGCATTGATTCATTTCCCTCGCCTCTACTTGACCAATTGCACCTACCTGAGCCTCGCAAACGACGTTAAGTTGACTGAGGAGAGGCGAAAGAACGGCTGCGGATGCAACCAGTGCAGCGGTCAACCGAGCAGAAGAACTTCCACCGCCTCGTAGGTCGGCTTCTCCGTTTGTACGCTTGTGCATGACCATGTCTTGGTGGCCTGGACGCGGGTGTGCTGGTAAGAAACTGTAATCTCGAGATTTTGCGTCTTTATTGTCGATGGATATCTCAATTTCTTCACCAGTCGTCTTTCCATCATGGATGCCACTTCGAAATTCAACGATGTCGGGTTCTCTTCGCTTACTCGCATAGCGTCCACCAGGTCGACGTGAGGCCATAGCGAGTTCTATGGCTTCAGTATCGATTCCGATGCCGGCTGGAACGCCGTTGAGTAGTGCACCAACACGAGGTCCATGACTTGTCCCAAAGAGGGTGAGTCGAATCCTTTCCCCGAGGTGCATATGCATTGGACTCATTCTCACGAGCCACTCTCCCTTCAAGAAGGTGCGTCTTACGCCTCTTCTTCTTCAATGCTCAAAAAAGAGGTTTGTATCACTTTGGTCACGTCTTTGTTTGATTCGAATAACTGAAGAAGGCGCTCACATGTCGGTTTACTCACTTTTGGAGCAACCACGATGATAGCGTTTCCAGAACCACTCATTCCTGCTGCTCGAGCTCCGTTGAGAATCGCATCATTGGTCATTTTACGACCTTGCACATCGTTCATTACTGCAACAGTTCCTCTTCCATTCCAAGTCAATGCAACCAACTCATTCATTTCTTGTAATGCTTCAAGTGAATTTTGATAAGCACCTGCATGAGGTGGAAAATCTTCCAATTCGGGGCGTTTTTTCCGCTCTCCACGGCATACAATCATCACCAGCCAATCGTCAGTTTTTGGGCCATTCCCTTCAAACAAAACGCCTTCTGCTATACTTTCAGCACGTGGATCAATAAGTTTCCATCCTGGCGTTAAGCACGCCCAAGCATCATCTATGGAGCCAGTTATCGAAACGTTTGCTTCGATTTGGGCTTGTGCAGCCATAGCCACATATTCCTCATCGCTCACCTCAGCTTGTGTCGAATCGGCGAGAGCTCTGAGAGCGGCAATTGCGATTGCTGCACTAGATTTGAGCCCTTGGCGAGGGGGGATTTGACTCATAACAGCCCAAAACAACTCCTCTTTCGCCAAACCATTTGGAAACTCATAACCTCCAGCAATCCAAGCATCAAGGATTGCAGGTAGCAATTCATCAGGGTCTTTGATATCACGTTTACTGGGTTTGTCGAGGAGACGAACCGCCAGCGGTAAATCAAGGCCTATACTCGCACCATATCCTAAGCCGGCAGCATGGAGTAAACTGCAACCTCCATGAGCATTTCCGGAACCTAAGATTGCCATGCCATCATCTCTCTGTGACCGTACTTGAGATTGGAGCACCGATGTGCCTTGACCCCATGTCGCTCCAGCCGATGACAATATCTCCAGGTTTCAATGCAGTTATTGATTTGGTTTTCTTGTCCAAGCCGACGACGCGTACTGTCTCTGCTTGTTGTAAGAACATGTTCCCTTCTTTATTATTTTCATCAATCCATTTCACCAAAATCATTGGCCTCAATTCAATTTTCAAGCGGCCAACAGTTGCGCTGCGTTGCATACCTTCCGTATTCACAACGTGTATTTCATCTCCGGATTGAAGTTCAGAGAGATATTTGGTCTTTCCAGACGACATTCGAATATAGGCGTGTGGAGGACCCGCATTTACACGAAATGGGCGGGTTGGAACAAATTCTGAATCGACAGTTTCCCCATGAACGAAAACAAAACTCGACGCACTTGAGCCGAGTAAAAGTCCTTCTCCATCTCCCAAGAGACGCGTCATATCGATACAATAGCGTTCTGCGGTTCCACCTGGTTCGACCGAGGTAATGGTTAATTTCCCCAAACCAACATGTTGAGACTGTGCAATGACTTCGGAATCATGTTGAGTCATTCGCTCCAACCTCTGTGATTTGACCACCAATGCAGCCTCAATCATTTCGTTGGAAGAGGTGACAACGAGTGCATCAACTCCCTTGTGAAGCGCAAAACCTGCACCCTGTGCCTGTTCAGGTGTAGTAAGAACGGCTGCGATCTTGGTGGGCGTTCCTTCACAAGCAGCAACCAAATTTTCAATCGGAATCATCGACCAGTCCGTGAAATCAACAACGAGCCATTCTACGCTACCAACCAAAGAGCGAGCATATTCTTGTCGTTCTTCTGAGTTTACAGTGATGAGAGCCCCAACAATGCTTTGCTTGGACATGAGTCGATTTCCATCGCTGAAAAAATCGTTTGGATTTTTGGAATCCTTGGTCGATAGACGACGGTTAATGCCATCGTGCTCATCGCTAGAATATTCTATAGAGTGACGCTCGTCAATCCATACTTCCATGTTCACACCTCAGAGTCCACAACTTTCCATCGCTTGTTCTACGGTGGCGTCTTGGTGAACGAGCATGACCAAAGCTTTTGCAATTGATTCAACATTTGGATGGGCGAACACTTGACGACCCATACAGACTCCTGATGCGCCTGCATCAAGTGCCCGACGAACCATGGTCAATATCTCGAGTGAATTGCCAGAGGAAGGACCTCCTGCTACAAGAACTGGAATTGGAGCTGCAGATGATACTTTTCGAAAGCTCTCTTCACTTCCAGTCCATGTTGTTTTAGCAGCGTCACACCCAAGTTCGAACGCAAGTCGAACAGCATGTGCATTTGCATTTGTATCATCGCCCTCCATAATTGAAAGGTGCTCGCCACGAGCATAAACCATGCCAAACATCGGTAATTCAAGATGCAATGCATCCCTACTCATTTGACCCATTCGCTCGACCATTAGCGCTTCATTCGGACTGCCCATATTGACTTGACAAGAGACGCCAAAGCCTCCTCTTTTGATGACTTCATCGGCGTTTCCAACAATCACTTTATTGGCAGAATCTGGGCCAGCATGCCGTGTTGAAACTGAGAAATGAACCACCATGTCGGTAGTTGAGTTTTCGCACAAGTGACCGTAGTGGCTTACCACTCCCTTTTGTGCAACGATTGCATCAACACCTGCACGGACCAGGGCGCTGATGACATGCTTGGTATCGGTGAGTCCTTCGACAGGAAAATCTGAGGCTCCGTGATCAATTGGAATCCAAACTCCACGCCCGTTAGGGAGCAGTGAGTTCAAGCGTGCCGCCTTGTCCATGGTTTCGCCAAAACCCGCTGGTTCTCAAGGTTTCGCACACATTATTCGGAATCCATTTGCTCACTGGACCACTTCATCATGGCTAATTCAGCACGATTGAGGTGTTCTTGAAGGGTTGAACGTGGTATTTTCATTAATTCGGAGAGTTCTCGTAATTTGATTTGTTTTGGATGGTCGTAATATCCAGAAGAGGCTGCCACTTTGACACACTCAATTTGACGAGGTGTCAAAATACTTTCAATCATGCTTTTGTTATCGCCCATTTCGACCACTTTAACGACATCAGGCGGGAGCAACTGACGACAAATTTTCAAGAAGTTCGAGACTCCCGCAGGCACACCACGAACTGTAAGAGTAATTCCATCACCGCCATAAGTATAAGGCGGCATGATGTGAATATCGGAAAAATGGATGGCTGCAATAGACAATGGATGCGAATTCCAAACCACAAGATAACCGCTTTGGCCGCCTCCGAGTTCGGATTCAACGGTCAAAAATGGAACGTCATTCAGGTCTTGAACACCTTTGCCTTCACAAAAAGTAGGTAGAATCAGTTGTCGAATGCCTTTTTCTCCAATATCCAGGTGGCCGAGAACCTCCAAAGAATGCGCAATTTTGGCAATAGGGGCATATTCTGAGTTCGCCACCGTCTCTGCGGTCCACTTTAGATGAATTTCGCGCATGTTTACCGCTCCGTGTAGATGGATATAAACTCAAAGCCGAATTGATGAAAAAGCCTTCTTGTAAACTTTTTTGATAAAAAAAAGAATATTGTTCGCTAAACTTTCAACCGATGTTACAAAAGACTAGCACCTCCTGCGGGTAGTAATGGGAGTTGAATCCATCGTAACATCGATAGCCCTTGTCGGGGGTTTTGTTGTTGGCTTGTGGTATATTTTCACTCGTAAAGATGTGTCAATATCTGCTCGCCAAGGTATGAATCCCGAAGGACTGCGCTATGGTTCAGGCGCTCCAGGTTTTGGAAGTGCTAAGAAAGAAATTGATCGGAAATTAGCACTTGTAGAAACCCGTCGTCGTCGTCAACAAGCAATTTCCAGTCGGTTGGCTGTTGAAAATGCTGAACGACTCGCTCGAGAACAACTCGAACATTCACGAATTCAACAGGAAGCAGAACGACAAATGATGATGGAAAATGCCCGTGTTGCTGCTCAAGAAGAGGCGCGCCTCGCTTCTGAGGCTGCGCAAAAAGTTCGAGAAGAACAAGAAGAGGCCCGTCGTCGTGAGGAAGAAGAAGCCCGTCTTGCTATCGAGCGTGAGAATCAACGCCAAGCAGACTTTTTGGCTGCTGAAGAATCTCGACTTGCAGAAATTGCTGCCGCTCAACAACAACAGATTGCTTCCTCCAGTTCCAATTCAAAGGCAATCAAAGAATTACAAGCACGATTAGCCCGTGAAGGGGCGAAGTCTTCCGATGTTCAAGTTTCATTGATGTGGAACAATTACAACGACCTTGATTTACACATTGTTTGCCCTTCAGGTGAGCGTATTCATGGCGGAAACAAAACCTCGGCTTGCGGCGGAGAACTCGATGTTGATGCAAATGTTCGAGCAGAAACTCGTAAACCCGTCGAGAATGTCTTTTGGCCAGAAGGAACTGCACCAGGCGGCCAATATCACGTCTATGTCCATTATTACAAGAAGCACAAGAAGCGACGTTCAAAAGATCCAACAAAGTTCCAAATTATGGTCAACAACGGTGGAGAAACAACCGAATACACTGCTGAACTCAGTAAGGGCGACCCAATTATGCAAGTGTGTTCTTTTGACGTCTCCTCCAAAGCAGAACGCGAGCAACTGAAAAGAGAACTTGAAACCGAATTAGACGCATTGAAACACCGTTTCATCGATGCAGATATCGACGGTAGTGCTCAACTTTCAGTCGAAGAACTCGCTGTTGCAACAGGCATGACTCTTGAGGAAGCAAAAATAATTCACGAGAAAGCAGACAAAGACGGTGATGGCACCATCTCTCTGGATGAATACCTCGCCGCTTCGGATGTTCCAAGTGCTCCTGACTTGGAATCATTGAGCACTGGTGAATCCGAAGATTGATTCAAGTTCTTCGCACACGAACTGTGCTTGGATGAACACTTATCCTCAACCGTCTCATGACAAGATGTCTTCAAGTCGATTGTTTTGACAAGCCTTGCGTATTGAGCGAGCGATTCGACGTCCGGTTGACATACGTTCTTCATTGATATCTGAGTAAGGCGAACCGCCTACAAACGGATTTGAACCTGCAACAATGCGTGCACTGATTTCAAACACTTTGAATTCCAGAGTGTCTGTCACAATCGTTTCTAGACAAAATGGGCCAATCATGCCTCGAGCACCCTCCTCTAACTCGAAAGATTCTGCAACAGTTCCTTCAGCCATTTCAAAAGCTCTTGGGAGTAAGGATTCGCGAATCACAACGGGCTGATTGCCCGTGACGACAAAAGAGGGCTCAAGAGACATTTCACGTAAATCTCTCAGGGAGCCTAATTTGTAAAACTCATCGACATTTGATTCATCTCTTCGGTCCATTGAAAGCAGTTCAAGTCGGCCGAGATTTTTACCAGCATTTGCGCCCTTTCCTTGAACTTGGAAACCATCACTGGCAGTAGGGTCAAAGAAAAAGTGGAGATAGTAGCGGCATCCAAGCACATATTCTTGAATTGTGAATTCTTCTTCGATATCGACGTTTCTTCGAAAGTCTCGATAATTTCGTGCAATGAAGTAACCTCTTCCACCTTTGGCACCAGCATACTTGACAATAACTGGTCCATCAATATCGTGAGGGTCTTCAAGCACCTTTGGCATCGTACAGCCTCCTGCTTCAAGCCATCTGCGTTGGCGTTCTCTGCTGCTTTCCCAATGAAGTATACCTCTGTTACCAAACGTCGGTACTTCCAACTCTCTGAAGTTTGAAGATCCGAGGTATTCGACTAAAGAGCCATGAGGGATAATGACGACATTTCGTTCACGGAACCATTCAGCATAATCCATCATTTCTAGATAATTATCCAGCATTAGCCATTCATCTGGCTCCGCACCAGGGAATGCTTGATAGAACCGGCGTCGATTTTCGCCAACGGCAATTCCGAGCGTTCGGAAACCTTCGATACGAGCGCCATGCAGTATTTGCAAAGAGGAATGAGATGCAACTACACCAATTGTGATGTTGTTGTGGTCGTAGTCGGCCAGCCAACTTGCCAGTGTATCTGAATCTACGCCCATGTCGAGGGGTTCAGTATGTGTAATATGAGTGTTCTTATGAGAATCGGTGAGTGTGAAGATATTTCAGCATTCTTTGCCTTTTCCGATACAAGAGAGAAATCGTTTTTTTCACCGCAAGAACGACAAGCCCTCAATTCCTCTAATTCAATATGGCATTGTTTCAACTTACAGTTCGACTGCTCCTTTCCGGAGGACTCATTGTCGCAGCCAGTGAAATGGCCAAAAAGAACGATGTTTTTGGCGCCCTTATCGCCTCCATACCCCTTGTCTCTGTCTTAGCAATGGTTTGGTTGTATAATGATACGGGAGATACTGAACAGATAGCCTCCTTTAGCAGAAACATTTTCTGGCTTGTCATTCCATCTCTTGTCTTGTTCCTCACGCTTCCAATGTTTCTTCACAGAGGTATTGATTTTTGGCCAGCATTGAGTGCATCTGTAGCTCTTACAATTCTTGCCTATGGTCTGGGGTTAAAGATCTCCAATGGCTTTACTGCTTAACTTCACAGTGATGCAATTACTTCTCCTCTTGAGTGAAGAGTTCAAGGGCTTGGCACTGATGCAAAACCATGACCGACCACGCGCCTGCGCATCGCATGACCTATGGCGGATACTTGCAGTTGGATGAGTTACTGTCTCTTCAGGATGGACCTCAAGGCTACAGCCCCGCTCCATCGAATGACGAGCAGCACTTCATTATCGTTCATCAAGCATTTGAACTGTGGTTCAAATTGATTTTGCGAGAGTTGAAAGAAGCGCACCTCCTTCTTCATCAAGAACATGTTCCTGAAGAACAATTACCTCAGATGGTTCACCATTTAGACCGAGTTACCGAAATATTCCGACTGCTTTCCAATCAGTGGAAAGTTATGGAAACGCTTACTCCTCAAGGCTTTTTGGCATTCCGAGATAAACTTGGAACCTCTTCTGGATTTGAATCATGGCAAATGCGAGAATTAGAGGTTCTCCTCGGACTTGAAAATTCACAACGAATGGGTGGAATGGACCCGCTGCTTCACATGAAGAAGTTGGCAAAGGAAGGAAAAGTCACCGATGCGGTGCTCTCTGACTTTGAGGCTACATCAAATCAACCATCGTTGAGAGAAGCGCTCTCGGCTTGGCTTGCCCGCACTCCAATCAATGGCTCTCTGGCTGGTTCAGATGGAGATCAAGAGATTATCGAAGCATTCGTTGACGGCCATGTTGCAGCAATGAAGGCACATGGTGAAGAGGTCATAGCACATATTGTGGCTATTGGGCATGGGGAAGAAGCACCAGTCCGTTCACGTATTGAGGCTGCAAATCAACAAGCAGCAGATTTTCTCCGCCCAGATGGCCAAGTCTCTCGTTCTCGGGCAGGTTTGCTTTTTATCGAATCCTATCGTGAACTTCCGTTATTGTCGTGGCCTCGTAAATTGATTGATTCATTTGTCGGTTTAGAGCAATCTATGTTGCTTTTCCGTTCTGCTCATGCACGAATGGTCGAGCGAATGATTGGGCGAAGAATGGGTACAGGGGGGTCAAGTGGCGTTGATTATCTTGATGCCACAACAAAATACAGAGTTTTCGTTGATTTATGGGCGGTTCGTACAATGCTGGTCAAGCGAGATGTTTTGCCAGATGTAGAGCAAGCCAGATTCTACGGCTTTTCCGCAAATGAGTGAAATCACTCGAGGTGCGGGTCGATATCGATTGGTATGAGCTCATGCTCATACTCATACAATGCGATTTTGAGAGGGTCTAAAACGAAACGTACCGATGCTTCTTCAATACCGTAGAGTGAGATTAATTCTTCCCTAAACGCTTCACGGAGAACTTCTTCGTTTGCATAAAGAGGAGCGCCCATTCCAATTTGAAGTGCGCGTGCACCAATAATTCGAGCTCGTTCAAATCGTGTGTGGAGTCGTGCTGGTTTTACCATCTAATACACCTGCGAGTACACCCGCAATTGGGCGACCTGCCTACTGTTCTTGAACCTAACCCCTAACACAATCAGTAAAAAAGCCCTATTCTTCTTCATGAAACTCTCGCTTTGATAGGTTCCAGCGCATGTAAAAAGCTGGACTGAGACTCAGGAAGAGAACAACGGTCCAAAGGATTGCATTTTCACCAGGAGATAAGCCTTGATTGTCGCTTTTCCCCTCAACTCCAATCTCTTGGTTAAGTTCAATACCACCTGTTGGATTTGAAGAATCACTCACCAATTGATAGAGGCCTTTTTGCTCGAGAATAACCACGATATGGCCGTTTAAATCTTCAAGCAAACTCGAAATATTTGCTGAATTATCTGTTGCATTGAATTGCATTACGTCCGTTGCCAGTGTAGGGTGGGTGCGATTTCGAGTTTGATGGTCGATCGCTTCTGTTCGCCAGACACTGACTCTGTCACCTTGAGACGCTTGCCAAGTCAGCGTGCCATTCTCCAATTCGAGGTCTGAAAGCCCTTCAAAAGAAGTCGAGCGTTCAGAGAGTACAGTTGAAAGTTCAAGGGCTTGACTTGAACCGGTGAGCAGCCCTTGACTGTTGATTACTAAACTGGGTAAAAACAACAAGCGGTGTTCGTTCGAAAAACGTAGTTTTGAAGCGCTTAGGAACGAAGCGTCTTGTGGAGATGGGTGATGTTGCATGACAAACGTATCGTTACGATTTAACACTTCAAGCTCTGCTTCAATTAATTCGCAAGGCTCGCACCAATCTGCACCGTAATATTCGACCAGATGTTCGATTCGCTCGCCCTCGCAACTTGTCGAATTGAGGCAGTTGGAATCGAAAATAACCACATCATGCATTGTTGCAAAGACGGGTTCTTGTGCTGAGACATGAGTCGTTAAAGGGATTGAGGACATCATAATCACTGCAAGTGTCAGTATTGACATCACTTGTGAATGAGTTCTCGCCACAGTCTATGGGGAAATGAATGTGTTCAAAAGGGGTCTGCTCCCACCATCACCTATGGGGCAGGCGTGGTGGCGACGACCGTCGACCCTCCCAATTGTACTGCTCGTTATGGCGCTGTGCATCATCATTGCTGGTGGCACGATTCGCATTAACGATGCAGGGGAGTCATGTCCCGATTGGCCTCAATGTTTCGGAACATGGGGTTTTGATGTCTCCGTTGAAGAGCAGGGCGTGTATTGGGATGAAAACCCTGATGAAATCGATACAAGAGGTGCTGACCATCGCTATACGACATTCGAAATCTTTTCCGAATGGTTTCACCGGATGCTGGTTGGTATCATTGCAGTCCCCGTGTTGCTCAATGCGATATTAGCCCGCAAGATGATCGATGTATACGGTAAAACAGTCTACCGCTCAACACTGGTCTCCGGTGTGCTGCTCATCACTCAAGCCTTGGTAGGTGCATTGACCGTTTTCATGGACAATGTCGATTGGTCTGTAGCTCTCCACCTCTCGCTTGCAAGTATATTCACTTCGACGTTTATCTATCAGCATTTTGCGATGCGGAAATCAGAGGAATCAACCTGGGAATTATTCTCTCTAAATCCTGATTTTATCGCCGCGAATAAAACTCGTGTCGATGCTATGGTTGGTTCTGTGTTCACTCTTTTGATTCTTGGTGCTTGGGTCTCATCTACTGCGGGTGGACAGTACAATCAGGGCTGTTCAGTCGGATTCCCCACTGGTTGGCCAAAATGCAACGGCTCGTTTCTTCCTTCATTAGACGGGCCCGGTGTATTGGTTCAGATGATTCATCGTTTTGGTGCCGTACTTGTTGGATTGGTTTTCGTTTCCGGTTCTGCCCGACTTCGAAATGAAGCAAGAATTCACGAATCAACGCCGCTCTTTGGTCGAATAATCGATATGGCTGCAGGCTTGTGGATTCTGAATGTTCTTGTCGGGGGCTCATACATCGTTTTCGCTGAAATGGATGATTTCCCAGAATGGATTTCACTGCTTCATTTGGTGTTTGGTATCAGTTGTTTCCTTGTTGCTGTTACAGCCTCGTTCTTTTTACGCCTCTCATCCTCGCCCCAACTCGAGGAGGAGTGAACATGGNGGAAGATGAACCTGCAGANTTCGCNCCTCACCCCGGTTGGTTCAAGGTTTTCACTCAACTGATGAAACTCCGAGTCATCATTCTTCTTCAAGTCACTGCAGTTTGTGCTGTGTTGGTGCATGATTTACTGGCACGTCACGGTTTACTCGACGTTCAAAGAACATGGACTGATACGGCTTATGCATCGCTGATTACACTTGTTGCAGGTACACTGTCAGCGGGTGGTTCGATGTCGATCAACATGTGGTATGACTCCGATATCGACCCGAACATGCGTCGAACCATGAATCGGCCAGTTCCTCAAGGACATATATCCGCTCGAGGCGCACTTCTTTTCGGAATTATCATCAGTATTCTTGGTTCTTCGATGTTTTTCTTAATTCATTGGAAAGCTGCATTTTGGTCGTTCTTCTCCGTGGCATTTTATGTGTTAATTTACACCATGTGGCTGAAACGTCGCACACCACAAAACATTGTCATTGGCGGGATTGCAGGNGCAACTCCACCCCTGATTGGATGGGCATGCGCAGCAGCTGCNACCATCGACTCCAACAATCCATTTGACCTCGGTTCACCGATTCCATGGATGTTGTTCTTGCTCATATTTCTCTGGACGCCTCCTCACTTTTGGGCTCTTGCCCTGTACCGTTCAGGTGAATACGGCAGAGTTAATGTTCCGATGTTGAATGAAGTAAAAGGCCCTGAAAGTACGGTATTTCAATCAAAAGTCTACTGTGTTCTTCTTTTGATGCTCGGCTCAGTCCCGTGTTTTTGGCCTCAAAGTGGCCTCCCGCTTCTGTGGGCGTTCCTTGCAGGTGGTTTGACGATTTGGTATGCCAAATCCGTGTGGGATATCGATCCGCTTGAAGAATTGGATGAGAATGGTAGGATGCCGAAAGCATCTCGCTCCTTTTTCCGTTCCTTGTTCTATTTAGGCTGGATGCATGTTGCCTTAGTGGCCGTATGNATTCTCCCTCCTGAATGGCTTGGATTCTTTGGACCCTTAGGCTGAGTGTATCGGTTTTTGCGCAATTCTGTGTGCGGCGCCAACCGTCATGTTCATGACTGCCTCGACGGTCGCCGAACTACTGCGGCAGTCGCATAGCCTGGCCATTGCGCTGGATTGCTAATCCAGTGGTGTTTCACCTCGGGAGTTCAAATCTCCCCTGCCGCGCCATTCTTNTCAATCNAAGAANTCTTCGAATTCATCNGCNGTNCNNNGNGCATCNNGCNNGNCGNTTTCGTGCNTTCATGANACGAGANAATCGCTTTCTCTTNTTNANGAGNATNGGNANNGNAATCATACTGATGACNAGNGTAATNAANGCGANNATNCCNGTTGTTTNGAANTCNTNNACTTCCATGTAATCGGTNAGTGTTCCNAGCCATTCAACGCCNAGAGGNGGTTCNGGTTCNGGNGGNGGAATNGGGATGAGGTGTTGATTGTAGTCCCACCATTGGTCCTGTACGACGATTCGAATTGTGTTTACTGGATAATCGACTTCAAGCAATTGATTGCCGACTGAATCGACCGGTGCAAGAACGTAATAGAAGGTCCGCCAAGGTCGTATATTTTCATCCTGGGTGCCACTTTGATTGTAATACCCAGTTTCACCTTCTGCTCCCGTTAGGTTGACTTCTAATGGAGTAAGGAAACTCAAGTCAATACCATCCGGTTGTTGATCGGTTCGATAGAGGTTCCAAGTGACATCTCCAGATGCTTCCTGCTCTGGCCAAACCCAACTCATGTTCAAATCATAACACATTGACCAATCATTTTCAATTTTATAGCACTCACTGTCATTGGTGAATGTAACCGAATATTGCAAGTTCGATACTGCTTTTTCAGGTGCGATTGCATCACCACAGAAAGCGACTGGTTGTCCGAAACTATCTCTTGAAACTTCGATGTGGAGGAAATCAGGAGACCCTTCTCGATTTGCAGGCATAATCGCGTACGATGCACAGGTGTTGGTCTCAAGCGGTGTAGGGTCAATCCATGATGTGGCGCTTGTATCAACGGATGAAACCAGTGTGTTGAGGGTCAATGTTTCCCAGATAAATTCATTGAAGTCAGGGTAAGGAGATGGGAATATTGTTCCAGCATTGTTTTGAACGGTGAGTTTGTAGATGTTCCAAGAGCCGATATAGGGGTTTTGAGTGTCTCCAGTTGGATTCCAATGAATTTCTATACTTCCACCTTCAAGCTGATCAAATTCAACATCACCCATGCTTATGTTTGCAGCAGGAGAGTTTCCTATGATGAGTATGACACCATTTTGATTGAGGGTCACATCAAAACTATGATCTTCATTTTTCGTGTAGATGTCTATAATGGTCCAAAGACTGTCTTCAAGAGAAGGAAGGAATCGAATCTCGACGGTTTCAAGAGGTATGTTGTCGGGTAAAAGTGCAGAAGTATTGAGGTGGATGTCCATATGATCCATTCCCGTATTGTTTGAATCATCTTCACTTGACAGCACTTCAAAAGAAAGGAGGAGCAAAGGTTCTCTCCCTTCACCAATTCCATATTGGGTTCCAAGGACGGGTAATATTGATTCATGGTTGAGATAAGAGAGTGACCGAGTGACAGCTTGTCCAGTGAAATAGGGTTCATTGTCGAGGTTTACATAATTGTAAAGGGTAATTTCTTTGTGGACCGATTCAAGAACTCCAAAGTTGTCCGTTACTCGCAACGTAATGGTGTGATCGCCAAGCCCGAGAACAGAACCAGATATGTTGAGTAATTGCCCATATCCAAGATTGATGATACCAGAGACCCACCATGAATAGTTGAGCGGAGCGGCGGCAGTTATGCCTGTTCGGGCAACCATTTCGATATGTTCTCCTGTCGTATATGTGCCAAGTGGGTTACTCTGAACAATGACTGCATTAATATCTCCCGCAAGGATGTCTGTGAGTTCACTCAGGCTGTTATCTCCCATTTTAGCATCATTACCTTCAGCAAATGATACAGGGACGCTGATTGTCAATGTCCGTCCAGCCCCGACAGTGGTGAGGTTGAACATACAGTTCTCTGTTTCACCAGGTTTGAAATCAACTAACATACATTGAGTCTCATGTTCAACATCTCCAATCGGGTCATAGACTTGGAAGGAGACGGTTGCTGAAGCAATCGTCAAGTTCCCTTTATTGGTAATCGTTGAGTAGACCATTTCTTCTCCGAAATAGTACTCACTCGAGGTTGCATCATGGCCGGGAGCCATTGACGTGGCTTGCAAATCGATTGTGTCGTCAAAGATAACGGTAATTTTCGAAAGGTCATTATCGACATTCAAATCTGCGTAAGGCGTCCCAGTGCTGTTAAACATCCCCCAAACGAGTGTGAATGTTCCTTGAGAAGAGTGAGAGAACGCTGGCATAGCACGTGAGAACGATGAAACGCCGCCCCACGAAGGCAGATTAGAGACATTGGAATATGATTCTGCGAGCAACATCGTTTCTTCCTCATTCCAGAGTTGCCATCCGAGTTCAGCAACAAAGTTACATGTGCCACAAGCAGTAACTGAGCCAACGATTTGCATATTGTAATCGACATTTGTATTGAGGATTGACTCTCCATCATAAACAGCCAGGTCAGAGAGGACACTGAGAGGGTCGTAGGCCGAATCTATGGCGAGGTCGACAAACGATCGAGTAAGATTAATCTGGAATGTGAGCGTATCGTCGCTTGGGTCTTGGTCGACTAAATCAAATGCATACACGATGGTAAAGGTGCCCTCATCTCCTGATGGATTCCAAGAATTGGTTGAGGTAAAGTCAACTGTTGTGCTCGGATAAATGATTGGCAGTGAGAAACTTCCACGTTCGTCGTAATTTGATTTGCAGATTGAAGTCTCAACAACCCCTTCACAAGCATACCACCAGAGAATGCGGTTGGAAATTGATTGAAGTCCTTCATTCGCAATAGAGACGTTAAACGAAATCGGGTCCCATGATGATTGCCATGCATCTTCAAGCGGACTGTTTGAAGATTGCAATGCCAAGTCGCCGGATTCTGCTGCGGCGACGCTTGGGAGAGTTAAAAGCCCAGTAAAAGATGCAATGAGAAGCAGAAATACCAGTGAAATACTTCCGCATTTCCGCCTCGAATCACGTGGAGCATAGCGCGACATTAGCAGGTGCCTCACAGCGGGGCTTCAAAGACTCATCGCCCCCGAAGGGGGCAGAGTAGCGATAATTTGATGATTTGCACCATCTCCATGCGGCAACCTCTTCAATCGTCGAACTTTACCGATGTTCATGCGCGATGGGAGTGTTTGTTCTCTAAAAAGAGACGATAACGCACTCACGGCCGTGATTGAATTCCTTTCAGCGTTTACTTTATTCCTCATGATTCTCACAGCGTTTTTGTCGCTTGCCCAACTTCAAATGGGTTCCAATGACCCGAATGTTGACCGAATCGACCGCTCAGCAGTTCAGGGTCTTGACCGTTTGACTTCAGATGGTGGGTGGTTTGTTCCGATGGGCACTGATGGCCTTGATTATGCTAATTCGACTTCAGAATGGCACCTTCATGATGCGGTTCAACTCGATGATGGAAGAGTTCAAACTGGGTTGGTCAAAGATGGGGTTCTTGATCACCAGCGAATTGTAGCCCTGCATAACGTTTCGGAAGAAAACATGGCCTTGGGTCTCGGTCTTGATGAAGGCTATACTCTGTTCTTATCCATTGAAGTCATCGAATCTCAGAATGCATCTCGAATCGGACTTGAACTCTTTTCAGGCGGAACTGAGCGCTCGACAGCTTCAGCATCCTCAAATGCCCATCGTCAATTTTCTCAAGAGGGGGAAACTCTTCAAGTTATTTTTGAAGTTCACAAAGGTGGTAAGAAAAACAACGACTTGCATTTGACAGAGATTATGATTCGCCCAATTTCTTCAGGACCGGAGTGGATTGAAATCTATAATCCGAATGACTTCGCCCTTTCTTTGCGAGGTTGGTCACTGAATCACACCTCTTCCTCAATTGCGAATAATCTCCTTTTGAAAGAGGGGGTTATCTCTGGTCATTCGACTATCCTTCTGACGGGCGACTCAATCTCTCAAGACGCTGGAAATGCCTCTCAAGTTATCGACTTGTCTCAGGACTCTTTCCTCGGTGTTGGTTCAATGAATCTCCTTACTGATGGCCGAGGGGCGCTCTCACTGCGCTATACGCAAATCTACGAGGCTCAACCGTATGATGTCATGACTGTTGAATGGGGAGGAGATTCAGGTTTATTCACCTCATTAGGTCAATCGTTGAGCGCGACTCGAACTCTTGATGGCGTTGGAGCCATTTGGAGCGTTGAGGCGAACCCCACTCCTGGAGATTATCTCTGAAGACCTCTTCTCTCATTTTGACCTTCATTTAGCGGATGCTTCATGAACCCATGCCCGCTGGTCTGTACAGGTTCCCATGCAGTCGACTTCAGTTTACACCCGTGACCGCTGTATAACGGGCATTCATGGATTGGATGAAATCCTTCGCGGAGGTATACCTCATGGTTCGACAGTGCTTGCTGCCGGAACCTGTGGGTCGGGAAAGACGACTCTTGCAATGGAGTTTCTTGTTCGAGGGGCTTTAGCAAAATTACCAGAATCATGCGCCCATTTTACCGCAACTGAACCGTCGATTAAACTACTTGAAAACATTCGTCAATATGCCTTTTTCGACATGAAAATGGTCGATTCCGGTAAAATCAACGTGTTCGATATGGACGTCTTATATTCCTGGCTCGGATTAGACAAAGCATCGTTCGACCTCGATGACGTTCACGCACTGATTAAAGCGATTATCAATATCGTTCATGAAATTGGAGCAACTCGCTTGGTGATCGACTCGGTTACTACCCTGTGTTACAAGATTAAGTCCGAACAATTGATTCGTGATTTCCTGTTTACGCTTGGAAAGAAATTGGCATCCCTCGGTTGCACAACCATCCTCATTTCAGAAATTACATCAGCTACTGAGAACGCACACTGGTCTTCGTTTGGAGTCGAAGAAGCAATTGCTGATGGCATCATTGTCATGGGTGACGTTGAGCGAATGGGCCACTTACTGCGATTCCTACAAGTGGTCAAGATGCGTGGAACTTCTCACAGCCGAGCCAAACACGCTATTGAATTAACTCCGTTAGGCGTTATGCTCACGCCTATGCTCAAGTGGGGCGCTCAGCACGACAAGACCAACAAAGTAGGTGCTTGATCATGTATTCAAACCTCACACTTGACGACCGAATCGCTGAACAATTAGCAATAGACGTCAGTCTTAGCAGCGCAATCCAAGTTCGCTTTGGTAATTCAAACGCATTCAATGTCACTGCCAGTACTCTCGTTCCATTGATGAGAGATCATGAGATGGGCGGTGTATACATCTGTGCAAGTGTAGGTGCTGCAGAACGAATTGAAGAATTCAAATCCATCGGGCTTTCAGATGAATATATTTCACGAATTCAGTTTATTGATTTGGTCTCCTCCGGTATTCTGGGTGGAACAGATGTGGAATATTCAAACATTCATTTTGTAGACAGCCCGATTATGCTCGAATCAGTACTTCTCAGGACCTTGTATATTCTCCGCATGACCACATCGGTTCGTAATTTCGTATTCCTCGACAGCGTTAATGCCTTGGCCATCTACAACGATGAGCGAATGCTTGCAGAATATCTTCACACCTTCATCAACACATTCCGTCAAAGAGAAGTTCTCTCGGTTATTCTCAATGTTCCTGACCAAACCCCGCCATTGGTACTCGCAAATCTCGACTTATACTGTACCGACTTGATTGATAGAGGTCAAGTTTTGATTAATTGAGGTGTTCCAGATGGCTCGGAAAATTGAATTTGACCCAGAAGATGAAGAGTTCTTTGGAAAAGTAGGTTCTTTCGGCGTTCCAAAATTCGATAATGAAATGCATGGAGGTGTACCTCGCGGCTTCATGATGGTGGCTTTTACAGATACTGGTTCAGGAAGCGAATTATTTGCAAAACAGTTTACTTCTCCAGCAGAAGAGGCTGAAAACACACTCTACATTTCGACCAATGAAGGCCAACAAGAAATCATTCGAATCTTCCAAAAATACAGTTGGCCTCTTGACATCAGCGTTCGAACCATTGGTGAAGAATACAACTCGACGGTTCTTGAACGGGAATTGCTCGCAAGTCGTTACCGTCTGGAAGGTTTCCGTCTTGACGATATCCGTCGACTTGCTCAGACCCGATTCGTTGATGATAACACTCAAGATTATTTGACTGAAGTTACCAATGAAGTGATGGCTCTTGGACCATACTTTAGAGCAGTCATCGACAGTTTGGACTTTTTCTTACAACGTGAAGACCCTTCACGAGTCGTCGCTATGGTTCGTATGCTCCAAGCTCACGCTCAGTTGAATCGAGGTTTACTCCTCGTCTCCGTATCTACAAACGGACTGGACCCCATCGTTAAGCAAGAATTGGCATCTATTGCTGACATGGTACTTTCGTTCCAAGTTCGAACCATCGGTACTGATTTTGAAACTTCAATGATCGTTTCGAAATTCCGCAATGCTCCCGAGAATCTTAAGATTCTCGTCTTCCGTGTAACTCCTGAAGAAGGAATCACTCCAGAAACCGTCGAACGTATCGCTTGATGCGATTGCTTGCGAGTTTCAGAAGGGCTTCGTTTCACGATGGTTTTTTGGCGACATATCCAAAGAGGTCGGGTGCGACGAGACGCCATGGGCGACCGAGCAGCTACAGGCGGTTACGACCCCTCTGGCATCGATATCGATGCTTGGGAAAAACTCGAGTTGCAACTCGAAGAAACTATTCCGAACTACGACCGAGTCAACCGCTTGATGACATTTGGCCAAGATAAGCGCTGGCGAAGAAATGTCAGAAACCATGCTACGCCTGGGATGAAAATTCTTGAAGTTGGCTGTGGTCCAGGTTCTTTTGCTGAAGACCTTGTAGGATTGGACGTCACCTGCCTTGATCCTTCTTCAGAGATGTTGAAAGTTGCAAAAAAGCGGGTTGATGCTGCGCGGGCGAGTCGTGACGAGCAACCTGCTCATTATATCGAAGCCATTGCAGAATCTATTCCTTGTGAGGACAATACGTTTGACATGGTCTTCTGTCTTTTTTCATTCCGTGATTTCCAAGACAAGAGGAAGGGATTGGCGGAGATTCTTCGTGTCCTCAAACCAGGTGGGCGTCTCGTTATTTGTGATGCAGGCAAAGCCAATTGGTTTCATGGGCTTGGGGGTCGAATTTGGATGGCAACCGTCGTTCAATGGATCGCTCGCTACGTAACCAAAGAGAAGAATCATCCTTGGAAGGGTCTTGCCAATACCTACACGCAGTATGGGACAAATGGCTACTATCGCAAAATGATGAAGGAAGTTGGATTTGACGATGTTCAAGGACGACTTTTGTGGCCATTTTTGATGTCCAGTCGGTTTAGGGGAACAAAGCCTGAAAAGAAGTAACATCACGGTATTGCGCTAAGAATGTTCATTCTTTTACCCCATTAGCCTCATAAACCTCTTGCCATTCCGAAGAATATTGGTGATTTACTTGGGTATGAAAGATGTCCTCCGAAAAATCAAAGAAGCCGAGCAGTCTGCTGAAAAGCGTCTTTCCTCAGCTCAAACAGAATCCAGCAAGATTACTGCCGATGCTCGAAAAGAGGCCGCAGCCCTTGTAACCGGTGCTACCGAAGAATCTGTTGCTGAGACACAAGCAACGCTTGAGGCTGCTCGCACCAAAGCAGGAAAGGAAGCCGCAACCGTTCTCAAAGAGGGCGCTTCTACCATCGAATCAATTGAATCATCTGCCTCCAGTCGCAAAGAAAAGGCAGTCAAGAATCTTCTTGATACAGTATCATCACAGTGAGGCGTTTTCCATGTTTGCTACTTCTGAGATGTCCCGTCTTACAGTAGCAGGTTCTGTCGAAAAAATGGAAGAAGTTCTCCGCCTCTGCACAGAACTTTCTTGCGTACACATCCAAGAATACGGTCGTTTTGAAGACGGTATTAACGTGGGCAAATCCATGGATTCTGATGAAGCAAATGCAATCAGCAATCTGCTTGTCAAAGTTCAAGCCGTTTCTTCCTCGGTTCAAGCATCCAACACCGAGGGCGCTATGTCGCATGCTGAAGTTTCAAAAATGGTTGAAGGATTTGAAGAAAAAATCACCACTGCTCTCAATTATATCGATACCATTCGAGATGCGGAATCAACTATTTCCTCGTCTCAAGAACAACACCATGTTCTCAGCCGATTGGCGCCACTTGACCTCCCTCTTGAATTAATGAGTGGATACGGTGGAGTGGAAGTCTTTGTCGGCGAGACTCGTAGAGCATCGAAAGCCTCGGAAGTCTTTTCTGAGATTCGCTCGGAAATCGAACTTCATGCAGCAGGTGGCTTGATTGCAGTTGCCTGTCGGCCAGAGCACTCCGCTGAAGTTCAAATCGGTATGGCCGAACTCGGCTCAAAGCCCGTCCAAATTCCATCTGGAGAAGGTTCGCCAGCAGAAAAAGCCGAAGCACTCTCGCAAGAAATCACTCGCCTCGAATCATTGATTTCTGAAACTCAAGAAGACCTCGACGCATGGGCAGTTCAGAACGGCCGCAATTTGGTCGCAGTAGAGGAATACCTTGTTCGGGAAGCTGCAATCTTTACTGCTCCAACATTGATGGCAGTGAGCAACCAAGCATTCGCATTAGATGGCTGGGTTCCTACAGACCAGGCCGATGCAGTCCAATCTCGCTTGTCGAAGGTCGCATCTCACGTCAGTATTGAGGCCTATGAGGGGGGGCATCACCACCATGAAGAGCATGCAGACGATGGACACTCCGACCCAGAAGAACTCGTCATGCTTTCCAATTACCTTCACAAATCGAATCAAACGATTTTCCAATTCTTCAAGGCGATTGATTTGGATGATTCCGGACTGGTCGACGGGTATGAGTTCCAAACCGCACTCAAAAATGCAAACATTGCTAATCTTCCTCCGTGGGAAATGGGTAAGCTCGTTTCAGCAGTTGATCTTGACGGAGATGGGAAAATCAACCTCCCTGAACTCGATATCACGCTCACTCGAATTCGCAACACGCCGACTCATGACGACTATCCTGAACCCGAACCTCCTATCCAATACACAAACGGCTCCACTTCTGAGCCGTTTGAATTGATGGTTGATTTGGTTGGGCGTCCAAAATACGGAACTTTTGACCCTACCATGTTGATGATGATGACTTTCCCATTCATCTACGGGATGATTTTGGGAGATTGGGGCTACGGAATCGTTCTTCTGCTGTTGGCAGGATGGCTTGGTAGCAAAGCATTCGCAGTCGACCCAATGGCGCAGAAAGGCCTTACTATCTTACGATGGATGGGCGTTTGGTGTATCATCTGGGGAATTGTATTCGCAGAAGGTTTCGGCTTTGTCTGGGACAATACGGGTCAAATGGGCGCAGATTCACCGTTCAACGGTTTCTATGAATGGACATATGCNAATGTTCACGTTCCAGAAGTCTTGGCTGACTTGCTGAATCTTGGTGGNCTNCACATGCCTTTCCACCGAGCATCGGCTGGGCATGGATTGCAAGAATACGTTATTCTCTCTGTTTACCTTGGAGCCATCCACATCTTCTTGGGCTACATTCTCGGTCTCGTCAATGTCTTCAAGGCACATGGAGCAGCAGCAGCATACTTCGAAAAAGGCTCTTGGATTCTCATCCTCATCGGTGGTTTCATGCAATGCAGAAACATGGTCTCTGGGTACAATGATTTGTTCGAATTCCAAATCTGGACAGTCTTGCTTATCGTCGGCATCATCAGCCTCATTATNGGTCTGGCTATCTTCGAGAAGTTTGGTTGGGCTGGTGGACTTATCATGGGTCCAATCGAAACNTTTGGCCTTCTTGCCAACACACTCTCTTACCTGCGAATCATGGCAGTCGGTGTTGCCGGTGTCAAGATTGCAGAAGTCTCCATCACCATGGGCTTTGAGCCGATGATGGATGCATTCACCAGCGGAGAAGCAACCGGCATACTCGTTGGTTTGCTCTGTTTGGTTCTGTTCCTCTTCATCCAAGTCTTCGCTATCGCTTTGGGAATCCTTTCCCCTACTATTCACGCAGCCCGTCTCCACTTTGTGGAATGGATGGGCAAATTCTACGACGGGTCCGGCAGTGCATTCGCACCGCTGGGTGGCCGTAATCTCCATGTGGAGAGTAAATCATAGTCCAACGGACAAAAAAACGGAGGTAGTAAATATGAACGTAAATACCCTAAAAATGAGCCTAAGAACACTGATCCTATTGGCAGCCATTACCATGGTTGCTCAAGGGGTCGCAGCAGCTGAAGACGCAGAACTAACCCAATCCGACGGATCTGGTTACTCTGCAATCGGTGCTGGAATTGCCCTAGGACTTGCAGCAATTGGTGCAGGTCTCTCTCAAGCAGCCATTGGCAGCGCAGCTGTCGGTATGCTTGCTGAAGACGGAAGCAAATTCGGTGTTGCACTCATTTTCACTGCGTTGCCGGAATCCATCGTGATTCTCGGTGCTTTGCCACTTTTCCTCTGAGGAAGAAGGCAAAAACTCTGGGGCAACCCAGAACGTGAAAAAACAAACACATGAGGAATATATATGACGCTTGAAACACTCGCAAAAGATATCGCAAAATCCGCTGAGGCTGAGGCCTCTGCAATGCTTAAATCCGCCCAGGATGACGCTAAGGCAATTCTTGCTGAAGCAAACTCCAAGGCAGAAAGCATTCGCTCGGAAGCATCGGCTCGCACTGAACGAGAGGCAACTCAAATTGCCCGTGAAGTTGTGGCCAGTGCTCGCCAAGCGAACCAAAAAGAAATTCTCGTTGCTCGACGAAAGGTTCTCGATGAGACCCTTGAGTCTGCGAGCAATGAACTTGGAAGCCCGAAACTTTCTGGAAGAGCAAGTTTGCTCAAATCCTTGATGGCGAAGGCGGACAAGATTGGTGGCAATGACTACTCGATTCGNCCAGTTGAACTTGACCGNAAGGCACTTTCTGAATTAGCAGGAAAGCGCAAGGTCGGTGAAGCAATAGACGGTCTTGGTGGCTTCGTTCTCGAATCACCTGATGGTTCAGTTTCTTACGATATGCGCTTTGATACACTGCTTGAGTCTTCTTGGAATGCTCAACTTGCTGAAATTAATTCTATACTTTTTGATTGAGGGATAATGATGGTAATGCTTGGAAACACACCTTACGTTGCTGCCCGTGCTAAGGCACGTCGGCAGAAACTTGCGGACCGTGCTAGGCTACGCCAACTGATTAACCAATCACCTGAACAACTGACCGTTGCGGTTGGTGAAATTGGATACCGCTCTGAGATTGATATCTATGCGGGACAATTAACNGGTGGCGATTTGGTCGAGGCAGCATTGACGCACAACTTGGAACATGAGCTTGAAAACATGCTCTCCATGTGCAACGGAAAAATCCGCAATATCGTTGAGACATATACCTCTCGATTTGAGTATTACAATGCGAAAGTGGTTCTTCGTGCTGTTGTCAATGAAGTTGATCTGGAAAAGGTATCTCATTCGATTCTTCCTGAATTGAATGATATCAATACTCCTTGGCTGAAGATTATCGAAAGTGCTGACGATTTGCGCTCTGCAGTCGTTCAGATGCGTCGCAAGTCGTTCGGACCCGCTCTCATGGCAGTTGCTGAAGATGCTCGCCTCTCTGATTATGAAGACGCTCTTGACGTTCATTACTTCAAGAACGCTTTGGATTCACTGAAAGGAAAAGGAGCCGATGTTCGCTTCTTGAAAGACCTTCTTGGCTCTGAAATCGACCATCGAAACCTCTTGAACGTTCTCGAGGCTGAAGCGGTTGGTATTTCATCAGATGAAATCGNCTCCATGCTTGTCCCTGGCGGACGTCTCCTGCCTGCTCGTGCTTTCTCTTCGATTGCCGCAGGTGGCAAGGATGCTGCTATGGACCTCTTACGCGGCTCAAACCGTTTTGATTTCCCTGCGTTTGAAGGTGCACTTTCATCCTCAAAAGAGATGAACAGCCTTGACCCTGTCGTGACATGGTTCAAGGAACGAGAACATGCTATCATGAAGCGAATGAGCTTCCTCCATCCAGTATCAGCACTACCGGTTATTCACTATGTGGCCATGAAGGTCCAAGAAGTGAATGATCTCCGCTTCATCGTTCGTGGGCGGCTTGCTGGATTGTCTGTTGAAGTGCTTGAAGCACATATTTTGTGAGGTGAAGAAGTATGGACATAGCAGTAGTTGGAACACCAGAATTCACCCTTGGATTCCAACTCGCAGGTATTGATAACCTGCATAACCCTGAAGGCGAAGACGAAACTGTCTCGACCTTCAAGAAACTACTCAACAATAAGAGCGTAGGGATTGTCGTGGTTGACTCCTCAATCCTAACTACGCTGCCGGAGCGTCTTCGTGACCAACTCTCGGCATCCGTCTCTCCGACCGTGCTTGGCATTGGAACGGAAGAAGACACTACCTTACGAGACACAATTCGTAAGGCAATAGGAGTCGACCTGTGGAAGTAATGTTCCAAACTATATGGAGGAAATAAAAATGAGCAATGAAGGAGTAATTTACCGAATATCGGGACCTGTTGTAACCGCAACTGGCATGAAAGCTGCAATGTATGACGTGGTTCGTGTTGGTGATGAAGGTTTGATGGGTGAAGTGATTGAACTGCACGGCGATAAAGCTGTCATCCAAGTATACGAAGACACGTCTGGTATTCGACCGGGTGAACCCGTATTGAATACACAAGAGACGCTGTCCGTATCTTTGGGTCCAGGTCTCTTGACTCAAATTTATGACGGTATTCAACGTCCTCTTCCAACCTTGGAAGAAGAAATGGGTGTTTTCATCACTCGTGGTGTTGATGCTGATGCTTTTGACCTCGAAAAGATTTGGACCTTTGAACCTCAAGTCGCTGTTGGCGACTCTGTTGTTGGCGGTCAAGTCATTGGTCACGTTCAAGAAACGGAAACAATCGTTCACAAAATCATGGTACCTCCTACCGTCACTGGTGTTGTGAAATCGATTGAATCTGGTGATTTCAATGTCACACAAACCGTATGTGTCCTTGAAGACGGCACTGAAATGCAGATGATGCAGAAGTGGCCTGTTCGAACACCTCGTCCATTCCAGCAAAAGTATGCACCAGATACGCCACTGATTACCGGTATGCGTATTCTTGATTTCTTGTTCCCGCTCGCAAAGGGTGGAGCAGCAGGAATTCCTGGTCCATTCGGTTCAGGAAAAACCGTTACTCAACAATCCCTCGCAAAGTATTCCGATGCTCAACTCGTTGTTTACATCGGATGCGGTGAGCGTGGAAACGAGATGACNGAAGTGTTGGACGAATTCCCTCACTTGATCGACCCAAACACCGGTAAGCCCTTGATGGAGCGAACCGTCATGATTGCAAACACTTCCAACATGCCTGTTGCTGCTCGAGAAGCATCGGTATATACTGGAATTACAATTGCAGAATATTTCCGTGACATGGGCTATGACGTCGCTTTGATGGCAGACTCAACCTCTCGTTGGGCTGAAGCAATGCGTGAAATTTCATCTCGTCTGGAAGAAATGCCTGGTGAAGAAGGATATCCTGCTTACTTGTCTTCTCGAATCGCAGAGTTCTACGAACGAGCTGGCCGTGTTGAAACACTCAATGGCGACGACGGCTCAGTTACTGTTATCGGTGCTGTATCCCCTCCTGGTGGAGACATTTCCGAACCAGTTTCTCAAGGAACACTTCGTATTGTCAAGGTTTTCTGGGGCTTAGATGCAGGTCTTGCTCGACAGCGCCACTTCCCAGCGATTAACTGGTTGAACTCGTATTCTTTGTATCCGCAAAGTCTAGACCAGTGGTTCCGTGACAACATCGCTCAAGATTTCCCTGAAATCCGAACCCAAGTCAGTGGTTTGCTGCAGATTGAATCCGAGTTGCAAGAAATTGTTCAACTGGTTGGTTCTGATGCACTGCCTGTTGACCAACAACTGACTCTTGAAGTCGCTCGAATGATTCGTGAGTTCTTTTTGCAACAAAACGGATTCCACGATGTCGATGCTTACTGTGATATTCATTTGCAATACCAAATGGCAAAGGCAATCCTTTCGTTCCAAGACGCAGCAAAGTCAGCTATGGCTGGCGGTGCACAACTCAACGATGTCGTCAACGTTCCATCTCGTTCTGACCTTATGCGTGGTCGTTTCGAAAAGGGATACATCGACATCATCGCTGACATGGTCAAGAAAATGACCGATGAAATCGCCGAAACGGTGGAGGAAAACTGAGGAGAGGAATATCATGACTGGAAAAGAATACCGAACCATTACTGACGTGAAAGGCCCACTGGTCTTTTTGAACAAAACTGAACCTGTTGCTTTTGGTGAAATCGTTACCCTACGACTCTCCAATGGTACCATCAAGAACGGACAAGTTCTCGATACTTCGGACGATCTCGTTATCGTTCAAGTTTTCGAAGGAACTTCAAAGATTGACCGAGAATCTGGTGTCACCTTCATGGGTGANGTTTTCAAACTCCCCGTGAGTACTGACCTTGTCGGTCGTATTTTGGATGGAGCAGGACGACCTCGTGACGGCGGTCCAGAAATTGTTGCAGAAAAGAAAGCCGACATCATCGGTGCTGCTATCAATCCATACAGCCGACAGAGTCCAAACGATTTCATTCAAACCGGAGTCTCTGCTATCGACCTCTGTACAAGTCTTGTTCGTGGACAAAAGTTGCCAATTTTCTCGGCATCTGGTCTTCCACACAACGACATTGCTCTGCAAATTGCTCGTCAAGCAAAACTCAAGGATTCTGATGAAGAGTTCATTGTCGTTTTCTGTGCAATGGGAATCACTGCTGAAGAATACAATTTCTTCCGTTCCGATTTGGAGCGAACCGGTGCTTTGGAAAATGCGGTTTTGTTCGTCAACCTTGCTGACGACCCTGCTGTTGAGCGAATTATCACACCTCGTCTTGCTTTGACAGCTGCAGAATACCTTGCTTTCGAAAAGGATTACCACGTTCTGGTTATCTACACAGACATGACCAACTATTGTGACGCTCTTCGTCAAATTGGTGCTGCTCGTGAAGAAGTTCCTGGACGACGTGGTTACCCTGGTTACATGTATACTGATTTGGCAATGCTCTACGAACGTGCGGGAATTATCAAGAACAAGAAGGGTTCAATCACTCAATTCCCAATTCTTACCATGCCTGGTGACGATATTACGCACCCAATTCCTGACTTGTCTGGATATATTACAGAAGGACAAATTGTTATTTCACGTGAATTGCACCAACAAGGTATCTATCCGCCGATCAATGTTCTGCCATCTCTCTCTCGTTTGATGGGTTCATGTATTGGTGAGAAAACCACTCGTGAAGACCACAAGTCAGTTTCCGACCAAATGTATGCAGCATATGCACAAGGCCGTGAACTTCGTGGACTTGTCGCTATTGTCGGTGAAGATGCATTGAACGAGCGTGACAAGCAACTTCTTGACTTCTCTGGCGTTTTCGAAGACAAGTTCCTTCGACAAACCCGTGACGAAGACCGTTCAATTGAGGAAACTCTTGATTTGTGCTGGAATTTGATGTCGTCAATCGACACAAAGTATCTTGTCCGTCTTGACCAAAAGTGGATTGACAAGTATCATCCTGATAACAAGGCTTGAGACTCATAATTTGATGCAGAAGGAGGTGAAAGAACATGGCACTCGACATCAAACCAACCCGCAGTGAGTTGATTAAACTCAAGGGGCGGATTAAGCAAACCAAAAACGGTTACAAGTTACTCAAGATGAAGCGAGACGGATTGTTCCACGAGTTCCGAACGCTTCTTTCAGACATGATCGCTGCAAAGCGTGACCTCACAGATACGTACCGAATGGCGAAGCAGCGTATTGACCTGGCAAATGCGATTGAAGGTGGTTTAGCAGTCCGTGCTGCCGCTATTGCAAACACAGGTCATCCTGAAGTCGAAGTGGAACGTCGAAACATCATGGGTGTCGTTGTTCCAAGTGTCAGTGGAACAAATCTGAAGTCCACTTTCGAAGAACGAGGTGTCGGATACATCGGTTCTTCACCGTACATCGATGAAGCAGGAGAATCCTTTGGAAATTTGATTGAAAAGATTGTCAAAGCATCTGAAATGGAAGCAACACTCAAGCGTCTACTTCAAGAAATCGAAGCAACCAAGCGACGTGTCAATGCTTTGGAGTTCAAAGTGATTCCAGAACTTGAAGAAGCCCGAGTATTTATTCAACTCCGTCTTGAAGAAATGGAGCGAGAAGAAACGTTCCGTCTCAAGCGTTTCAAGAACAAGTGATTTTGTTCAACCTGATTGAACAGGTTGAGGGATTCCTTCAAAGGGGAAGCAGAACTACAAAGGTTTGAGGAGAAAGCATGTCTGACGATTCTGATGTTTCTTTAGGCGATGATTCTCTTCTTGAATCGATGCCTGCACATCGTTCAGAATGGAAGCAGCACGATTTATTGGCATCAATACTTGGTCGCTTTTTTTATATCTCTACCAACATGTCTGGTGGCATTCTCCCTGCATGGGTCGTTTCACCCAAAGACGACAAAGAAATCGACGATTGTCTCGATGAAGCCAATACCCATCTCAAAAAACTCGGCTGGGCTGCGAAATTATCTCGAAGTGAAGAATGGATTGTTCAACTCTTCCCGCTGCCAGAGCGACAATTCCCAGCACGCAATTTGACCTTGGTGATGTGGGTATTCTCTGCGTTAACCCTCACACTTGCGGGTGCTTATTGGATGGATGGTGCACGTCCATCCGGAGGATGGTTCTCCGATTCGACTTTGACGGACTCAGTTCTAGGATATACGCTTCCAGTGCTTGGCAGTCTCTTTGTAGCATCGCATATACAGAAACGGATTGCATCTCATTTCAATCACCGCGTTGGACATATTACCCCCATTCCAGAACCAACAATCTCTCTTTGGAGCCTGGGTTTCCTTTCTCAAGCATCTTTGGTCTGGCCATT
Source organism: Euryarchaeota archaeon TMED99 (assembly GCA_002170315.2). Lineage (GTDB taxonomy): Archaea > Thermoplasmatota > Poseidoniia > Poseidoniales > Poseidoniaceae > MGIIa-L1. Next base: position 33,586 of record NHFA02000006.1, read on the forward strand.
CGGACTTTTCTTGATACCAACCTTACCTCGAATGGATGCTCGGTTATGGGACGATCGCAAAGTTTTGGGCTGGGTTGCTGTATCTGTTCCCGCTACTTTGGTCACGCTCGGTATGATGTTGTGGGGAATCGGTTTATGGCTCACACCAGAATATGTTGCGATTACAGGTCCACAAAATGTAGCTCAAGCCCCCTTCTTAATCGAAGTTCTCGGTCAATGGCAAATCGATGATTACCTCAACCGATTGATTTGGTCTCATCCCTTTGTCAAAGCAGGTGCTTTACTGACTTTCTTTGGTTGGATATCTCTCCTTCCGATTCCGACCTTCCCTGGAGGCCGAATCATGATTGCCCGTGCAGGCCCAACTGAGGCTCGAAGCAGCAATAATCAAATCTTCATCTTCCTTCTTATTCTTGCCTTTGCTTGGATGTTCGATGCGTTTAATGGCTTCACCATTTGGATATTTGTCCTTACATTGATTTTACCCCTGTTACTGTTTATGGGTACCGATAGAAGTTCACCTCTCATTCTTAATGAGCCGAAAGGACTCGACTTGCCGGCTATGAAAAACATTGGATTTGTGATGCTCATCGCCGTATTATTCGCTTTACCGAGTCAAGTTCCTTTCGAAATTGATGCGGATTGGGATTCGGATGTTGAATATGAAATCGATATGAATTATACGGCAACTGAGTTGGATGGGCAATGGAATGCTTTGGTGTCAGTTCATGTTCTCAATCCTTCTTCAGTCAACCGAGATTGGGCAATTGACTTTGACCATCAAAATTCACATTTCGCTGCTTGGGAAAACGCGTGGGATTGCGATGGTGAAGATTCACTCGATGTCAAAGGTGAAGGTTGTGGAAGCACCTTGCCACCTCGAACACATACTACGGTTGTCCTCAACTTGACTTGGAGTGAACAAACACTCGCACCTTCAACCTTGGATTTCTCTTTGATATCCCTCACAGAAGGCGAATATGACAGCCATGCAATCTCAATACGCCCAGATCTTTCCGTTCATCCTGAAACGCTATGGCAGATGTATTTGGATGAAGGTGAAATGAAACGGTGCATGGAGCTTCAATCATCGTCGGATGAGGCATTGAATGTCACTTTCCCCAATGCAGGGCAAGTTTCCAATCTTCAATCACGATTACAATGGGTTGAAGGGCACAACAATCTGTCCGCAAGTTTCGAACAATCCCCAGACCGCCTCTGTGTCCGAGGCCTAGACCCCGTAGTACTTCGCACATCTGAACTGAATCATATTCAACTCAACAACTACACCTTTGATGGTGGTTTACCTGAACTACCGCTGGTCGCAGTAGTCCCAGAAACAGGATGGAACATCAGCAGTGACCCGTTCCTTGGTTGGGGCTTCATGCTGAATTCGAGCGGACTTTTGAGTTCAATTGAGGATTTGTGTCCTCTTGACCCCTCTCTCTCTATCCCACCGGCTCCTTCTGAAGGCCAGTGGATTTGGGACCTTGATGTGCGAAAGATTTCCAATATCCCTGCAGTCAACAGTGCCAATGAATCACTTGTTGTTCACATGTCAGACGGCTCGAGCATGCATGTGTGCTCACCTGAACTTTCCATTGAGCCAAAATTCAATTTCACCGTTGAGCAAGGTCCTGAACTGATTTTCCAACGTTACAACACTTCACACCGAATGTGGTCGAATATGTGGATGGCTGCTTACAATGGCACCCTGTTACAATCTGATGGCGCGACATTTTCCGTCTATAGTTCAAGCAACACATCGGTTCCTGTTCAACTTAATTATCAAGGAAATGGAGAACAATGGGTCACAGTTTCTTCAACGAATTCACTGCAATCAGGATGGAATTCTTTCGAATTTGAACCTTCTTCAAGTACGCTTTCAACGCTTTGGTTTGAACACCAAGATGGAGCATTCGTCATCCATTTGTCGAGTTATGTGTGAGGCTTGATTATGCGTATAGCAGTCTTAGGGGCAGGTTCGCTTGGCTCCCTGTATGCTGCACTTCTTTCACGAGTCGACGGTGTTGAACTTCTTATTCACGGCCAAGGCCCTCACGGTGCACACATGACCGCACACGGTCTGCAGTTAGAAGGAGAAGAGACCCATTTCGTGTCAAACAGTGAGGTCTTTTTCTCTCTTGAAGAAGTTGGACTTCCAGAGCCATCCTTTGGAACAATAGATTTTGCTTTACTGACTGGAAAAGCCGGACAGACCTCCTCTCTCGCTCAATTAGCCCACCGTCTCTTGAATGAAAACGGAATGGCTTTGTGCTTGAGTAATGGTCTAGGGCATGCAGAGCAATGCATCGAAATTCTTGGCCCTCAGCGTGTGTTTGCAGCGACTTCTACTCATGGCGCATGGCGCCCCTCCGCTGGTGTTGTGAACTGGGCAGGCAAAGGTCAAACCGTTCTTGGATCTTTACCCGGGGGCCCAGGTGAGACCGAAGCCAAACCCCTTCTTGATGCCTTGTCATCTGCAGGTTTAGAACCGGTTTGGTCATCCGATGGTTTCGCTACGATTTGGAAGAAGGTGCTTCTCAACATCGCTATCAATCCACTTGCTGCTTTGGCTGGCGTAGAAAATGGTGCTTTATTGGAGCCGGATTTATTTTCATCTGCTTTCTCAACAATGCTTGAGGGTGCCGCAGTTGCTCGAACCGAGCGAGTCAATTTGCCAGATGATGCTGAACTTGAACTTCTCTTGCGTCAGGTTCTCACCGCTACAGCATCCAATATCTGCAGTATGCTTCAAGACATCCGTGCAGGAAGAAGCACTGAAATCGCAGTGCTTAATCAAGCGATTACAGCACGTGGTGAACGGGCAGGTATTGCCACACCACTTAACCAAATGTTGACTTCAATGATCAAAGCCCTTCATCCTCAATGAGGTCTTTATTGTAATGCAGCCCTCTGTTTTCAGTGCGATTTAAGGCATCTTCTGTAACCAATTGGCCGACTAAAATCAGGTTTCTTAATTCAACGATTTGTCTTGAAGGGAGCGCTTTTCGCCACATGAAATCAACTTCTTTGGAAAGAAGTTGTAATCGCCTAGATGCGCGATGGAGACGAGTGAATCTTCGAACGATACCAACTTCCCTCGACATTGTATTGCAAAGGGATTCTCTGTCATGAGTCAACGATACGTGTTCAGTCAAATTCTCTAATCCATCTGCCCGCCAATCAGGCAACGGTGAATCATTTGATTGTGGTGTCGATTCAATGATGTGATTCGCAGCACGTGCAGCATAGACTACCGCTTCGAGTAAACTGTTTGAGGCCAGTCTATTTGCTCCATGCATCCCTGTGCAAGCGACTTCTCCAATCGCATACAACGATGGGAGAACCTCTCCACTTTCTCGGCAGTGTGGTCTTCCTACCTCATCAACAGCTAATCCTCCAACGATGTAATGTGCAGCAGGAGACACCGGTAAAGGGTCTCGGCCGAGTTTGAGGTTATGTCGATTAAGGCGGTTTTGTATATTCGGAAAATGGTCTTGAAGGTGCTTTTGGTCAAGGTGAGAAGTGATGAGGTAGACGTGTTTGTCACCCGTTTCTTTCAACCGTTGGTCAATGGCACGTGCAACGATGTCTCGCGTTGCCATTGAACCGAGTGGAGAATGATTGAGTGTGAATGAAAAAGGGCCAGGTGGCACTTCGCTTTCAGCCTGCCAGTTTCGAAGCCCTTCGTCATCAAGGATAACTCCCCCCTCGCCTCTCATTGCTTCTGTGATTAAGAAAGGCCGATCCGATTTGAGGGCAAGAGCAGTAGGATGAAACTGGATGAAAGCCATGTCTTTGACTGCTGCTCCAGCTCGGTAAGCCATTGCCAATCCATCTCCTGTTGCTACAGGTGGATTGGTGGTTTGAGACCACAATTGCCCCACTCCTCCTGTCGCAAGCATCAAAATATCAGCAGGTTCGGTGAAGACGGTATCATTTTCTTGATTCAAGCACCACACGCCTGCAATACCTTTGGACGGATTCTGATGTTCGGTTTGAATCAGGTCCATCGCCAGTGTATTTGGTTTGAGTATGATGTTCGAATGCGTGCTTGCTGCATCATTGAGTGCGCGTTCAATTTCTTTTCCTGTTGCATCTTTTGCATGCAAAATGCGACGTTCAGAATGCCCGCCTTCTTTGACAAAGTGGAACTCACCATCCACATCGGTTTCAAATTGAACACCGATGTTCAGCAAATCGCGTATTCTTGCACCTGATTCTTCAATGACGCTTCGTACGACTTGTTCATCGCACATGCCATCGCCACTGGCCAACGTATCTTTGATGTGTGATTCAAGGCCTACACCATCTGTCTTGTCCAAAATAGCGGCGATTCCGCCTTGTGCCCAGTTGGTTGAAGAATCGATGGGTCGTTGTTTGGTAATGACGGTAACAGCGTGTCCAGCATCAGCAAGTCGTAAAGCGGCAAATAAGCCCGCAATTCCACTTCCGATGATGACAATTCGTGCCATTACGCTCCCCCTGCAGTTAAGGGTGCATGCTACTGCATTTCACCTCATCGGCAAGCGAAACCGCTATGTTGGGCCCATGGTTACATCCTCACATGGCGAGCATTCGTGATGTTCTCGGAATCCTTTTTGGAACATTCCTCGTCGGTTTTTCTATCGGTAATGCAGGCCTTGGCAAAGTCGCTCCATACTTCATCGATGGGGCTGAGAACACCAAGATGATTGTCACCAGAATGTTTGAGCCACATTGTATGATCCCTCTCATCGAAGAGCAATTAGCGAATGGTGATGAATCGTATTGTCTTAACGCAGTTGGCGTTTGGGATGGCGTTGACTTCCTGTTTCTCGGATTAGGATTGTTTGTTTTGCTCTATGGGCGTGTCGGTTTTACTCGTGTTGGACGCCGTTCTCAACGCCTCTACCATGTGCTTTTTGCTACGGGTGCAGCGCTGTTTAGTATCGCTATTCTTGACAGGCTAAACTTTTTGCCGCGTGCTGCAAGTTCTGAAGGCCTTTCGGAATTGATTCCTTTCTATGTTCATCCTTTCTTGGTCCAGTGCCTCATTGCTGCAATTGGGGCTTTCCTTATGGGTGGGCCAAAATATTGGGAGGCTGAAGCTATTGAACAGTCGAGGGAGCGTTTGACCAAGCAAAGGGATGTTGCAGACGCCTTTAGAGGTGCTTTTGGCTCCGTGAAAATGTCTCTTACTTCTCGCAGTGGTACGACCAAAAGAATCGCTCGTAGCCGTATTCTCAAAAAGGATTCACATTTGCATATGCGACGAACACCATCAAAAAGTATCAAAGTTCTTGCAACCTGCCCTTATTGTAAAGGTGGCGGATGTAAGGAATGTGGCAATACCGGCACACTGTGAAGCATTCCTTGGTTTTCATTTGACAACAAATCTATGCCTCTCGGCTCGGTGAATTTCATTGCCAAAACCACTGCACTGCCCTTCTTTGACTCGCATTGTTTAAGACCTGTGGGAGATGGGTGTCGCGAATAAGGTCGAAGGAAACAACTTCGATTAGAGGGATAGGGATGTATCTTCAAGCACTCGAAATATCAAACTTCAAATCGTTTAAAGGCGAAATTACTGTTCCGCTCGACCGAGGATTCACTGCCATTACTGGACCGAATGGTTCAGGGAAATCGAACTGTGGAGACGCTATTCAATTCGTTCTTGGTCCACGAAGTAACAAAGTCATACGCGCTCAAAACGCGAAGGACCTCATTTTCAACGGAGGTAAGAACTCCAAACCCGCTCGTTCATGTGAGGTGACTCTTGTCTTTGCGAACCCATTGTTGGCGAGTGGGCGTCGCCGCCTGCCGTTGGACCAAGAAGAAGTCCGTATGACTCGCGCAGTTCGATTGTCCAAATCGAACAATACCATTACAACGTATTTACTCGATGGTGAAGAGAGCACACAAAAGGCATTCCACCGTCTTCTTGGCGCAGCAAATGCTCGACCAGATGGATACAACATCGTTCTACAAGGTGACGTCACCAAGTTAGCAAAAATGACTGCTAAGGAACGCAGAAAGGTCCTCGACGGTGTTGCAGGCGTCACTTCTTATGACGATGAAATCCGCAAGGCAGACCGTCAAAAAGAGATGGTTGAAGGATACATTGAACGTATCGGACTCCTTGAAGACGAACAGAAAGCACGTTTGAAAGATCTTACCAAAGAGAAGAACTTGGCACTCAAAGTTCAAGATTTAGTAACTGAACTTCAACAGGCACGAATTGTTTCTGCTCAATCCAAATTAGCAAGTCAACAATCCGAACGAACTTACATGGTCGAAGAACGCGTCAGGATTGACGGCGAAGCGACTCAATTGGAAGGAGAAGTCAAAGAAGGCGCCAAAGTACTTCTCGAACTCGAGGATAAGATTGGCATTTTGCAAAAGCAAATCGAAGACCTCATGGGTGGAGATTCAAACGGTCTACTCGCCGCAATTAACCAACTTCAGATTTCCATTGCGACCAGCAATGACCGCATCAGTGAAGCGGAAGACAAAGACCTTGAAGACAAAGAAGAATTGACTGAACTGGCTGAATCTTTGTTGCAAGCACAGAAGTCACTTGGAGAATTTAAAGAGGAACTGAGCAATGCTGGAACCGATTTGAAAAATGCCGAGAAAGCCCTTCAAGAAGCCAAGAAAGAAGAGTCAGAAGTTCAATCGCTTCTGGAATCCTCCGGTACTGCAAATGCCGAATTATCACGTGCGCTTTCGAAAGCGATTTCCGATGTTGAATCAGCAACTGAGACGTTGCAATTGGCACAAACTGAAGTCAATCGAGTTGCAACGCAAGCAGAAATGTTGGGTGAACAATTGAGTGCAGCTCAAGAAGCCGCTGAAAGCGCTCGACTCGCTCTGGGCGAATCTCAATTAGAAGGCGAAGAACTCGGCGCAGATGCTCCAGACCAAGACCGTAGAAAACTTGGCGACCAATTACTCACTGCACAGCGTTCTGAAGCCAAACTCGCCGAGGAGTCTCAAGCCGTTGAGACTCGGTTGCGTGAAACCGAGCGAAAACTCAACACTGCAAAGAACGAACTTGAGAACCGAAGTGGTGCAAAAGGCATGGCTGGTGGCGCTGCTGCTATTATTGCAGCACGTGACCGTGGCGAATTACCCGGCATCATTGGAACTGTTGCTGAACTCTGTCAGCCTCGAGACCCTACGCATACCGATGCACTTGCAACTGCCATTGGCGGAGGCATGACCTCCGTTGTCGTGGATAACGATGAGGTCGCAGCGAAAGCGATTCAATGGTTAGCTCAAAACAGAGCTGGAAGAGCAACGTTCCTTCCACTCAACAAACTCACTCAATCACGTGCTGCTGGAAAGGCAATGATGGTTGCAAAGAAACCAGGCGTCATTGGGTTTGCCAATGAACTGCTCGATTTCGACCCTCGTATCGATGTCGCCGTTCGTTTTGTTCTTCGAAATACGCTTATTGTCGACAACATGACAACCGCTCGAATGAACATGGGCGGAGTGCGATTAGTCACTCTGCGGGGCGATGTTACAGAAGCCGGTGGCGCAATGGTCGGTGGTTCAAAGCGAAGAATGACCGTTACTTTCGGAGGAAATATTCAGGGTGCTAGCGAAGTTGAAGCACTTGCTTCTGATGTTGAGCGATTCCGTTTGATGGCCGATACAGTGAACGGAGCCTTGGCTGATGCTCGAAGTCTTCAAGCACAACTGCGAGTCAAAATCAATGCTCTTTCCGAAGGCGACCACGCCGTACGATTCCAAGAATGGCGTGCTGAACACAAACAAATGCAAACCAACCATAACAATGCGCTTGGTGAAGTTGCTACTCTTGAGAAGCGTTTGGTCGATCTTAAACTCGAAGGGGGCAACAAGATTCGTGAACATGATTCTGCCCACCAACTCCTCACTACAGCGAATGAACAGCGCTCAGTGGCTCAAACTGCATTAGAAGATGCAAGTCCAGAGCACCTCAAAGACCGTTTGCATGCTGCAGAAGTTAAGCGCGTTGAGGCAGAAGGACTCAAAGCACAGGCAGAGATTTCGCTTAATGGTGATTCAAGCCATCAGAATCTCTTGAGTAGCCGTGTCGATGAAATCTCTCAACGTATTGCCTTGCTTGAAGAAAACGCCATCACTCGAAGTGAACGCATTGATTCACTGCAGGCTGGCATAGCAACCGACTCTATAGAGCTCAAGAAGAAAGAAGATGAGCGCTTTCAATTCCTTGAAGAGAACCAAGGGCTTGAAGAAGAGCGTGTTGAATTGATTGAGGAGCGTAGCGGTTTACAGGTTTCGCTCCAACAAAAAGCAACAGATGCTCGCTCTCGTCGCGTCATGGTTGAAGAGATGGGCCGTGCTTTGACACTGAAAGACGCATCCATTCAAGAGACTCTGCAAGAAATGGCAGAAAACAACATTGAGGCGGCACACGAAGACACAGTCTTACCCAGTGTTGGTGATGCAGAACGTAATGAACGCACCCTCCAACGCCGACTTGATTCTTACGGCCCAGTCAATATGTTGGCTATTGAGCAGTATGATGCATGCGAGGCCCGCCTCTCAGAGATGAAAGGCGATTTCAAGACCCTTCAAGACCGACGCAAGCATCTTATTGATGTCACCGAGAAACTTGAAAGTCAGCGTAAATCACGTCTCCTCAATGTTCTTGAGAAGGTCAATGAGAATTTCAAAGTCGCCTACAAGTCACTCAGTGATGGAGGCAGAGGCGAACTCTTCCTTGAAAACAAGGATGAACCCTTCAAGGGTGGATTGGAGTTGTGGGCGCAACCTCGAGGAAAGTCAGCGAAAGTCACACGACACCAACTTTCTGGAGGCGAACAATCAATGGCAGCTTTGGCGCTTATTTTCGCAATTCAAGATTATGACCCGAGTCCATTCTATTACTTTGACGAGGTGGATCAGAATCTGGACGGATACAACGCTGAGCGTATTGCATTGATGTGCAGAGAACGCAGCAAGCGTGCACAATTCATCATGGTCACTCTTCGAAAAGTTTCCCTGCGTCTTGCAGACCATCACATTGGAATTACCCACGGTGGAGATGGCTGCAGCCGTCGTATTGTCGACTTTGACCGAGACCAAGCGATTGCTCTTGGAGAACAAGCAATGGCAGAGGCTGAAAAGGCTGAACAAAAGAACCGTTCACGTATCGAAGAAGCCTCAGCCGCCACACATGATATGCCTGAAGTTCCAGAACCGTTACCAACACCAGGTAGCCTTGGTGGTTTGCTTCATCACATGGCTGCATCAGAAGATGAGGAGACTCCTGAGCCTGATGCAGGCCTTGGATTGGCAGCGCTTTCAGAACGAACTGCTGACATGACTGAAGATATTGAAGAATACGCCGAAGTCGCTCAAGCAATACAAGCTGTAGAAGCCGAAGAACAAGCGGCTGAAGAGATTACAGAAGCCGAGGAAGAAACAGTTTGAGGTGATTTCTATGGCTGAGCAACAATCTGGATTGGACAAATGGTTCCTTCGCCAGGACGTCATTGACCAATTGTTGGCATCAGGTGAAGAATCACAAGAGGCGGCTTTGTTTGGTGACAAAATCATGGCAATTGCTGAAACTGAAGAAGCCGAACATCAAACACTCATCGACCCCTTTGATCGCTCAGTAGCGCTGGTACTCTCATTGGTTCGCGAAGAAGGTCTTGATGCATGGAATATTGACCTCTCCAGTTTCTTGAAAGTATTCACTGCCAGGGTGAAATCAGAGGCAAACAATCTCGATTTACCTGCATGTGGACGGTTAATTCGCCTTTCATGGGAAGTTCTTCATCAACAAGCAGAGGACCTTTTTGACCGTGTTCAATACGTTGATGATGAAGGAGATTGGGACGATGGTCTTGGTTTTGGTTGGGAAGCCGATTACAATGATGAAGATTTTTACTTCACCAATACAATTCTTCAAGGGAGTGCAGACGAATTGCTTCCAGGTCTTTTAGAGAATCGAGTTCGTAGAGACGAAGGCCGTCCAGTGACCNTGGTTGAACTTNTTTCNGCATTCAAAGACGCTTCAGATGATGCTGAGACGCTTCGCTTGCGTGAAGAAAACAGATTAGCACACGAAGAAGAGTTGAAGGAATATNTNGCAGACGTCGGTGGGCGNATGCACAACGAAGACCTNGAAGGTGACATCAAGCGTTGTTGGCAAGCCCTTCGCACATCTTGCCTTGAATTGGGAGAGACCAAAGTTCCCGTCCTCAAAGTCATGAATGAACTTAAGCCGATTCTCGAACAAGCATTTGGTTCGATTCCTGAAGGCTATGATGACGAAGCAAAGGTTGCCTCCTTCATCGCAGGTCTTTTCCTCACGCACAGAGGCTTTGCCTCAATTACCCAAGACAACGTGCCGGATGGCGAGATTTTTCTTGAAGATTCATGGCCTCAAATAGAGACTTTTGAAGAGATCAAAGATTTGATAGAAAGCCAACAAGCGGCAGAAAACGAGCGAATCCAAGAACAAGATTCCGGATCTGTTCGGCATGCGAAACTGCGTGCTGAAAAGGCTCGTCTTGCAGAAGAATCAGCATTACGGAAAGAGGAGCGTGCTCTTGCTAAGCAGCAAAAAGAGCAAGCAATTGTTGAAGTTCCTGAAGCCAAAGACGTTGAAGAACAGTCGTATGACAACCATGAATGGTTGGTTGAATGAGAGGGAAAGAAATGTCAGAAGTTCCGGTAGATACGCTGTTGGAAGCCACTTTATTCGGTGCCGGTCGCTCTATGAGTGTCTCAGAACTTTCCACCGCTCTGGGTTATGATGAGGACGAGATGTTGGATTCCTTGTATTCTCTTCGCTCAACGCTCAAACGCCGTCGTGGTGGTGCCTTACAGGTTGCAGAAGTTGGTGACCGCTGGGCGATTGAAGTCAAACCGGATGTGGCAAGTCATTTACCAAAAGGTACCAAAACTGAAATTCCACAGAAACTGCTCAAAGCAGCGGCACTCATCGCATATCACCAGCCCATGCCGCAATCACGTTTGGTCGAGTTATTGGGTCAGAAAGCCTACGATTATGTCCGTGAGTTGGCCCAATTGGGAATGGTTGACCGCAGAAAAGATGGAAACACTCGCAGACTTTCGACAACACGCCGGTTTTCGGAGATATTTGGATGCCCTTACACGGACCGTAAGAAAGTCAAGAAGTGGTTCCGCGAACAAGTCAAAACGACAGGACTGTTCGATGGTATGGAAGATGCTGCAGTTCTTCAAGAAGAATCCGAAATCGATGGCCTCATCCAATCGACGTTACCGATTCACGAAGAAGAGTGAATCTTACTCGCTTCGTAATTGTTCTAACAGTTCACCGACGAGCGTTTGTGTCTTCGGACCAGAGACTTGCTGCAAGCGGGCAGCAACGATCTCGATTTCTTCACCGATTGCTCCTGCTGAAACCGCCATATTGCGTGCATGTAACTTCATGTGTCCTGCCTGAATTCCTTTGGTCGAAAGAGCCCGGAGCGCTCCCAAGTTCTGTGACAAACCTGCTGCAGCTATGATTCCAGCCAATTCCTGGGCCGATTCAACGCCGAGTATGGCAAGGTTCGCTTGAGCCACAGGATGGACCTTCGAGGCCCCTCCAACGGTTCCTACAGCCATCGGCGTCTCTATTGAGCCCACCAAGTTGCCCTGCTCATCTTTCCCCCACATGGTCATCGAACCGTAGTGTTCGTTGCTGTGAGCGGCCCAAGCATGGCATCCCGCCTCAATAGCTCGCCAATCCTGCCCACAGGCAACAGCAACGCTGCTAATGGCGTTCATTACGCCCTTGTTGTGTGTGGCAGCCCGAAAGGGGTCTGCCATAGCGAAGTGTTGAGCCTCAAGAATCCCTTCAATGACTGAAACGCCGTTTTCATGGGTTCCATCTTCTGATATTTCTTCTGGAGTAAAGACGGCTCGAACTCGAGCTAAACGATGTGCTGCGAGGTTTGAAAGGATTCTGAGGTGAACTCTCCCGCCGGTGATCTCTTCAATACGTGGTGCGATTAATTCTGCCATTGTATTCACGGCATTTGCTCCCATTGCATCTCGACAATCAACCACGATATGAGCGATAAGCATTGGACCACTGAGGGAGTCGATAAGACGAGTTTCGATACGCTTACATCCACCACCAAGTCGAATCATAGTCGAAGGTAGGCTGTTGCACAACGCCATCAGTTCATCAGCATTGGAAAGGACATCTTGTTCAGCCTTTTTCCAGTCACTGCAATCCAATACTTGCAATTGTGCAATCATCATCGGAGCATCTGAATTGGTATGAAATCCGCCATTTTTCAAGCAACGTTTCGCCATATTCGAGGCTGCAGCAACCACACTTGACTCCTCTAAACAGAAAGGAATGAGGTAATGCTTGCCATCAATCACGAAATTCGTTGCAACACCTACGGGAAGTGACATAGTTCCGATTACATTTTCGATCATGCGGTCAGCCGCCTCTTCGCTTAATGCTCCGCTGGCTTGCAGTGCTGCGATTTGCTGGTCGCTAAGACCGGTCATCTCTGCAACAATTTGACGACGTTCAGCAACACTGTGCCGGAAAAAACCACTCAAACGACTGTTTTCGACCGGCATACGTCCACGTCCAGTTGTTGCCACATGGCTGTAGACCATCAAGCAATCGGCATCAAGCCATTGAAAAGAACGATTTNCCTTTCNTTTNAGATTCTCTCGTTNTGCTCGACTCTTAACGGGTTTAACGCTTCTATTAACGCGTTAAAATTNCGTTAAANTTGTGTTAATATGAGTTCACAGGCAAAGGCGGCTGTGAGATTAACGTATCCTAACGCATCTCTTGAGCAGGTCTTCATGGTCAAAGATGAAATACCCAAAGGAGATTGCTCGTTTCATGCGAATTGTTGGAAAAGATATGGACCTCCCTCCTCTTGATGCCAATCCATTCTCGACTTTAGCCCTCGAAACCAGTGATTCGAACCTCTTAGTCGGTCGTCAGCACACACTCCGGGTGCTTTCTCAATACATACAGTTCCGTTCTCCACGCCGAATTTTACTGGTTGGTGAGCGTGGTTCTGGAAGAACCTCACTGCTTCGCTGTGTGTCGAAAATGGCTCCAATTGCAGTGCATATCGATCACATTCCACCAATGGATGCAGGGCTTAATTTGCTGAAAGATATCTCTTCACGATTTGTGAATTCTCATATTCCTGAAAACCGCAATGAGCTGACAAAGAAAATACTTGAGGCTTCGCAGAGTTATACCAATGCCTTACCCCTGATTGTCATCGACGCTTCAACAGTTGACATTTCTGCCTTAAACGTGGCATTGCGAGATACTTTACCGACACTTGAGCGGATTCAAGCCGTAATTGTCGTGGTTTTAGAAACCAAGGATAAGACCATGCTCCATGAATCAATATTGCAAAAGTTAGATCAGATGAAACCTTTGGCGAATCTCACTTTAGAAGAAATTCAACTTTTGGTTGAACGGCGCATTGAACAGTCGACTGGTCAGCCGTTTCACTTTGCTAAAGAAGATGCTCAACACCTTCTGGAGCAGACTTCGGGATTGCCCTCGAATGTTATTCGAGTCATGCGTGATGCTATTGATCATGCCAAAATGTCACAATACACCTATGTCGACCCTCAATACACGTCCACTGCACCCGTTTCAGAACCTATTTTCACCCCTTCTTCGATTGAAACAACTCCGCACACATCGCTTGAATCGGTGTTTTCACAGCCTATCGAACTAAAGGATGAGATTGAAGACGAATTTGAAGAGGATGAAGCAGCCTTGCAGATTGAACAGGATACGAAAATTATGGAGAGTCTTGAGGACATGAATTTTGACCTTAATCTCGACCAATTAAATGAAGACCAAGACAATCAGGAAGAATTGAAAATTTTGGAGTCCATTGAAGACCTCCAGGAAGGATACGGAGCGGCACCAGCGATTGCAAAACCCGATGTACATGAACGCCCCCCGCTCGATGAACTTACACCCGCTGGAATGACGGGACTTTTCTCACGCAGTCGTTCATTTCTTGACATGGAGCAAGAAGAAGCACCCCAAGGGAATCTGGTCGAACAGATTGGCGGTGTAGAACTGTGGGAAGACCCTTCTTTGCAACCTGTTGAAGAGGTTGAAGAAGAGATTACTGAAGAGGAATCTGCCTACATGCTTCACAATGAAGTTGGTTTCATAGAAGAGGATGCGGCTGAGATAGAATTTGAGCAACCGTATTCTGATATGGAATCTGTTGACGATGATTTCGAACTTGATTTTGATACCGCACCAGTTGCCAATGGATTGTTAAGTGAATTAGCAGGCATGGTTCCGGTTATGAAAGCGCTGCAATTGGCCATTATGGCTCCAGATGAGACCGGAACTGCGATTCAGAGAAGGAAACTGGTAGAGGCGCTTGAAGCATTCCAACGTAAACCCAGTGGCCCAAAGCAAGATTATGCTTTGAATGCCGCGGTTTTATCTGCATTAACCGGGCATGAGATTGCCGTTATTTCGATTGCTCATTACCGAAGATATTCACCTTCTGATGAAGAACTCCTTCAACAATTGAACATTAAGCGGGCACGTCTTTCTCAAATCAGCAACCGATTACTGAAAGCAGGTGTGTTGAGTGTCCGAACTCTTGGCCGTAATCGCTACTATGAGCTGACACAAGCCGCTCGAGCCCAATTGATTGCGTGGAATGTTATTGGAGGTGAAAACTGATGTCGTGGTCGATTACTTGGTCTTGGCAAGCCCCTCGTCGTATTGCAGCGCTCGCTCCAGTCGAAGGCGGCATGGTCGTGAGCAGCGGTCTTGACTTATTGATGATTGAAGCGGATGGGAGTATCCGTTGGAAAGTTGAATTACCGTTCAAAGCACACTGCGCCCAAGCCAATAACGGCGTTTTAGGTATTCTGGCAGCACACGGGTTCTATGTTCTTTCCACCTCAGATGGTACAATGCTGCACGAGGGTCGTTCAACGACAGGCGGCTTTACAGAGATTCTCGCACGCCCAGGAGGCGGTTGGATCCTTTCTGGGCGCCAAGGACACCTCCACTTGTTTACACACGAAGGAACGGGTCTTCGTCGCCTCGACAGCGGAAAAGTTCGACGTTTACTTGGATGGCTTGACCGAGAACACATGATGTGGCAGGATTCCGATGGTAAACTTTGGTGCGCACGTCTTGCACAAAGTGACCAAAAGCGAATTTTAGAAGAACGCGTTTGGAGTTGGATTACGCCTTTGATGAATGGACGAATCCTCATGCAGTCAAGCGATGGCGGAATTTGGGAAGGCGTTCCTCATCCATTTGGATGGGATTCCTTGGAGCGAATCGAATATGAATCACTCGAACCAATGGAAGGTGTTCGAAGCGCTGATGGCTGGTGGGTTTTGGGTATTGAAGGCCATTTGCATCATCTCTCTGCTGATTCTGAAAGCGAAACACCAACACTCTTGGGCGAATCGATGAACCTCGGCGATTTGCTGATTGGATTGACACCAGATACGATGGTGACAGCAACACGTGAAGGATTGATTCGTCGCTGGTCTGCTCCACATTTGGCTCAAGCCGAACGCCAAGGGCGCTATCAAGCGGCTGCAGAAGCTGCTTTGGCGAAGAATTGGGAAGAACGCAAGGCCTTGTTTGTTCGAGCACAAACCGCTGAAGATGAAGGACGATTATCTCGAGCAGTGGAACTGTATGGTGCATTAGGCCGTTCTGAAGATGTTCGTCGCCTGTTGAAACGCCAAAAGGAGGGAGGCGAGTGAGTGAAGAGTTGGAACACGTCACGCGTGAAAGAGTTGAGAAATACCTTGACATCACCCGCCGTGCCCGTGAAAAGGCGACTTCATTAGCCGAAGAGGGAAGTGAGCAAGAACGACACTTAGCAATCATGATGCGAATGGCAGATGATTATGCCTCTGATGCAGCACATTTTCTCTCAACAGGTGATCATGTTCGAGCCTTTGGTGCCATCAACTATGCACATGCATGGATTGACGCTGGAGTAAAAATAGGTCTCTTAGACGGACATGGCGACGATGTTCTGTTCACTCTGCCGTAAGAATGTATCTAAGTAATTTATTCTATAGAGACTCGACCAGTTCGATTCGCTGATTTTTACTGACTTCCAGTATTGGTAAACCCTGTTCATAGAATCGGCGTTTTAATTCAACATCTACGGTAAGAACTGGCAGTGAATGTTCAACAGCCAACTCGAAAATTTGGTCATCAGGATGAGACGACTCATCTGTGAGTGGTTGAACGGGTTGTGATTTTTGTTCCAGAAGTGAAAGCAAGAGGTTCTTGCTTCTTGGCCGTTGTTTGTTAAGAGTCTCCAACTCTTCTCGAACACTGTCGAGTAGGAGCATTTGAGCAGGGCCATATACCCGTGAGAGTTCAGAATCAATATTCATTCCTGAATCAATGATTGCGACCCATCCACAGGCATCAATCAGTATCTGTTGCACTTCACATCACCTTGAGGGCTCGATGTTCACTGAATTGTTCCGTAACCAATGAGGCGCCATCGGGAACCGACTCGCCGGGAAAGAGAGACTCGCTGCCCAGTGTCTGCACAGATAGGGAGTCGCAAATCGAGAGTAGCCTTGCCCTTTTCCGAGTTCTTCGTAACGCCAACTGAGGTTGCAGTAGCTACGTTAATCATCAACATCTCATTGTTTCGTAAAGGATAGATTTTCTCAGGCTCCTCGCCTTCTCCAGCAACCATGTTATCCATCAGTTTGACTTCAACCGCAACCGAATGTCTGACTTCTGGCAAATCGCCTTTTCGAGCGACGACTTGGCCCGAGAGATTGTCTGCAGTTGTGATTGATGGGTCAAGCATTGTCGCCATCCCGCACAATCCACCGGAATGCATTGATTCAAGATCCAGGCCACCACCTTTCATACTGCTAACAGTTGCTTCAATAGGCTCCCATATTGACTTTGAGCCCTTTTCGATTTTTCTTCCTGGTCCAATAATAATTTCATCACCAATGTCGAAGTTTCCTTCGATGATGCTGCCACCAATAACGCCTCCACGCAATTTCGTAGGGCGAGTACCTGGGCGATTGATNTCAAAAGAACGAGCAACGTGCATGATTGAACGCTTGTCCTTTGAACGGTCAGGAGTTGGTATTGTCTTCTCAATCGCATCGATGAGGATGTCCAAATTCACATCGTGATGTGCTGAGACTGGAATGANGGGTGCATTATCTGCAATAGTTCCTTTGAGGAACGCCTTGATTTCAGCATGNGATTCAAGCGCACGCTCCTTGGTAACCAAATCTATTTTGTTTTGAACGATAACGATGTTTTCTATACCTGCTATTTCCAATGCCATGAGGTGTTCACGNGTTTGNGGNTGTGGGCAAGTTTCGTTTGCTGCTACCATGAGCATAGCCCCGTCCATAATCGAAGCACCGGTAATCATGATGGCCATCAGCGTTTCGTGACCTGGAGCATCAACAAAAGAAATCACTCTTTCCAATTCNTTTGGATCGTCATCTTNTCCGTCCGGATGACGTCCAGTAGCGTAGTATTGGCCTTTCTTTGTCTTGTAGAAAGCAGTGTCTGCATAACCGAGTTTAATTGAGATACCACGCTTTCTTTCTTCGGAATGCGTATCAGTCCAAACTCCAGAAAGAGCTTGCGTTAGTGTCGTTTTACCGTGGTCAACGTGACCGACTAAGCCAATATTGATTTCAGGTTGTGCGGGAAGCTTTCGTGCCATGCTTCCTCACTCCCTTACTACGAAAACCCTCTCGGGATTCACTCCGACGCTTCCTCGCTTCCAGATGAAAGGAGGTCACCAAGAGACTTCTTTCCAGCCTCGATAACCTTGAGATTGATTTGACGTGTGTCTTGACTGATGGTGTTACCACGGAAGTAACGTCGCTTTCGTAGGCCATCAGGCTTGTAACGGAAACGCTTCTTTTCTCCGCCCTTGTTCTTGAATACAAGGCTGTGGCCTTTGAATCCAGTCGAACGAGTTACGAGAATAGCTTGTCGGCGGCCGCCTTCAAGGTCTCGGCGAAGAGGTGTTCCAGTTTTGTCTGAACCACCGGTGATTTGGAGTTTGAANCCAGAGAGCGTTTGTTCACCTTCTCCAACAAAGATTCCATCGACGGTATCGCCGATTTTCTTACCCAATAATTGAGCATGATTGTTTCCACTAATTTTGAGTGAATATGACTTACCGCCGTTTTTCGGGTCGGTATCATTCACTACAGCGACGAATTCTCCTTGTTGTCCAACAGCCATAATATCACTTCTAGAACGACCTTCCGACCATCGTCGTCTATTTAGCCCCACCGTTTGTTCCGCGACGAGAAATCAGTCATCGAAACTTCTTTTTTAGCAGCATTTCGAGCCGACTTGCGAGGTCTTTTGGAAGATAATGAGGCATGCTTAGGTGTGTTGTTCGTCCTCTGCCACCGGTAATTGTAGCAACTCTTGAGGCGATAATTTGGCGCTCTTCAAATTCTTTGAGATATTTCCAAACCGTTGTATGGCTCTTCATTTTCTGTTCATATTCTTCACAAACAACAGCATAAAGCTGCTCGACATCTCCAGTGGTCATCGACTCCTGTTTTGCCAATCTTCGACACAAACAGAGCAATACCAACATAGCGTTCGGGTTAAGGTCATCAATGTGTTCAAGGTTACTTCCTGCTGTTGTTGGAGAATTTTCCAGCGGAACGTGAATATCTTCGACCGTGAGCCGGCGCTCGCTGTGGTCATCTTGGCGAAATTCACATCGTTCTACCGCAGCGTTGAGNAATTCAATCACTCTGCGTGCATCTCCAGTTGGAGCGGCTTTTTCAGCGAGGAGGCGGATGATCTCCGGCGTCCATGTTCCAGGAACTAAACCATCGATTGCTCGCTGCGTGGCAATGGCCTCAAGACCCTCGGTAGAATACGGTTGAATNCGAAGGTGATTGGTGCTCCCCATTCGTGAGATGACGGCTGTTTCCAGAACGTCAAGAACCTGTTCTTGACTGATGAGTATGAGCGATAGTGTTCCTTTACCACTTTGGTCTTCATCGATTCGAAGTAGTTGATAGAGTAAATCATCACCCGAGCGGCGAAGCATGTGGTCCACTTCATCAAGAACGACGATGAGATGAGAGGTTTCCTTTCGTAGAATCCTCCGCAGACTCATCAACAGTTCACCCATAGAGAGGCCTCGGTCTGGATGGCCTGGAGCGAGTTCATGCAGGATACGTTGAACGACTCGCATACTCGTTGAGGCATTTCGACAGTTGACGTGGACTGAACGGATATTACGCTTCTTCGCCAGATGACGTTCAATGTCTCGGCAGAAGGTTCGTGCAAGCACCGTTTTACCAGAGCCAACAGGGCCAGTAATAACCACTCGACCCGAACCTTCGGGCAAGTGCAACGTCGTGAATTTAGACGCTAATTCGTTTTGTATCTCTTCACGCCCGACAATCTCCTGTGGAATATAATCAAAATTAAACACATCTGGATTTGCAAGAACCCAGCCAGCGCCAATTCGGTCGAGGTAGTTACTCATAACATCGGAAGGCTTACGCCAACCGTTATTGAACATACGGTTTCATCAAGGTCCAAAAACAGCGAATTGNGGGGAAAAGAAAGTCAACTCAAGGGATTTCATCAAATTGATATCCTGTTTCCCATTTCTTNTCACCAAGAGCNACTTCNAGNTCAAAAGGTGTGATGAGNGGTTTNNGNTAGCNTGACNGCNTCNTCNATAGCAATNCGNGGNCANGCAGTNTTNACNAANGCNTCNACTGGATAGAANTCAATNANTTCNGGGCCAACATGTTCCAATGCGAGCAAGTATCCCTTCTTGCCATGCTTCTCGAGAATTCTCTTCATTCGTAGTGCGAGGCTACGGCGCATTTGCCCTGGTTTCTCTCCAATCAATATCCCGAAGCGTTCTGCCTCGCCGCATGCCATGATCAAGCCAAATCGCTGCCGTAGAATGCGCTCAATACGCTCAAGTGACATCTCTTCAGCATCGCCTGTGTAAGGGTCAAGCATGGCCAAGGGCTTTCCTGTGTGAAGTACTAAACCGATTGGATGGAAATCACCAGAGCCGAGGAATAAGTAATGGCCAATAGAATCGTCATCACCGGAATAGTTGCAACCCAAGACTTGTCCGGGGAACGATAGTCGAGCGCCACCAATTGGTATTTCGACTTCATATCCGGCTTCTTCCAAGCGGTCATGGAATTCAGGGAGAAGGTGCAGGTGCTGGATTGAACCAACCAACCCGAGTTTTGTACCCGTCAAAGGAGCAAGACGGCCAACTGCATCCATGAAACGGTCTTGGGCCTCTTCTTCTGAAAGGTCTTCAGCAGCCGGTTGATTCTCCATTCTTTGCCGAGCCATTGCTCTGTGCTTTTCTAAGAAAGGAAGAACCGGTTTCAATTCAGGGTCGCCGTCATAGGTGACGTCAATGAACTGTGTAGGCATGCCGGAATCGATGTTCATTTGCGAGTGGCCCATGTGTGCGACCAATTCAACGCCCATCATTCCCATTTTGTCATGGACCAAATCACATGCTCCGTAGCATGGGTCCGCAGCCAAGATGACTTTTGCACTTGTTTCAGTTTCAATGGTATCCATCATCTCAAGGGCTTGCATCTTCAACCCTTCAGGGACTTGGAGGGCAACTAAGCGGTTATCATTGGCTTGAATCCGCTCCATTAACTCTGTGAGTTGGAAGTCGTGACGGTCTAAGTCCATGGTAGTCCCCAATCCGAGGGGGTACGCCTCCCCCTCATCAATCCACCCTTTCGAGAAATCTATGCATCATCGAGTAAAATGATGCGGTCGCCATCCATTTCTAAGCGCACGAGTGATTCAATAATGACTTCAGGATATTCGGCTTGTAATTTTGCTAATCCCGGTCCTTTTTCGACTACTGCAATGATGTGAGAGACTTCCGCTCCGGTTCTGCGGACCCCCTCAAGGACTGCTTTGAGCGTGCCACCTGTTGAGAGAACATCGTCAACGATTACGACCTTTTCACCGGATTTGATGTCGTTGAGGAACATTTCTCCTTTTGAGTATCCAGTTTCCTGTCCTATCGTAACCTCTCCCTCAAGACCATAAGAACGCTTTCGGGCAATTATCAACGGGATTCCGACTCGAACACTCAAGGGTGCGGTGAGCGGCAATCCCATCGCTTCTATTCCGAGGATAAGATCAACATCATCCCACTGTATCGCCGTTTGACACAAATCGGTCACGGCTTTGAGAACCAGTGGGTCAAGTCGTGGAACGCCATCGGTGATTGGGTGAATAAAATACGGATAATCACCTTTCCAAATTACAGGAGCATTACGCAGGCTTTCGCGAAGTCGATGCATGGCATCCGTCATAGCAAAGCGTCGAGGGTGACGGAGTATGACCTTTGCTCAAAGTTCAGCAAGGAATTCGACATACTCATCAGGGTCGAGAAGGTTCTCAAGGTCCATTTCGTGAGGTTCGATGATGATAATCCATCCGTGGTCGTATGCAGAGTCGTTGACCAAATCAGGATTGATTTCAACTTCACCGTTGACTTCTGCGATGATGCCGGAGTATTGTGAAGGGAAAGCAACTTTTTCTTGTGCCGTCCAGATCGAGAACATGTCTCGTCCTTCATCGATTTCGTATTCTGCTTGAGGGAGGATAACACGTAATACTTCACCGATTTCAACGGCAAGGTATTCACTGACACCAATCATCAATCGTTCATCTTTCTCTTGATACCAGAGGTGGTCACGAGAATATTTTCTGTTATGGGCTACGCTGAATTCTACCACTTCTTCGTCCATGGTTTGACTTCCTTAATCCGCCCCAAACCCCATTGTATATCAAATTGAGGCAGAATCATCCTCCAAGTGAAAACGACAAACGGGTTAAGTGAGTCGGCGTTTTAGCACCCTTTGGTCGCCTATGGATTACGCCGAAACCGATGAACAGCAAATGATTCGAGAACTTGTCCGCGATTTCGCAGAAACTGTCTTGACGCCGACAATTGAACATCGAGATGAAAATCAAATCGCTCCCTCCGCTGAATGGGAGCAATTCCTCGAATACGGCCTTCAAGGCGTAACTATTCCTGAACAATACGGTGGATCTCCTGTGGATGATGTTTCCGAATCCATTATCGTAGAAGAACTGGCTCGAGTCGACCCTTCTTTTGCCGTTATGTATTGTGTTCATGTTGGACTGTGTGCTAAAACCATTGCACTGCATGGTAATGAATCTCAAAAAGAACAGTACTTAACACGACTTGCAGCAGGTGAAGTCGGAGCATATTCTCTCTCAGAAGCTGGTGCAGGAACCGATGCAGCAGCAATGATTTGTAAGGCGAAACTCTCCGAAGATGGTAAGCATTACATTCTCAATGGAGAAAAAATGTGGGTTACCAACGGCGTTCAGGCGAAAATCGTGGTCTTGTTTGCGAAGGATGTCGACCATCCAGATTACGGGGTAAAGAAGCATGGAGGCTCCACTGCCTTCATCGTTGATTCATCTTTTGAAGGCTTTTCAGTCGGTAAGAAAGAGAACAAACTCGGTATTCGTTCTTCAGATACCTGCACGCTCATTCTCAATGACTGTAAGGTTCCTGTTGAAAACGTGCTCAAAGGCGTGGGTAAAGGATTCCCAATTGCTATGAACGCTCTTGACAACAGTCGGATTGGTATTGCAGCACAGGCTTTAGGTATCGCTCAAGGTGCTTTTGAAGCCGCACTCAAATATGCACATGAGCGTGAAGCCTTCGGTCAAGTCATTGCCCGACATCAGATGATTACTGCTTACCTCGCTGATATGGCAACACGTATCGACGCGGCTCGTCTGCTTGTTTACAAAGCCTCTTGGGTCAAGCAGCAACACTACGAGCACAATGGGCCTCGACATTCAAAAGAAGCCAGTATGGCAAAGTTGTATGCAGGAGATACCGCAATGTGGGTCTCTGAGCGAGCCATCCAAGTCTTAGGTGGCTATGGCTATACCAAGGAGTTCCCAGTCGAGCGCTTCTTCCGAGATGCAAAGATTACCCAAATCTATGAAGGAACCCAAGAGGTTCAGCGAATCGTTATCGCTCGTGCGCTCAAGTGATTCAGTTTTTGACAGGGTTTCGCCCTTCAAGAGTGGCTTGACGTGAACCGCTTGACCATCGAATAATTTTGGCTTGACAAGAGATGAGTTGGCCTTTCTTAAGTGACTCAACCAATTCGTTATTTTCAGGTAAGAGCCGAATCTCGGCATGAAAGGGTCCACCGTCGATTTCACCCTGAATTGTAGAACCTCCGCGATATTCACCAGAGGCTAATAATGTTCGACCATGTTCTTCAAACTTCAAGACTACTGAGCGCTCTTCACAGCGATCAATGATAGCTTGTGATTCGCTGGAAAGACGTGATTTCTCAAGTTCATGAATCATTTTTTCAGTGTATTCAAGGATGTCTGGATTGAAATCATCCTCGTCATCCTCATCATTCGCATGATTCAGGGTGAATCCGGAGAGTTGAGTATCGATTATACTCTTCCTTATCGGTTCGTGAACTGCACCAGGTAGAGGATAATCACGTTCATCTGAAAGGTAGTATTTCTCTGCAACAGTTGGGCTTGTTAGAACAGTTTTGCCACCTTCTGAAGTAAGGTTCCATAATCGTAGTCCATCTCTGAAATATGGGCAATCATCTGATAAATGGAGTACTGCGCCCATTAATGTGAGTGACCAGCCAGTATTTGCCCGATTTTTCCAACTGAAATTACCAGGGCTGTTTTCGGTGATGTGAACATAGTGCCAGTCGTTTTTTGGTTCATAATCACTCACGTAAAATCCAGCTATTGGTCCGTTGTAAGAGGGATAGAACGGTTCAAGATTACTTGGAATAGCGGAGAGAATCTGGTCTTGAGTCTCAACGCAAGTGGTCATCATTCCATTCGTGGTAAGTTCGCCGACCCACCAATTCCAGCCTTCGATGAAGACTGTGAATCGGGTATCTGAGACCCAGTTTCCTTGTCCCATTACATTTCCGCCGACCTGGAAAGTTCCATCGAGTTGAATCTCTTTTACGTTTCCATCACTGACCTGAATGACTCGCTCCGGGCCCGTATGCGTTCGAAGTGTAAGGGTCGTGGCCTTTTCGATTTCTCTCTTGTCCGATTGTATTTCAGTTTCTAAATCATCAAATTCATCGGCTGAAGGATTTCTGTTTACTTCAAAACCAATAGATTCTAAGAAGTCAAACCATTCTGTCACCGTGACTTGTCCACTGCCATCGGCATCGAGGAATTTTGTGACATTATCCATCACCCATGCAGGTGGGTCAACGTTGGCGAGAGTACGAACCAGAGTCGTTGCTTCTTCTGTAGTGATGACGCCATCAGCATCACTATCGAGCATTTCAGTGAGTTGAACTGCAGTAAAACCGCTGTTTTTCAGCCATTCGCCAAAACGTTCAGCCATTTGTGCTGCCATCGGATCGTTTTTAATCACAGCGTCAGCACTGGAACGAGCAGATTCAACCCGTTGTCGAATTTCACTCTTGGCCGCTTCAGCAGCTTGTGTGCCGATTTTGTCTTTGACAGAGACAGCCCAATTTTGAACGGACTCTTGTTCTGAGAGAATTTGGATAATCGTTTCTCGCGGAAGGTGGTCCGGAGGGGCATCTCCCGTGAATCGAACCGCAACTTCTGCTAATTCTTTGTTGTCTAAAACGGCAAGGTTGATTCCTTTCTCCATCATTTTTTCTTCAATTTTTTTGAACGCCATATCACGTACGCCGTTGCCTTGCATGTACACAGGACAACGACACTCCTCATCAACTTGATGCCGACAACTCAATCAGGAAATTGCAGTTGAGGCCAGTCGGAATGATTCTCTTCAGTCCAATGAAGTGAGCACAGAACTGCTTCAACCTCACCTTCATTCGCTAGATCACGTTCGATTTGTAATCGGTGAAGCCATGCTTTCAGTCGACCGAGTGCTCGACCTTTGCCAAGTCCAGTTCGCTGCATAATCCAATGGCCATCGACAAGTGATTGGTTTCCACTCTTCAAAGGCGCCAACTCCTCCAATGCTTCAAGCAAGCCATAGACCTCATCGGCAGATTCGTTACTCGAGCCCATCGAAGGTGAAAGGTCGTGACTTCGTAATACGATTTCGAGTTTCAAGTGCTGTTCAGCATGCTGCTCAAGAACCGTACGGAAAACTCTCATGCTGGCCAGAGAAGCATCGGGGAGTGTTCCAAATCGGCTATGAAGGTCGAGAATGTAGGTGCGTTCTTTCTTCGACATCTTCAAATCAATAAGCGCTTCTTCAACCTCTATAGAAAAAGATTCAGAGAGGATGAGTGCAAGTCGAGTGAGTCCGTCGAAATCATGGACATATGGGTGGTGAAGAGCAGCCATACGGAGATGTTGCGAGCGCCATTCACCTGGTAAGAAACAATCCAACACGCCGTCATGAGCCATCTTTTCGACGACCGCTGCTACGTTTTTACCGTTGAGTATCTTGAGCCACTCCATCCAAATCCGTTCATGAGTTACGGCTTTGAGCATGTGTGCGTTTTGGCGCAGTGCTTCACTTAGTTCAAAATCAAATTTCCAAACTCCTGCAGTTCCTCGGTCGAGGAAACGGTAAGCGCGCAGAATACGCAAACCATCTTCAGAGATTCTTCGATAGGCTTGTCCGACTGCACGAAGCATTCCTCTTTCGATGTCTTGCAGTCCATGATGGGGGTCATGCATGACCTTTCGAGCAATATCAATAGCCATTGCATTGATTGTGAAATCACGTCTCTCAAGGTCTTCTGAAAGAGAAACGCCCCAGTGAACTTGTTCAGGTCGTCTTCCGTCTTCATAATCACTTTCAGTACGCAAAGTGGTTGCTTCATAGAACTGGTCGCCACCTCTCAGGCTTACGGTTCCATACTCGATTCCTGTTGGCAAAGAATCAGGAAATATTTCCATCATCTGTTGAGGTTCAAGAGAGACAGCAAAATCGATGTCATGAACATCAATTCCAAGACACGCATCTCGAACAGCCCCGCCGACAATCCAAATCCCACCGCCATGTTCTGCAACCTTTGAAGCGATATCAAGGACAGATGTAGGCAGTTTCTCAAGCCATTCTATCACCCCTGTTGGGCATTCAATGGCAGGAACATCTGCTTGTAAAGCAGGATTTGGCCAACCTTCTCTCGTCATCCAACCCCTCCTTTACTCCGAATGGGGGCACATGGCAGACAAAGCATTATCGCAGAATGACCGTTGGAAAGGCTCAATGTGGGATGAGGAAGATGTGCATCTGGTGCCTTATGAATGGCTCAAACCGCATGAAGAAATCAAACCTCGAAACCGTGACAAACTCCTCGAGATGACCAAAAGATGGGGTGGCTATACCAAACCGCTCATTGTCGATAAACGAACTGGAGCGATTTTAGACGGCCATCACCGATATTCGATTGCCGGAGAATTGAATTTAGCTCGTATTCCCGCTATCTGCGTCGATTATCTTGAAGATGATCGAATCAAGGTTGATGTATGGCCTTCTTCAGAACTCAAATCGATTACCAAGCAAGAAGTGATTGACATGTGTCTTTCTGGCAACGTCTATCCACCAAAGACAAGTCGTCACGTCATTGCAGACCATTTGCCTCCAATCCATGTATCCCTAGAGATACTTGCACAACCCGAAGAGACTCATTGAGTTTGGCGCGTGGCGATATAGGCTCTCCATCGAGCATTTCCTTTCCCTTCTAATTTGACACCATGTTGAGGAGCAGATACGATTTCCACGGTGTGTTCATGCAACATACCTTCATGCGAAACCATCAGTTTGACTTCAGATCCTGCTTTCCCCTTGAGCGAAGTTTTCAGAGCATTCATCGACGAGGTTCGTACACCGTTGACGGCCACGATTTCATCACTTGGCATGACGCAGTGGCGTATTGGCGAACCTGCGAGGTGTGAAGTTACGGTGACTTTGCCGCCTTTTGCTGAGAGGTTCACTCCAAGCCATCCATGCTTTTCTTCACCTTCTTTGAGTGGGTTTTCAGCAACTAAGTTGAGTCCGAAGAAATCCATTGTCGCTTCCATGTCAGGTGCTTTTCTGTCATGCATCAAAGCATCGAGCATCGAGCCCAATTGTCGACCTCCTTTCATTGAAGTAAGCGTTCGCCGAATGTCTTTGTACGTCACACCTAAGCGTTCGACACCTTCGTATTCAAGAGCATGTTTACGACATAATTCAGCGGCGAGGTCGCATACGCCAACTTCTCCTTTTGAGCGCCGTCGTAATTCTGAATCGAGTTGCATAAGGGCTAATTCTCCTTCAAGGTAGTAGGAGATTTGAGTTTCTCTTGAGAACGCATGGCCACGATACAAGTGAATCCAAGCATCGTGACTTGATTCAGCAAGTGATTCAGTTTCCATTCCGTGTCGAGCGGTATGACGCTTCATTTTGCGCATGAAATCCTTGCGCCAGTCTTCCTCAGACCATGCACCTGACCGAACACACAACATGTCGCCCAACCATGAGGTTCCACCTTCAAACCACCACAATAAATCGGAATGACCTTCACGCTGCAAGTCGTAATCGAGGAAGTTTCGAGGCCGTAATCGTTTGACGTTCCACTGATGGAGGTATTCATGGCTGTAGAGACTCACGAGGTCTCGATACTCATCTTCATGGCCTGGAATTAAGCATTGACGAGGAAGCATGGACGTCTGAGAATTGAGGTGCTCTAATCCACCTCTCATGTTCTCGGTAAGATGAATGACGGTGACGTAGTTATCCCATGCAGGAATTCCAAACAGTGCATGATGTTCTTTGACAACTTTATCCATGTCTTCTTTGAAACGCTCAAGCATTCCTGCATCGACTTCATGGCCTCCACTATCCCATAATTTCAGGTGATGTGTTCGTCCATCAACAACCCATGAATCCATTGGGTTTGGGTTGCACTCGATGATGGCATCAAGAAATTCGTCACGGTTTGGTGAGGTGAAGCAGTGTGTTGTACCTTGATTCGATGTAAGTTCGCCTTTTCCAGAACGACTTCCAGATGAGGTGTATTGTGTTGCAGGCGTCCAGCCTTTCGGTGAATGCAGTTCGACGATATGTTCCATGTTCATTCTCGATGAATCGATACCCTCTGTTGGCATAAACCAGGTAAAAGGAGGCATCATGTGCAAATGCGTGGTATCCAAATGGTTGGCGCGAACAGAGAGATTGACCGCTAGGAGTTGATAGGTCAGCATGACACTTGTCGTATCTGAAGAGAGTTTGATACGCATTGCATCGACATCTTTTCGATTCGCCGCAAGCGCATTTCCCGCTTGATCGGTTGCAATAAAATCGGTCATATGTTGAATGGGTTCTCGCAAGAAATAGGAGCCAGGAACCCAACGAGGGAAGTGCATGGTGAGGTTTGAAGAGGTAAACGGTCCTTTGATTTCAATGCCTACGGAAAGTCGACGAGACTCTCCTTCTGTAGCGTCGATAAGAAAGCGGATGCCCGAAGATTGGCGGCTCATAGACCCAGTTCAGTGGAGGCGGTTGAAAGGTTCTCTGCTGAAATGCGGAGCAACTCCTCAGTGCATTCGGAGAGGAAAAGACGATTTTCCTTGGCGATTTCTTCTTCCCCACATCGTCCGATAAGGCGTTCAATGAAGCGGGCTCGTTCGATGATGTCGACAGATTCATCACGAATAATCTTCCAGCGCAATGCATCGATTTCTTTGTTTTTCTTTCCTTGCATCCATCGTCCTGCAACGACATAGAGTTCATGGTTCAGAAGTAATTTGATTGCCTTATCTTCCAATGAATCGCATTGGAAACGTAATTCTTTGACCAGTGCCTTCAAAGTTTGACCATCTGCTTTCTCAGCGATTTCAACCAAGACATCTCCAGCGTTATGGACTGCAGAAGCCAGCATTGGTGCTGAATTGAGACCTCGACTCAGCATTTCTTTCATGCTGTCTTCTGAAAGTGATTCACCGTTATCGACAACCGCTTGTAACGCTGCTTCACATACGCCTTGATTCGCATCGTGTAGAGCAGCAGCTCGGTGCTCAGCATTCGCACCTTTACTCAAGACGGCTAAACGCCGTATTGCGCTGTCAGAATGAGATTGAAACTCGGCTGAATACTTCGTGGCTTCTTCACCTTTGAGAAGGGCTTCGGCAGCTTTCCTCGTACAGGTCAAGTCGTCATCTTCAATCAAGAGAAGTGCGATTTCAGTGGTGTCTTGAGAAAAATCGCCGAGTAAATTTGCAGCGCAGCGTCTCGCATCAAGCCAAGAATGGGTCGCCAATGTTCGCAAAGACTCAACACCTTGCTTTGGGGCCCATTTGCGATGAGCCTCAAGTGCTTTTGAGCGAAACCACGCATCCTTGTCGTTGAGTAAAGGAACAAATCCTTCCAGAGCGCGAGGCATGTCGGTATCAAACAAGACTCGAATGGCGCGTCTTCGCTGTCGCACATCCCGGTGCTTCAAGCGAGCGATTTCGCTGTCCAGTCCACCTCGTGCCATGATGCACCGAGCAGACGGTGCCTCATAGGGGTGTGCCTTACTCTTCTTCGGAAGAGGAAATTTCAATCACGGTTTTCGCGTTGTTCGAAGATACGTTTGAGATTAACGCTTGAACTCGTCAAAATGCTGACCGTCATCGTCATCATCTTCATTCCAATCTTCTGCACCAGGTTGAGCAAGATTTGGACGCAACATCAATTGCACCATTGGCCAAAGGCGAAGGAAGGATGGAGCTGCTTCCCACATCAACTGGAACATTGGATGCTCGCTCATTGGAATGCCACCTTCACCGGGCGGCGGTAAGTCGGCAGGGAGTTGACGAAGTTCAACAATTAGGTCTTGCAAAGCAATCCGCTCATCTTCATCAGCCATGTCGAGTTCTTCACAGGTCTCAAGGGTTAATTCGAGTAAATCAGCCAGTTCGTAGGGGTTCATTGGGCCAGTTTCAGTATCTTTGACATCAATGGGGCCAAACGAGACCGGTCCTAAGTCGGTTGAGAACATCTCATCGCCTTGGCGTTCGACTTTCATCAAGTGCTGGCCTGCAGTGTTGCCAAGCGGGGCAAGGGCAAATCCACCGTCGACGATTCGTGACGAAAGCCATTCAGGCAATTCACGGACTTGTCCGGTAATTAATACTCGGTTCAATTCTCCTGGAAACGCCACAGGTGCGACTTCAACCGCTTCGAGCACTCGTGATTCAACGGTTGGCCAATGGGTGAGACGAGATTGGACGTGCTCAACAGCCAATTGCGAGGGATCCAATAAGCGAACTCGACCGTTCTCACCAACAATCATGGCAATCAACGCAGCGACATAGCCGCCTTTTGCGCCGAGAACTACGACTTCTTGCCCTTCTGATAATTCCAGATGATGCAGTAGTGTTGCAATCATGTGCGGTGCAGAGATGGTCTTGAGGCCACCTTCATCGGTTTCAAGAAATGGAATCGGTCGGTCGGCAAAAAACGGCTCAACCTCGTAGTCAGTAAAGTCGGCCACATCGACTTCAAGCATGGCCTTTTTGACATGTGCGGGAACTTCTATGCCACCTTTCTCAAGGCGCCGTAGCAAGTCTGGCATGTCCGTCATGTTGAGTGCAAGAACGCCGACTCATGTAAAGGATGGGCCTGAACAAAGTGGCTCGTCTCTTTTTCATCGGTTAAGAGAGAAAATACTCTTCACTCAAGTTCCTTAATACTTTGTTCCAATGGGTCACTGGAAAGTTCAGTGTCGTGAAGTTGCGTGGTGGAGGATTCAAGTTCGATGTTCTTTTGAATTTGAACCATCATCTCTCTAAAGTCATCGTTTGAGGCATAGCCTGAATCCAAAGCATCTTCTTCCATTGTCAGCATGAGTTCTCGGACAATCTCTGGCGACTTTTGTACATCGTTAAGAGATGAGAACATATCATC
The DNA here is from genome assembly GCA_002170315.2 of Euryarchaeota archaeon TMED99. Lineage (GTDB taxonomy): Archaea > Thermoplasmatota > Poseidoniia > Poseidoniales > Poseidoniaceae > MGIIa-L1. Next base: position 64,512 of record NHFA02000006.1, read on the forward strand.
CATCAATGTCGTTTCAATACGAGCAAGTTGTTCCGAAATTGTCGCTCGAGCAAGACCTAATTCTTCCGCTAAATCAGAAACTCGTATTCTTTTTGGGGTCTCATAGAAACCACGCTCATGTGCGTATTTGGCCAAGTTAACCTGCTTTGAAGACAAGACTGTAATCTCGTCCATTGTAGCGTAGTGCACCGGTCGGGCGCTGATTCTATCGGGTTTTGCAATCATTCGTGCCATGATCGAAATCAGTCTTAATTTCACACCAGGGCCTTGAACGGTGTAGGTCAATCCTTCTGCGTTGAGGAAGCATTTACCTGAAACTGCACTTGTGCCGTTTGTGCGTGCATTCAGATTGACAATCGCATGATTCATGCGTATCAGCATCAAGTATGCTTGGTCGGGTTTCTCCGGTTCGCTTAGAACTTCTAAAAATTCAAAGAATTTCAACTCTTTACAATCTGCGGGACCTTTGCCAGGTTTGAACTGAACTTTGAACACTCCCCGAACATCTTTTGGTATTCTCTTGACATAAGAAATAAACTCAAATTGTTCAAAAATATCATACAAGGGGCCGACGCCCATCCGCCTAACTTTTTCTCTCTTCCAAAAAAATTGGGCTTCTCGCATAGGAAAGAATTCCCGATAAGGGTTTTAAACAATCTGTGGGATAGCCAAGATATTTTGGTGAGAATTTCTGTTAAGGAATTGCGGTTAGCGACGCATTTCCAGCCAAGCAAAGAACGATACAATTGGAAGAAGAATGAGAATCATGCGATTTATCTTTCGTTGTTGGTCGACATATTTCACGGTAGGCTCTGGTGAAACTTCGATGGATTTTGCACTTCTTGAACGTCGTGAAATACCGACTTTCTCTTCAACACGGGAGAGGACTTTGTTTCTTAACTCCGGCTGTCGGCTGTTTGTCATGCCTTGACCGACGATAAATTTGACCGAATACTGGTCAGATAATGCCAATGCAGCATCAACAACACCGATGACATTTGTCAAATTATGCATATCGATACGTATTGACATTCCGTCGCTTTTGATGTGACTTAACACTCTCCATTTCCCCTGCCCCTCATTGAATTGATGCAGTTTTTCACGAGCATGGGCAAGCGGTTGCTGGCCAAGAAATACAGGACGCCTACGCCGTGCTAAAAAGGGGCCAAGAAGGATTGAACCAATCATCGGAGGGATACACATCAGTGACACGAGTCGCTTCAATTCACTCGGGTCGGTAAGAACAGAAATGACAGCTAAACTGAAACCCAGATAAAGCCCCATAAATGCCCCTGCTTGAAGCCCGGTTACTATCCCAACCGGCTCTCCTTCTTTGAGGCTCATACCACCTCTAATCTGCCTTTACACATCAATACTCGCCTTATGCCGAGCGAAACTTCATCAGTTGTCTTTCCTTACACGAGGTATGGAGAAGAACGGCTTGTCTGACCGCCGTCGAGAACAAAAGGTTGGAAATTGGATTTTCGGAGTCGCGACCTTTTTCCTCGTATCGTTTTTCCTCGTACCGTTTCTTCTCCCTACGGGCAGCGTACCTGACTTGGATGCTCGAGCAAATGCGCTGGATTACGCTACTCAAGACGGTGCTTTTTCAAATGGAAACACGCCTGATTCTTTACTCCATGAACACGAAGACGGTTCTATCCATATTCACGAACCGTTTGCGTGGACTGAACTTGACCCTTACAGCGGTTTTATCTACATGTTTGGCGACCTTAATTGCCATAACAAACATGAGCGCAGTTGGCAAATCAATGAAAACCAAATGCCGGTTTGCACCCGTGATTTAGGTATCTTTTTCGGATTTGCAATTGGCGGATTCGTATTCTCTCGATACGGTCATAATCGTTGGACTATCAAAGATTCTTGCCTTTCTTTACTCCCCGATAAATGGCTTGAAACAATCTATAAGAAAAATTACAGAACGATGGCATGGTTGGGTTTTGGTACACTTCTCTGTCTCCCAATGCTGATTGATGGTTTTACTCAACTTCTTACAGGATATGAATCGAATAATTTCACTCGGCCGCTTACAGGAACGCCTTTTGGAATCGGAATCGCTATTCTAACCGGTGCTGCTTTTTCCGCTCGTCCACAATTCTTTGAGAACGCAAGCAAAGTAGTCTTGCCAGCAAATGCACGTTTTGAACTTCAACAAGACCAAGAAGAGTGATCAGTTGCTTGGAGGTGGAGTTTCCCACCAAGCCAATAATTCATCAACATTGTTTGGAACAGGGCACATTTCATGACCGCTGCTCAACATTTCCAGTCGCTTGCAGATGTAGCCTACTGCTTTGCGAATGCGGGGGCGAGGTTGCCTTCCATCAACTGGAATCAGAATTGAGCGTAAAGCAGTTGTCCAATCCGCATTAGGATTTGCTCTCCTCCACGAAGCTATTTGGGCGCGTAAAGGCCACATTGCGAGGGCTAAACGACCGTAGCCTAAGCGACTGTCTCGTAGTTTGAACACTTGAGCCTCAGCGAAGGGAACATGCGATTGTTGTTTGTGTATCCATCGCGTCTTTTCCAGCCATTTAATCAGTCTTTGAGTATGGCGCTGAGTAACCATTCGATGTGGCCCAAAGGCTTTGTGCAATCGGGGGACTTCACTTGAACCGACGATTAACGAAAGCGTACCTAAGACCGACCAACATGAATGCGCATGAGGTGTTGCAGGCACGTCATTTGGGCCGGCATTTTCTGAATCCCATTTTGATTCGGCAAATTCCATCCATTGTGCCGGAGAACGTCCCGATAACCATCCGATGTGTATTGCAGTCCGCTCTTGAGGCGCTCCAGGGAGGCGTTGTTGTTTTTTTACATCAGTTACCAAAGTCCGAAGTAAATATCGGTCGACTTCATCGGCCACGACATTCAAAGGAGCAGGTTTGCGATTGAAAAATGCTCGAAGTTCGGCGCGTAATTTCTTCTTGAGTTCATCCAATCCCCCCTCGTTTAAGATAGGGCCAACGACACAACACTTGTCGAAGGGTGCTGGGGCTTTGACATCACCTGAAAGCAAATCAATGAATCCTTTTCTTATTGTCTTTTGAATTTCAGCAGTTTCGAAGTACTCCTGTTTTTCGCTGTTCATACGTAATGTTCCTGATTGGATTCGCTTCATCGCTTTATCAGGGTCACAATCAATCCATAATACCAAATCGGGAATCATTGCGGCAGCATTCATTTTGGCCACATGGTCTACGCCTAAGTTTCCAACGATTCCTTGGTAGATCAATGAGGAATGAATGTTCCTGTCTGAGATGACAATGTCTCCTTTTTGCAACAGCGGGCGAATCCATGTGTGTGAATGATCAAGGCGGTCGGCAGCAAAAAGCCCTGCTTCTTCAAGCGGAGTTTTGTTACCCAATTTCACCGAAGTAAGTGCCAACTTACCAAGTTCACTGTGACGCCTTGGTTCATGTGTGGCGTGAACTTCTGGAAAGGGATATTCAGCCGCTAATTCCAAGAGTATACGAGCGGCCTCGCCTTTGCCAGAACCGTCTCCACCCTCAACCGTGATGAGGTACATTCAATCACCGCCAACATCACTAAATTGATCTTTTGAAATGACTAACAAAATCATCCCGAAAAGAATCAAAAAGGGTCCAAAAATTATCAAACCACGGCTAAACAAGGCTATTCCGGCTAGATATTGCGTTCTGCGATAGTGTTTCGCTCGACGAACTTCGACAGCCGCTTGGAAGCCGACTAATGCGGTCAAAACGGTAAATACACCGACTGCTGTTGACAGTCCTACCGCTAATCCCAAATCCCAGCCATCGTCTTCAATCACGCCTTCTTCGATGCGTATGCCTTCACCAGGTGTCATCGTAACGGGTTTAATTCCGGCTTCTTCTGGCATGAAATCTCGTTCAACAGTGACGTATCCATCTGCTTCAACATGCAACGTCATGACCGTCGAGAGAATATTTTCGAATCGAAAATAGCCGTTTTCATCAGTCGCCATTTCCGCAATGATTTCATCGGTATCGACATTGAGTAATTGAATGGTTACGTTTTCTACACCATTGCCATCTTCAGCCTCTAATGCTATGCCGGTGACGTCGACTCTGTCCGCTCTTTCAAACAGTGACGAGGAGAGTAAATCATCAGGGTTGCCGTTGAGAATCAGTGCGCCAGAAGCCATACCTAGAATACTGCCAATCAAAATGAGTGAAGCCGCTAAAGTGAGGATTCTGGACCTATCTGATTGGTCCATTTCATCGATTTTAGCTTTGAAGCGAACGGTTGCTTTTTCAACCGCTTTATCTAATTCATGAGCCTCGACAACCAATTCCTCTTCAGCGGCTTTCTGACGAATTGCTTTCTCATTTTCTGAGTGTTCAAGCTTCGATTGAACACGGGCACGGAGGGCTACGAGGCGTTCATCCAATTCTTCTTCCTCCATCATACCCACCTCCGCTTATCTTAGGTCAATACATGCGCGGATAATACCCTTCCCTAGTCATGCCGCGCAACACTATGTTAGGATTGCTTGCGGATAGTCCATCCAAGGAAGGCCATAAACAGGAGTAACATTCCAACCGAAAGTGCGGCAACCAACGCAAACAGAGGATAGGTTTGAGTTTCGATTTCTTCCTTGATATCTTCCTCATTCTCAGATGAATTGAGAGGCTCAGTCGGCTCTTCTTGAGTGGAGTTCGAAACAAGCCACGCACCACTCCGCAAGCCCAGTTCAACCATTCGACCGACCGTTCCAAGCGATTCGGCGCTTACTTTGTCAGGTGTGTCTTCATGGGTGTGCCAATAGCCGCCAAAGGCTTGCGCCCCGGGGCCAAACCGGATATCGATGAGGTCGATTGCTCTGATCCCGATATTCAATGCAGGTACATGGTCGTCATAGACGCCGATGGAAGTGTTCTGGTCGAAAATCTTCACGCCAATTTCTCCATTGCAATCGGTTTTATTTTCAACCATCCCGAGTGCTTCTGCAAGAGGTGGAATGGTGCTCCATAACGCGCCATTTCCGGGCCAAATGTGAGTTAATTGCAAGTCTGCATCTCCAATCATATCCAAGACGATGAAGGCTGCAGTACGATTGATTTCTTGCTGGGTTTGATCTTCCGCCCATTTTTCTGCACCAAAGAATCGGTGTGGCGTGTAATTTTGGTCTTCAGCATCGGTAAAAAGCAGTTCCACCTCATAGTCGAGTTCCATCGGTGGAATAATTCGCGCAAGTTCAATCAGAGCAGCTGCCCCACTTGCTCCATCATTGGCGCCGATGATCGGTTCGTTGGTCCGATTCTCATCACTGTCACGTTCCGCAACGTTTCGAGTGTCATAGTGGGCAACTAAGACAACTCGAGGAGTGTTGTTATCTGCTCCAACTGGTTCCAATACCGCTTCAACATTGGTAAAGGTCAAGTTGTCAACCGTATATTCGTGCATGCTCACATTCCATTGAGTCAAGTTTTCTTCTACGGAATTTCGGAACATTTCAGAAGCATTTGTGCCTGGAACTCGTGGACCAAGGCTTGTTTGCCAGTGCACAGATTCATTGGCCAAAGTGCCATTGAACTCAAGTTGATCGACATAATCGCATATTTCAACGGCTTCATAGGGCGCTTCTACAGCATGAACTGGTTGTGAAAACGAGGTACTGAGGGAGCAAAGAAGGAAAAGTATGGCGAGAATGGCGAATCGTTGAGAGCCTCGAAAATCGCCGCCATCCTGCATGAGCATGTATGAAGCCTCATAGACCCACTCTTAAATACCTCATTTCAAGTCGTGTAGATGTTAGCAGTCTTGCGAATAAATGAGGTGCCATAAATGTCGGAACTACGCTCCAATACCGCCTTGCTTTTGGTAACGCTTCTTTTCGTCTCCGGAATATCTCCTCTTTTACTTTCTGCTGGAGCAGAATCTGAGGAGGTAAACGAGGTACTGCCTTACAGTGCTGGAGGCGTTGTCATTGGAGACATCGCTGATTTTGAAATCGAGATGGGCCATCAATATTTGATGATTGAAGAAGAACAACCCGTCGTTTCTGCGTTCTCTTTCCTAAAACAGGAGTGGATCGATGCTGGTCGGCCGGGTGTTGAAGACATGGCTTACGAGCCTCAGACCTCCGCTCGCTCCTCGGGTAGAGCATGTAACCCTCATGTGGTCAACGACCAACTTACTGTTCCAACCTCTGGCGGCTCTGTCGACACCTATGTTGCAAAAACCACAACCACAGTTGCATTCTTGGTTCAATCTGGTCGAACATTGAGTTCCACTGTCTTGAACAACCTCGCCTCTTCCTGGGATCAAACGATTTATCCTACCATGACGACCTACTACGGAAAAGACTACCAAGACGGAAGAGGTCTCGCTCCACCTGATGTCGATAATAACTGCCAAGTTCAAATTGTCATTTACGACATTGATGGTGCTTACAATATCGGTGGGTACTTCGCACCCTCTATGTCGAGTTCACGTGAAGCAGTATTCGTTGACTATGCCGATGTTACCTTGAGTTGGGGTAAATCGATTCTTGCTCATGAATTGGAACACTTGCTGCACAATGCACAAGACCCTTACGAAAACCTCTGGATTGATGAAGGGAATGCTGATGTAGCAATTTTCCTCTGTTTTGGAGCTGATTCAACACTGGTGAGTCACTTGAATCAGTGGACTCAAGCATCTGAACTTTCGGTTCGTTGGTGGAACCAACGCTTTGCTGATTACGGTGCAGGCTTCATCTTCACGATGTATTTGGCAGACCACCTTGGCGGTGGACCTGCTGTTCGCCAGTTGGTGCAAGACTCTGCGACTGGCGGTTTAGGTGTTGAGAACTTAGCACGCTCTCCAGTGAGTGGTCAAAGCGGAATGCTTGGTCGAACAATGGGTGAAATCTTTGCGAACTTTTCGATTGCGGCAGTACTTGATTCATCTCAAGGAATCTACGGATTCTCAAATCTTGATTTGACCTCAACGTGTTCTTCCAATTCGTTTTGCCGTGTTCAACCGGCTGATACCAACAGCAATTGGGCAGGGCCATGGACTTCAACCGGACATTCGGTAGAAGGTTGGGGTATCCGTGCATTCAAATTTACACCAGGAACTTCATCTCCAGCACCGTTGACCATGCGCTTGACTGCTGATGTCAGCCAATTTGACGGTGTTGTGGTTTCCAAGGCTACTGCTGACGGTTTGTGGACTGCAACGGACTTAGACTTCCAAAACAACGTTGCTACTGCGCTCATTCCTGGCTTTGGTAATTTGACCGATGAAGTATGGGCGATTACGTGGTATGCCAGTACTGTTGCTGATTGTGATTACACTTCATGTGGACCGTCTTATCCACAGGGTACAGTTGATATCGAAGCAGCACGAATCACTTCTCCTGCCACCTTGACGCTCAATTCAACGGCAATGAGTGACCGTGACGGTGATGGCTCTCCTGATACCGTCCAAATCAACTATGAAGTCTTCTCAAATGCATTCTTTGAAGATCTCGATGTCACCACCAAGGTTCTCGACAACAGCGGAACCGTCGTTGATACACAGACCAAGCGAGTTTCTGCTGGCGGCGGAGTTGCTACCGAAGAGAGCATTTGGTTTACCGCTCCATACAATTCCCAATACACATTCCAGATGGAAATGAACGATATGATTGGAACGACCGTTGACACGCTAACCTCTTCCCCTCAAATCCTCAATAACATGAAGCCAACAGCGAATGGTACACTTTCTCCAAACGAATCTCAAACATGGGAAAACATACAATTTAACGGAGACGGGTTTGATGCATGGGGGCTTTCCTTTGACAACAATTCCTTGCCTTATCTGGACGCACCTGTTGCCTATGCCTGGGATTTTGGAGATTCGACCACATCCGGTTTGAAATCACCATACCGTTCCTATCAATCCATAGGACTCTACAACGCTACACTTCGTGTTCAAGACCAAGGCGGCTCTTGGTCTGATGCTGACGTTCTCGAATTGAATATCACCGATTCAACACCTCCAATTCCGCTGATTACAGTCAATGGGGTGCTGATTCAAGAAGAGATTTCAATCCTTACCAACCAGATGATTTTGTTTTCGGCATCGCTGACTGTCGACAATGTTCCAACCCAAAACTTGTCCTTCCAATGGAACTGGGGTGATGGGTCTACTGATAGCGGAATTGGTATGTTTGAAGCACCTCATGAGTGGGGTGACATTAACGGTACCAACGTAACATACAACTTGACACTCACCGTTTCTGACGGCAATAATATCGGTGTCAAAAACATCCTCGTTTATGTGAACAACCGTGTTCCTTACCAGATCTTCTCCGATAATTTGTCAACGGATACCTACACTTCGATTGTGATGCCAGATGTCTTCAAAGATTCAGACGGTAGCCTCATTTCTTATGCATGGTTCTTCCCTGATGGAGTCAACCTCGACGGTGGAGTCACCGACCGTGATGATGAGTTCACCTTGACGAGTTCAAACGACCCGAATCCAACGCCTTCGTGGGATACACCTGGCTTGAAGACCGCTGAATTGACGGTTATGGATGACGACGGAAGTACTGCTACAGCCGTGTTATCGATTCTGGTGATGAATCAAATTCCAGTCGCAGATTTCATTGTCAAAACTACCACATCGGGTACATCGATTATTGATTTCCGTGTTGAAGATGGACAAGTCGAAACGCCTTACACATTCGATGGCCGTGACTCGTTTGACCCCGATGGTATTGTAGGTGATTCCAGTGATTTGACGTATAATTGGAGTTTCTCAGATGACGGAACATTTGGTGCAAGCCCCCAAGTGACGCATTCGTTCTCACAACCTGGAGTTCACACCGTCATGTTGGTTGTGACGGATGCTGAAGGAGCGCAAAGTATCGCTCGAGTCCTTACCGTCGAAATTGCAAATCCTTTGCCAATCATCGCTGTTCAAATTCTTGATGCATGGTATAATGAAGAACAATTAACAGATTCCAGCGTTCTTCCTGAAATAACAAATCTGGATTGGTCACGAACCTTCAATGAGCAAGGAGACACCTTTGCAGCACCTCACTCTTTGTTGTATTTTGATTCTGATGGCACCCGTGATGGCGACCAATCATTCGAAGGAAAATATGTTCCACTTGACGTTAATTCTCCTGAATGGAATGGTTTGGTTCAATACTCATGGGATTTCGGAGATGGCTCTCCATTGGACCACCAAGCTTCACCTTGGCACTCCTATTCATTGCCAGGTGAATACACCGTTTCGCTGACCGTTCGAGATGCCTTTGGCACTGGAGATGTTTCTCGAGCCTACTTCACAGTGGTTGTCGATCATCCCCCGATTATTCACAATATTTTCGTTCCTGATGAAATCATAGTTTCGGATTCAAATTCCTTTGTAGCGAACTTTTCGGACATAGAATCCGATTTGGCCATTGCTATTTATCGTGATACGAACATCAATGACGGCTCCATTTCCGACCGAGATGTGACGCTCAGTCCAGATTTGCAGATTCGTTGGGATTTGGATATTGAAGTCGATGCAGATAACAACGGAGACCCCGCTGATGATTGGATTGAGCCATTACCTGGTTCAGTTTCACGAATTACCGGCAGCTGGAGTGAAGTTGGAACCTACACAATTCGTCTAGAAATATGTGACAGCGTTGGGATTTGCGATTCGATGGATGAAGAAATTGATGTGAATCCTGAACCTTCTGCGCCCCCATCTCTGTCTGACTTCAGTGTTGATGATTGGAAGAGTTGGCTTGCAGATGCAGGTTCCGACCTCGCTACTTTCGTCGCTTTGATTGCGGTCGCTTTGATTCTCGGTTGGTTGGTTATGCGAGAACCATCTGAACTTGAAGATGAAGCAAAGCAGGCTGCTGAGACCTATACGGATGTTGAGCATGTCGAAGACCAAGGCGGTTTGCTCGGCATGGATCATCACGCCCCACCTCCTGCTCCGGGTATCTTATCGAAAGATGAACGCAGAAGCGATGACAGTGGCTATATTCGGCCTCTTCGTCGAAGAAGTTAACCGCTAGTTTGTATAACCGCCTTTCCTATGCTTGCATGGGGAGAGGGCATGTCACCATACACTCGAGTGAGTTCGATTACGCTAACCTTGCTCCTGCCGATTCTTTTACTCGCCCTTTCCAGTCCTGCTTCAATGCACGCTCAGGCTGCCGATTCTTGCGCCGGAGATACCTCTCCAATTCGCTGGAATGAAACCGCTCAACGCTTGTCATTAGTGCCGTTTCACAATGGCAATTGGTGGGGTGGTTTTGATGAATATGATGATATCGAATATTATGAAGATGAAAAACGGCAGGAAGATGCCTCTGGCTCTCAACCAGTGCAGGATACTTCATTGAGCCCAGAAGAGCCATGGATGTATCAAACATGGATGCTTCCTCGGCTTGAACCGCTTGAAGAAAACCACTACACAACGATGTTGATTGGAAACGATAGCGTTGGTGCATTAAGGGTCAACCTTTCAGCCGATTACCGGACCACGGTTTGCATCACTTTGCAAGACACAAACATGAATCCTGTTGATGGAGATATTTACTTGCTTACGACCGAGGAATACAACAGTTATACTCAATCATACCACTCGTCGCACGACGGTGGTTTCTATGGCTATGACGAGTTTGAAGAATCTCTTTCCAACATACCTCCAGAGTGGAGGAGTTTCAATTTCTTAGGTTGGAAGTCCTATCGCGACTCTCACGAATACGAGAAGACTTCCGAGGTAAATTTTGCTTTGAATTTAGATGGTCCTGAGATTTACTCATCGTTCTTTTCAGGCACGACTTGGGAGGATTTCTATATCGTTATTGACGCTTGGGATAACGTTCACGATAACGATGCTGAGTCGCCAAACACCATCGTTGCTGCTGACGTTACCATCATCACGACAGAGCGCAGTTTTATTCTCCCACCATTCACCGTTTCTCTCGTCTTCTTGGTCGTTTTACTTGGAACCCTTTCGATTCCATTTATTCTCAATGCCAAATACATGAAGGCAGGATTGGTTGCGGAAATCCCACAAAACATCGTACCCTCGCTGGACACGCCTGCAGAATATACGCAACCGCTGGAAAGTGATCCACCTGCAAAAGAGGTCGTAGAAATCCCTCCTCTTGGTGAACCTGAATCATCCGAAATCCAACAGGTTTGGGAAAGTTCGACACCGCCTGAAAGCGAAATGCCGTAAAAACCCCATTTAGATGGGCTGTAATCGCCTTCAATACTCTAAGAGTCTCCAAGCATCTTGGAGGTCTCGGACGTTGACAAGGCCCTTGTCAGAGAGGCGGAATTCGTCACGCATGGTTGCGTAGACCAATTCTTGACCAAGCGTAGGTGCATGGAGTCGTGCCCAGTCTCCACCGTTACCAAGTGCCATGAGGCTGTAAGGAGGAGTTCCATCTTGGTCATTCAATGCATTTGCTGCATGAACGATTTGAAGCGCATCTTGGTGGTCTTTGAGTGTGCTGCAGAACTTTATGATGTCTCCACTTTCTGTGTTTGAGGTAATCATTGTGACGATATCCTCTGAACTTGGAGTTCCACTCGTGTCGTGTTGAGAAGCGATAATCTGGCAGTTTGCTGCTTGAGCCGATTTAACCAGTGCTTTCCGGTCTTTTTCCTCGATTGACATTTCAAGGTCAACCCACTTCACTTCGGATTCAACAGCTGCTTGAAGAATGCCAATGCGCTGTTCTTCATTGCCTGAGAAATGTCCTCCATCTCGAACTGAGCGAACTGAAAAAATCACAGGTAGGCCAATTGCTTCCTTGAGATCTGCAATGGACTTTGCGACATCAAGTTCCTCAAAATCTCTTACTGGCCATTCCTCGACTGGAGGCATGGTTGAAACTCTGTTACCTTCTTCGTCTTCAGTAATGGTTGCCTGAGGCTTTTTGAGATACAAGCGGTCAAAACGAACTTCGACCATATCAGCGCCCTGAATCCCTGCACGGGCTGCTTCGTCAACCATTGCTTTCACGGTTGTTTCTTCAAGAGATACGCATATCTTGGGGTTGGGCATGCTTTCGGCGACTTAGGCTGGCTTCTTAACGCTCTCGCTTACAATGGGTTGGTAACTTCACGCAAAACTCCAGTTTTTCACCTCCTTTCTCTCTTGAATTTACTTTCACTTTAGAGCGATGAAAAAGGCCGTTTCCGTAGCGAAATGAGGTCGGAAAAACGAGCCGCAGGACACCTGTTTTCCAGTACCTTTATACCCCCTCGGCACAGGGTATAGTTGTAGAGGGAGGCGAGGGTAGAGAAATAGAGGACTGCGGCCCAAAATTATCTTATTTCTAACCTTCAAAACCAACGTATTTTTGATACGCTAAAACGCCCATCTTTCGCAACCCATCAGAGGAATTATTTTGTCAGACGATTACAGTGCATCCAGTATACAGGTTCTCGAAGGCCTTGAAGCAGTACGAAAACGACCAGGTATGTATCTTGGCGACCCTCACGACGGAACGGCCCTCCACCACTGTATTTGGGAAGTCGTCGACAACTCTGTTGACGAGCATCTAGCAGGCCACACCTCGAGAATCGACATCACACTCAATCCCGATCATTCGCTTACAGTGCGTGATTATGGAAGAGGCATCCCCGTTGGCCTGCACGAGGAATACGGCGTTTCAGCAGCAGAAGTCATCATGACCAAACTCCACGCTGGAGGGAAATTCGACAACAGTTCCTACAAAGTATCCGGTGGACTACACGGTGTTGGTGTCTCCGCAGTGAATGCTGTTTCAGAGTGGATGGATGTCACGATTCATCGCGACGGTCAAATTCACTTCCAGCGTTTCGAAGCGGGCGTCCCAGTAGAGCCATTGGCTGTGACTGGAACATGCGACGATACCGGTACGATCATTTCCTTCAAGCCCGACCTCTCCATCTTCACCGAGGTTACCGAGTTTGAATTTGAGCAAATCAACACACGCCTCAAAGAAACTTCATTCCTTAATGCAGGTCTACAAATCGTCATCAATGATGAACGAACAGATGAGCCACACATCGTTGAACATCTGTATGAAGGCGGTCTCGCCGAGTTTGTACGACAGTTGAATGAACGAAGGGAAGCCATGCACGATGATGTTATTGTCATTGAAGGAGAAAAAGAAACTGAAAAGGGACCTGTATCCATTGAACTCGCACTTCAGTGGTCAGATGCATTCAGTGAATCGATTCTCTGTTACACCAACATCATTCGAAACAAGGATGGAGGAACACACATGTCGGGTCTGCGAACCGCTTTGACCAGTTGTGTAAACGGTTATGCTAAGAAGCGTAATCTGCTCAAGGGCGATGCCCTTTCTGGAGACGATGTCCGTGAAGGACTTGCTGCAGTTGTGAGTGTCAAACACCCCGACCCTTCATTCTCTTCACAAACCAAAGATAAATTGGTCAGCAGCGAGGTTACGGGAATTGTACAAACTGTTGTCTATGAAAAGTTGAATGAATTTTTCGAAGAAAACCCTTCTGTAGCCAAGCAAGTGGTCGACAAAGCACTCCTTGCTTCGAAGGCACGTGAAGCAGCTCGTAAGGCACGTGACCTCACTCGCCGGAAAGGCGTACTCGAAGGTGGCGGCCTACCTGGTAAACTGGCCGACTGTCAATCCCGAGACCCAAGGGAATGTGAAGTCTATTTGGTTGAAGGTGATTCTGCGGGAGGTTCAGCAAAGACTGGCCGAGACCGACGCATTCAAGCAATTCTCCCCTTACGAGGAAAAATCTTGAACGTCGAGCGGCAAAAGCACAACATTGCCAAAGTATTCCAGAATAATGAGATTCAAACCATGATTCGTGCACTTGGCGCAGGCGTGGGTAATAATCCAGAGGACGAAGGCGGATTCAATCCTGAAAAGTTGCGATATCACAAAATCATCATCATGACTGACGCTGACGTCGATGGTGCACACATTCGGACATTGATGCTGACATTCCTCTGGCGTTTTATGCGGCCAGCAATTACAGAAGGTCACGTCTTTATCGCACAACCTCCGCTCTACCAACTCTCGAAAGGAAGAGTCAGCAAATATGCGTTCTCGGATGAAGAAAGAGACCGAATTATCGATGAACTAAAGGGAGATAACCCCAATACAAAAATCGGCGTTCAGCGTTACAAGGGTCTTGGTGAAATGAATCCTGAACAACTTTGGGAGACGACCATGGATCCTGCGACACGAACAATGCTCAAAGTCACCGTACGTGATGCAGAAGAATCTGACCGCATGTTTGAGATTCTCATGGGCGACGATGTTCCCGACAGAAGGGCGTTCATCGAACGCCACGCAAAGGAGGTGACCAACCTTGACATCTGATGATAATGAAGAAAAAATCGAAGAAGAAGACGGCGAAGTGATGCCCACTGGCAATGTATTGAATCATCCATTGAATGACGAGATGAAAACATCATACATCAATTACGCAATGTCTGTTATCATTGGTCGTGCCCTCCCTGATGCGCGTGATGGACTCAAGCCAGTCCATCGGCGTGTTCTCTACGGTATGTATGAAGGCGGTCACACCTCTGACAAGAAATTCAGTAAATCTGCTCGTTCAGTTGGAGAAGTCATGGGTAAGTATCACCCTCACGGTGATCAATCCATTTACGACACCATGGTCCGAATGGCGCAAGAGTTCTCGCTTCGTTATCCACTGGTTGATGGCCAGGGTAATTTTGGTTCGATTGACGGTGACCCTCCCGCAGCTATGCGATATACCGAAAGTCGGCTCGACCGGATTTCCAAGCACATGCTCGATGATATCGACAAGAAGACCGTCGATTTCCAATCGAACTTCGACGACTCAGAGCAAGAACCAACCGTCCTTCCCGCACGTTTGCCAAACTTACTGCTCAACGGCAGTGACGGTATTGCAGTCGGAATGGCAACCCGTATTCCGCCTCATAATTTGACAGAAGTAGGGGGTGCGATTCACCTCCACGTCAATCGTATCTTAGAGGAAGGAGAGGCCAACAAAGGCATGCCACAGATTTCTATAGATGAGTATATGGAGCACGTTAAAGGCCCTGATTTCCCGACAGGTGCTTCAATTCATGGCATCGACGGAATCTATGACATGTATACTTCTGGCAAAGGCAGATTCCACGTTCGCTCGAAGTGCGATGTTCTCGATGACAGCAAAGGAAAGCGCATTATCATCCACGAAATTCCTTACCAAGTCAAGAAAGCCGACATGCTTGTTCACATCGCTGAACTGGTTAGCAAAGGCACAGTTGTTGGCATTCGAGATATTCGAGACGAGTCTTCCAAAGAAGGTATCCGTGTTGTAATTGAAGTCAAGAACAATGCAGATCCACACGCTGTTTTGAATCAATTGTTCAAATCAAGCCGTCTGCAAGAATCGTATTCTGCCAACATGATGGGTATTTTGGATGGACGTCCAGTGCTTCTGACCCTTCCAGTTATGCTTCACACCTATGTTTCACACCGTGAATCAATTATTGAGCGAAGAGCCCAGTTTGACATTGAAAAAGCCCAGGCTCGAGCCCACATTCTCGAAGGTCTTGTCAAAGCACAAGACCGAATCGATGATGTTGTCGCAGTTGGTAAAGCCAGTGCGAGCCGAGACCAATTTGAAGCGGTCTTGAAAGGCGATGAAACCATGTCGGGAATCGCCCCATTCAGTTTCACCGAACCTCAAGCAAAAGCAATTGCTGAACGCCGACTTTACCAATTGAGTCGTTTGGATGTTGACAAAGTTCAGAACGAATACGCTGAGTTACAGATTCGTATCGCTGATTTACAAGACATCATCGCTTCACGATCACGCCGATTGAGTATCTTGTTGACTGAACTGGATGAAATGATTGAACGGCATGGTGATGAACGCCGTTCGTTCATTGACCCAATGCCGCTTTCGATGAACCGTGAAGACTTGATTGAGGAGCGTGCGATTGCTATTACACTCTCTGAAGACAACTACATTCGTCACATGCCTGTCGAAATGTTCCGTGTTCAGAACCGTGGTGGAAAGGGTCTCAAAGGTGTTGCAACCAAGAATGAAGACACACCTCAACTGATTGTTACGTGTTTCAGTAAGGACCGATTGCTGATTTTCACCGACAAAGGGCGAGTCTATGGTCTCAAAGCATGGGAGACGCCCCTTGCGAGTCGCCATGCTCGAGGTAGCCATATTCGAAACGTCATTGAAAAGATTCAGGATGATGAAAACATCGTCACCATTCTACCAATTACTCGTGATTTACTTGAATCTCCAGAAGGCCACTTCTTGCTGTTTGCCACCCGTTTGGGTCTCATCAAGAAGACTAAACTCGAAGAATACGTTCGAATCAATCGAAATGGAAAGTATGCGCTACGGTTCAAGCTCGAAGGAGACAGTCTTGTCAATGTCCGAACAGGAACCAATGAATCAGCGGTTGTTATGATTTCAAGCACAGGATTCGCCAGCCGCTTTGCGTGCTCAGATATCCGTTCTTCAGGTCGTGTTTCAGCAGGTGTTTACGGAATTAAAACGGGTAACAGAAAGAATGCAGACGGCGGTCACGTCGTCGGTATGATGTCGACAGAAAACACGGAGACTCAAATCCTCACCATCACTCGAAACGGAATGGCAAAGCGAAGCCGATTAGGTACTGCCGATAAGATTCCAGATTTGGATGCAGAAGGTAATCAAAAAGTCGACACAGAAACTGGTGAAGGCAAGATGCGAAC
>NHFA02000007.1 GCA_002170315.2 Euryarchaeota archaeon TMED99
GTTGAAAGTATCGATGTTGAATCGGAGATTACCATTGATGCCACTGATAGCGGTGATATCGATAGCGTCTCTCCATCTGGTCAACAAGTCAGTATCGAGTGGCCTGGACTGAACTGTCAAGAAGGATTGACACAGCCTACATGTACGTTCATCCCGATGGGTGAAGGACCACTTGAAATTACTGCTGTAGCTACTGATGATGATGATGAGACAACAACCGTTACTACGACATTGGATGTTCTGAACATCGAACCGACTCTACAATACCCAGAACTCTGGTATGGTGGTATGAATTTGACCGCTGATTCTACCGGAGTTTGGACTTTAGATGAAGACCAAGTGGCCCTGTTACGAATCGTAGGTGACGATACGCTGTCTGACCGAGATGACATCAATATCGAATGGATGCCTTCAGACCTTGACCCGAATTGGACGGTCACAACCAAGGGGCCTTCCTCAACAGCAACTGTATCTTGGCCTACTTCAGGAATGCACACCATTCAAGTTTCAGCCTATGATGACGACGGCGCTCGCTCTGAAATTCGAACATCGCAAGTCAACATCTTGAATGTCGCTCCTACAATTACTGGACTCGGTAATGCGATTATTTATGAAGATACGAACATAAGTTTTACCGCTGAAATCAGCGATACTGCATCCGATATCGAGACGCTTGAAGTGTGTTGGGACTTGAATGCACTCGTCGATGTTGACAATGATATGAATCCAACCAATGATTGCGAAGTACAAGGTCTTGAAATGACGACACTGTGGCCTACTCAAGGCGTACGACAAATCACAGCTACTGTCATGGACGATGATGGTGCACAAGCGATGACTTCAGCAAATATCAGCGTCATAAATATCGCTCCTTTAGTTACGATTACCAATTCAAGTGATGTATCAGAACTCATGGAAGGAGATAACATTACGCTTTCAACCTTGATTTCTCGCGAAACAGCCGGTGATTTACTTACGTTGCAATACGACTGGGACAGTGACCTCATCGACAGTAATCTCGATGGCGAATTTACCGGTGAAATAGATTACAGCGGTGCAGAATACACGCTGACAAATCTTGAGCCGGGACAATGGACCTTCACACTAACAATAACCGACGATGATGGAGAGACTTCAACCGATTCCATCACGTTGACCGTTGCTGAAAAGCCTGCGGAAGGATTTGTTGAAACCGTCAGTGCTGCACTCGGTTCTGTACCAACTGCAATCGTAGGTATTCTCGCCGTGATCGTAGTGATTCTCGCTGCGTTCTTACTCCTTACTCGAAGAAGAGGTGGAAATGAAGAAGAAAAGTATTCAGCATTTGCTAATGTTCCTTCAATTGAACCGCCTATGGCGACTCAAAATCAGTATGTAGCAAGTGAGCCATCCTATACTCAACAGGCAGAGGTCACTCAAACGCAACCCGACATGTATGCGCAACCGGCTCAAGCGGCCGACCCTTATGCGCAACCTGCTCAAGCCGCAGACCAATACGCACAGGCATACGAGACCTACCAAGAACCGGTTCAAACCCAATCGGCTTCTGATGCTCTAGCTGCATTAGGTGCTCTCTCAGAACCCGCTGTTCAACAACCCGTTCAGCCCACAGTTGTACAACCACAACAAACTGGACCTGCCTTGCCGGCATCAGGACTCCCCGAAGGATGGACAATGGAACAATGGCAACATTACGGTGAACAGTATCTTGCTGCACAAATGGGTCAACAAGCTCCTGCACAGCCGACAACTACCAATACCCCAAGCACCTCTGCAAGCACAGATATGTCAGGATTCCTTGATGATCTCGATTTGTGAACGGTGAAAGAATGGCAAGTTTGTGGCAGTTTTTTGGCTTACCCGACCCCGATGGTCAAAGTGATTCAAAAAAGCGTACGAAGAAACCAGACTCACCTGCTCCGAAGACACTTGACAACAAAGGAGCAGAGCAGCAGACACTCGAATCTCCAGTTCCAACACAACGCGAGCCAGAAAAACAAACC
Organism: Euryarchaeota archaeon TMED99; assembly: GCA_002170315.2. Taxonomy (GTDB): domain Archaea; phylum Thermoplasmatota; class Poseidoniia; order Poseidoniales; family Poseidoniaceae; genus MGIIa-L1. The sequence continues at coordinate 2,004 of NHFA02000007.1, forward strand.
GTCAAACCTGCGCCTTTAGCTGTTAAAAGAACCTCCTCAAGTACACCTCAAATACTCCCCAATAAATGGAAAGGGCCGCTCACTGCAGAAGGTGAAGCATTCCATGACCTCGGAGCACATTCACGTGTGAAAAATTCATTCCCAAGAAGAGCATTGCGCTATATTTCTCCTGACGAAAAGAACCGTATTCCCACTCGTGAAATGGCCAAGCGTATCCTTCAAGGAGACTCCGTTATCGTTGATTTACGTCCCATGGTCCATATGGATACGCATCAAAATGTCTGCCGTCGAGAACTTCAGCAGATGAGCAATGAATCTGGTGTTGGAATTTTTGCATTAGATGCAGAGGACAAACTTCTGTTGCTGCCTGGCAAAGACGTGGTGGTTGATGTTGGACGGCATGAACTCGGACTGCTTTCACTCATGTCAGACTGAAAACGATTCAAGCAATTCCATTGCTTCACCCGCTATTCCGAGTACTGTTGCTTCAGAACCCTCTATGAGGCGAGCATATGCTCCCATTGGGCCTGCTAAATCATAGCCGCCGGCTTTTCCTTTCCATGATTCACTCAAGACGAGTTCAACGAGTTGTTCATCGGTAAGTGAATCAATTTCAACAATAGCGTGTTCGATGAAAAATTTCCATTGCCCGTGCAGTTGAATGCCTGTCGCTGACCACACTTGATGGCGCCTGCCCGAAAGACGATGCAGCATCATAGCAGCTTCAACAGTGTCATTGGGTTTACCCAAAGCCGAATCCATATCATCGGGGTCAGCAAGCATGGTATCACAAACGACCACGACATCAAAATCATGTACAGCAGGTACTGCTTGGGATTTCTTTTGACAGATAGAAAGCACTTGCATGTCAACGCTACCAGATGAAGGCGTCTCATCAACGTCTGAAAACCCTTCACATTTTACATTCGGAAAAAGTTCCGTGAGCATCGTTGCCCGACGAAGAGATTGTGATGCCAGCCATATGTTCATGCTTCGCCCACACTTTGTCCAAGCGAGAACTTGACTTGTCTTTTTTGCTGGTTGGAGTTCGAAAAACCAAAAAAAAGAGGGGAGAGGTTGAAGAATCAAAGTGTCTAGCCCAGTATGGTGCCGGCATGGGTGATGTATCAAGAATTCCAACACATATTGAAGGATTAGATGAAAATATGCAAGGAGGAATCCCTGAAGGTCATATTTGTATTGTTGCCGGAGCATCTGGTGCAATGAAGTCGAGTCTTACCTTTTCCATGCTTTACAATGCAGTTCTCTATGGAGAGACCAGTGGAATATATGTTACTCTTGAACAAGGGAAAGACTCACTTCGTTCTCACATGTCCAATATGGGCATGAACATCGATGACAAGCGAGTGAGTAACCGAATTGCAATCATTGACCTTTCCGACCTGCGCGTTCAACTTGATGAACAAGGTATGAGCAGTCGTGTTGATTGGATGGGCCAACTCATCAAGCAACTCACTTCATACCGTGACTCAATCGGCTTTGAATTGCTGGTTTTCGATTCCCTAGGAGCCTTTTTCACACTTACCAAGATGGAAAATCCACGTGACGAAATTTTCCGTTTGTTTGAAGCGGTTCGCCGACTTGGTCTTACATCGTTCTTCATCTGTGAGATGACAGGCGAAGATCACAAGCAATTTGGCGAATACGGTGTTGAAGATTACCTTGCGGATGGCGTCATTCATTTGGTAATGGAACGTTCAGGTGATGATGTTGCTCGAAAGATGGGTGTTGTCAAAATGCGCCACACCAACCATCGACTTGGATACAAGCCGTTCAATTGGAAAGAAGACGAACAACGATTCACAATTCTGTGAATTGATTACTCAACAGTAACCGATTTTGCAAGATTGCGAGGACGGTCAACATTGCAACCCAGTGCCAATGCAGTGTGGTAAGCGATTAACTGAGTAGGAATCACCGTTAACAAAGGCGACAGCAAAGGATGAACTCGAGGAATTGGGATGCTGATGTCTGCTTCACTGGCAATTTCATCGCCTTCTTCATGAATCAAAATAATTCGAGCCCCTCTGGCTCGGCATTCATGCATAGCAGAAATTGTTTTGACTTTGACATGGTCGTTTGGTGCGATGAAAACAACTGGACTTCCTTCTTCTAAAAGAGCGATAGGCCCGTGCTTCATTTCTCCAGCCGGATAGGCAAGACAAGGGATGTAAGCAATCTCCATCAATTTGAGTGCCCCTTCTTTGGCAACAGGAGCTGAAATCCCTCGACCCAAGAAAAGCACACATTTTGCATCCTTAATCATTTCAACAGCTTCAAGAATTGGACCTTGATTCTCAAGATATTCTTCAATCAAATGAGGGATTTGTTGTAAACCGTTAATCAACTCTTTCCCTTGCTCTTTACTTGTCGCTCGAGAACGTCCAACTTGAAGTGCAAACATGGACAAAGCAGCAACCATATTTGAGAACGCTTTTGTCGATGCTACTGCTTGTTCTGGACCGGAATGAATGTAAACGCCTTTTCCACATTCACGAGCGATTGAGGAACCAACCACATTGACCACGCCATAGACGCTTCCACCCTTGAGTTGAATTTCTTTGACAGCCGACAATGTATCGGCAGTTTCTCCAGACTGCGTCACTGCAAAATGCAATGCTTTGGGATTGATCACCGGATCATTGTGACGGAATTCACTTGAAATGTGAGCCACTGCAGGAATACGTGCTAATTTTTCAATCATCAATTGACCAATTTCTGCTGCGTTGTAAGCCGTTCCACAACCCAAAAGGCGAACATGCGGAATATTCGCTAAATCTCGTGGTTCGAGTTTCAAACCTCCGAGCCTCCCATTTCCACCAACGCGATCAAGCCGTCCACTAATACAGTGGCGCAAAGCATCGGGTTGCTCATAAATTTCTTTCAGCATGAAATGAGGATATTCGCCAAGTTCTGACTCACCCCAATCTTGTTCGAGAACAGTAATACTTGGATCGAAATTTTTTCCTTTAAGGGTTGAGAGTGACATTTGGTCTTGGGTGAGGGTAGCAATTTCACCGTCTTCTAAGAAAACGACACTTTGCGTGTAGGGTGTAAGCGCATGTGGGTCACTGGAGACAAACATCTCATTGTCTCCCTGTCCAATTATCAAAGGTGAGCCATTACGAGCACACACAATCACATCGTGTTCAAGAAATAAGACACACAGCCCCCAAGTTCCACGAGCAAGATGGAGCGTTCTACGAACTGCGTTTTCGGGATTATTGTCGACGTTCAATTCCCTTTCAATGATGTGAGCAAGTGCTTCTGAATCAGTATCGCTCTGAAGTTCAACTCCTTGAACGGTAAGAGAGGTGCGAAGTTGACGTGTATTTTCGATGATACCGTTGTGAACAATGACTACTTTTCCATTCGCAGAACGATGAGGGTGCGCATTGGAATCTGAAACAACGCCGTGCGTTGCCCAACGGGTATGGGCAATGCCTGTACTTCCATTGATTGTATCGGGGAGAGTCACTTCTAAGTCACCGACTTTACCGACTTTCTTATAGATTTGAATTGTCTCATCTTTGACTGCAATTCCAGTTGAATCATAGCCTCGGTATTCCAGTCGACGCAAACCATCGAGCAAAATGCCAGAGGCTTGGCGAGGTCCGAGGTATCCAAATATCCCACACATAATAACGCCTCAGCACTCTACTTTGGCCGAGCAAATCGGGCAATCGACTCGAGTAAGCATCATATCTTTCACAGTAAATTTAGCAGAACACTCAGGACATGTAACATCACGTTGAGGTGGTGCAATCATTGGTAATGGTGGCAAACCAGGTAGAGGTGGGAGGAGATTTGCATCTAATGGAGGAAGCGATTTCACATCTAATTCTGCGACCAAAGGAGCAGGTTGAACGGCTGGAAGTGGAAGAGGTGGTAGAGCATCGCTCATCGATTGAACCATGTCGGTAATCTCACGCTGTTGCTTTCGCTTCATTCTTCGGTCAAGCCGAGCATTACCTTCTCCTGATTCACTCTTTGCTTCTAGCGATTCAGACAGAGTCAATGCTTCATCATCAAGAACAGCCACCGGAGTTTCCATCTCAACGACTAAATCTTCTGTTTCCATATCAATAGCAAGCAATGGCCCATCATCTTCGATTGGCTGCACGAGTAATTCTAATGCATCGGAATCATAATTCTTTACCGTTTCAGCAAGAGGAGATTCTTCTCGCCGACGAGAAGAGCGAACTGAGAGGGTAATCAACAAAAGGAAAATGACAAACAATCCTGAAGTTACACCCAGAATAAGCATCTTGGTTTCTTCATCTCCAGGAATTGGAGCCAGGAGTGTGTCAAGGAATGAAGATGTCCCTGAAGCGCGGTTTGATTCACCGCTCATGTCTGCGAGAGTACGCATTTTGAGAGAGCCACTCGCTGATGAGAGAAGTAGAATCCCATCAGATTTCATACCGGCATGACCTTTCAAGAATCCCTCGGTAATGATATTTGAAAGAGCGAGGGTTTGACCAAGCGAGCTGTCAGAAAGAAGACCATATCTTGTCACTGGACCATATCCATTGATTTCATCATAAAAGATCTGGACGCCATCTGAAGTCGGATTCAATTCAATATGTGTTGCTCCTGGCGCTTCGATTCGTTCTGCATCATCAGACCAAGAATTATCTGTAACTATGTGGGCAATCATCGCATCCTTGCCCCTTCCTTCAATCCATGAAGCAATCAACACGTCATCGCTTCCGTTGGTCAAAACAACCATTTGAGCCATACGAGCGTCATCTCCAACTGAAGATTGGAAGCCCCATGCAGCATAGTCTGGATTACCATGCGTATACATCATTCCAACACGGTCTAAACCGGTGACATCATCTCGAATTTCTTGATAGAGAATATGCAGGTTTTCCTCACCCAAACTTATCGCTAGGGCATCCCCTTGAGAAGGACGAATATCGATATCAGATAACACAACATTTGCAGGACTCCATGATGAAGGACTGTCTGGATTCATGGATGTGAGAGTGAAAATGGAAGTGATATCCTGCCACGAACCCGATGTAGAAATATCACGATGATAACCTGCCAGCACCATTTCATCCTCATACTCGGTGAGAGCAAGACCCCAATAGGAGCCCTCTGACAACTTGATTGCAGGCATCTGATGGTGGACCGGTGTTTCCTCGGCTAGGCGAGTAAGTGAAGTGAAGGCTAAGTCGGTAAGGGTATAGCCATCTGGGCTAATCGTTTTCCTGTTCCAAACGGCTTGAACGAGTCCGTCATCTCGCAAGTAGGTGGCTAATTCACCGCCCCACTTTTCTTCAAGAAGGACATCGACTTGCATAACCATCGAATCGGTTATTGTCCGGACATGGAGTTCTCCATCACGTGTTGTAAACAAAAGTCCACCCTTTTCCATACCGATAAAGTCGATAGCAACTTCTCCTTGACTCAATGATACACTCACTTGAGAACCAAGGCTGACATCGTCAATAACGAGCGTAAAGCGATGCTCGCTGAATTCTGATTCAACACCATCCCCCTCTAAAATTGCCCGATAATCTTCATGGCCAATAGGACGTCCGAGTTCATTGAAATTACCCATTGCTTGGCCTGAACTTGATTCGGAACCAGGAACGATCAGAATATCAGATGTGCCTATTTCCATCCAACCATCTGCGGTCCAACGTTCGAGGCGCATAGTCAGTTGCGTCGCTTCGGTTTGACCTAAGTTGTCAATCCTCACATCAATATCAAACATCGAATCGGGAAGGGGAACTTTCGGATTGGTCGTAACTGCACCGGGCAAAAATCTTAGCATTGCTTCAACAGGCCGTTCTTCGACTTCAAAGGAGAAAGAATAGACATTGTTACTGGGGTTAGGATCTGCGTGCTGATTATTCGGGTCAATCGTGATGGTCACATCGTGCGTACCTGCTTCTGTAGCCCACCAATACAGCGTTACTTGCTGACTTTCACCTTGATTGAGTGTGGAGATACGAGTCTCACGAGGATATGTCTCGGATTGACTGCCAACAGCATCGATTTGAACAAAGACGTCGTTTGCATCCAAGTCGCCAGCATTACCAATTATGAAATCAACCTCTAAAACAGTTCCAGCAACAGCTGAATAGACCGGAAGGTCTTGATCTCGAATCTCAACTGAGCCTTGGAACAAGAAATCGGGGGCAGCAGGCTGGTTATCAACCGTGTATGTTCGACGAACATCGTCGGTGACTACTCCACTTTCATTCACCATTCTGAAGGCAATTCGATGTGAACCATCATCCACTGAATTCGAATTCCAATTGAAGGACCAATCTTGCGAGCCAACCTCCATTTGAGATAATTCTTCACCGATTAACCAGTCACCGTTGTCAATTCGATATTCAAGAATGTCATGCTCAACACCTTCGACTGTCCCACTGAATTCGACAGTGCCTTGAAGTGCAGTTCCCAAAGGCGGTCCGGCAATTGTAACTGCCATACGGGCAATGTTTACCCAACGAACATCGAGTGATGATTCATCTCCATCATCGGTAAGCGCTCTTGCCATGACCAAAACGTAATCTTCATCTTGGCGAACCCAATTATCTTTCACTGAGACATCGATGAACCAAGAAGAAACGTCTCCTCCTGTATCGACCCAGTTCTGGAGTTCACGGACTGTTCCAGATTCGAGATGTTGTTCGATTCTGATTTGCACCTTCGTATAATCATCGCCATCATCGTTTGCAAGAGAACTGCCTGAAATTCGAACAAAGTTCCCTTCAATCCACCAAGTGCCATTGGTCGGTTTTGACATATCCACGTGGTCACCTGAACCATTTCCAGATGGCGGAGGCGTGATGATGTCACCGTTCGCTTCCAAAGGCGTGCATGCTTTTTCAAGCACCATATCGATAGCGCAAGATGCATCGATGAGGCCAAAGCCCCATTCATTGTTCCAACGGTCTGAGACGCTGGGTTCACTTGCACTACCACGTGCTTCAGATGAGTTTCGTAGGATGTCCTTGACTTCTTGCGGTTCAAGAGACGGGTCTGCTTGTAACATCAGTGCAACTATGCCTGAGGCGATTGGTGTAGCCATGCTTGTACCGTCTTTGGAATCATAGTCTGAACCAGCGAGAGGTTTTGCAGGTTGACCTGGGAAAGAAGTTCCCGTCTGTGCTGTAGCGGACATGATATCGGAGCCATAAGCGGTGATATCAGGCTTCAATTCATCCCATTCATCATCATCACTGTCGTCAAGTCGAGGACCGGTATTGGAATAATCTGCGACATCATCATTGGTTCTGTTAATGTTGCCTCGGTCAGTGGCCGCGCCGATTGAAATTGCTTTATCCGCACTTGCTGGCGACGGGACTCGGTTGGTCCCATCATTCCCCATTGCGACGACACAAACGATTGAAGCATTCACTGCATCGTTAACGAGACGTGCTTCTGAACCGCTGCCATTATCACCTTGATTTTCACTATCGAGAGGAGAGGAGGCTGAACCAAAGGACATCGAAGCGACTTGAATGCCTCGTGTTGAGGAATTATGCCCCCAGTCGGTGTTTTGATTGTTAATCAACCATTGAATTCCGTTGAGTGATGCTTGTGAATTTGTACCACCTGCATCTGTAAGGACTTTGATGTCAACCAAATATGCTCCAGGTGCAGTGCCCATATGGATTCGGCTACTGTCGCCGGTACCGACAGCTGAGCCTGCAACGTGCGTTCCGTGACCGTTNCCGTCGTCTGGGTCTTGTGTGCCATCAGGATTTGATGCGGAGGAAGTCGCATCGTATCCCGCTACCCATTTGTGGTCATTGTATGAGAGAGGGTCTTCGTCAGGTTCATCGCTTTGATCATCAAAGTCATTTAACGACTCATGCTCATTATCAACGCCAGTATCGAGAACAGCGACGACAATTCCGTCACCGATGTAATCTCGCTCGTATGCCGTAGCAGCATAAACATCAGAAGGGCGGGCCCGGGAAGCTTTCGCAGCTACATCGTTGGATGGAATCATGACGTTTTGCATTTCAATAACGACCACGCCATGCAGGGAATAAATATCCATGAGAGCAGAAACTGGCACTTTGTCGACNGCGACAGAATCGATATCGGTGAGNTGTTGGAACCACGCTCCACCATCTTCACCAACCCAGCCATGCGCATCCAATACCGCTCGAAGAGTTTCGATTTCTGCATCGTTAGCCCTCCAAGCATAATCAACCACAATCGCTACTGTTTTTCGACCGTCAGGTCCGATAATCGCAGTTGGAGAAACTGAATCAGCACCGGCTAACACTCGCTGGAGCCTATCATCCATTCCATTCCAATCGAGATCAGGCCCGTAGGATTGCCACCATTGGACTTCTTCAGCAGAAATCCGGTCACCACGATCGATGTCTCGAATCGGGCGAAGACACAGTTCATCCCCACACATTAATGGCGGCAGACCATCGACNANAATGGGTTCAGAATAAAGAGACTGGNAGTCTGATTCAAGTGGAGAAGTATCCGTTTCATTGGCAAGAACACCGAGGTCAGCAATCAAAAAGACAAGGACCAAAAACAGAGAAATACGTTGAGATTTCCATGACGTCGACGACTTCAAACCTACCACTCCGACTTAAGGCTGGGCGGTACTGCCTTTGAGCCTATCCTCTCTTTGGCCACTCCCCAGCCCCTAAAGGGGCTAGGGGAGGATTTGAGAAATTACTCCGGCCAATTGAGATGTTGAGGTTCAACNGAACACTGGAGTTGAGGCCCCGAAACTCGTTCAACCACGCCCAATGGGGCTTGGCAATCAGGACACACACCGACATCGGCAAGATGCTCCATCCAAGCAAGGCGAGTTTCTGGTTCATCAGCTGAGGCAAGAAGGCTCCGTAAAGGGTCACGGATGCTTCGAGGNACTTCGATGTTNCGAGCGGTCCAAGGGTCAACTAAACTCGACATGTCAACCATCGAACTCTTGATTTGATTAAGCCTTGAACGCTCCCCACTGGAAGCGGCAGGTCCACCATCTTCAACCCCCAAAGCATACGGGCCACCTTTTGCAACCATTGGCAACAGAAGATAGGCTGCTAAAAATCCTCCAAGATGCGCCATGTGAGCCACATCACTCGGTTGATTGAGACCGAGGGTCGAGTATGCTCGGAAAACCTCCATTCCAAAATAAAACAAAGCAAGGTAAAACACTGGCCATTTTCGTATCAAAATAAGTGGGAAAGGTATCTCGTCTTTGGGCCAACCAGCAAGATAGGCTCCAAACAGTCCAAACGCTGCACCTGAAGCACCTAATGAAGGCGTTCCAGAAGTAGAATTCAACACATACCAAGCAAAAGAACCGCCAAATAAGCCAATTCCGTAAACCACAGCAAAGCGCCTCAATCCGAGGCGTTGTTCAAGAGGAACTCCGACTAAAGCGATAACCAGAATATTTCCTAAAACGTGGGTTGCATCAGACTGGCTATGTAAAAATCCGGCTGAAAAGAAAGTATGAACCCAGTTGAAGCCATTGATTCGTTCAGGAATAAGTACAAAATCCCACCAAAGCCAGCCGCCAACCCATCCATTCACTGCTGCAAATTGATTCAAGACTTGAANCAAATAAGCAAGCAGTAAACCCACCGTGATCGATAAAGCCAGCGAGGTGCGATGGCGGATGGCATATCCAATCGGCCAAACGATTGCTAAGACCCAAAGCGAGAACATCAGCCATTCGGATGTTCCGAACAAGGACATGACTGTCGCCATGACAAGCCTACTGAGAAGTCGCATTTGAGTTCATGGTTCTATAACGGCCGAATGCGAGGTTTGATGTCGGTCTGCAAACTCGCAACTTCATGGCAGAATCGTTACTCAGCCTCGTGGACCTTGAAGTTCGTCGAGGAATGGGCATTGTCATCAGCGGATTCAACCTCGAAGTCGCANCAAAAGATGTCGTCGTGCTGCACGGTGAAAACGGAGCAGGAAAATCAACCGTGATTGAAAGCTGCGCTCGATTACTTCCTTTGGAGAAGGGTTCAATTCACCATCATGGCTCATTNGTGGTCGATTCTGANGGGCGAAGAAATGTAGCGAAATATCCTTTTGGATTAACTCTTCAAAGGAATGGATTACTCGGGGATGAAACCGTCGAAGACCATCTGTCAACCGTTTGTGCTCTGTCCGAGATGAAAACGGATATACTNCCGATGCTGGAATCCTANGGNCTTGCTCACCGAAGGCATGACCGCATCGGACAATTATCTGGAGGNCAGGCGCGCAAAGTTGCGGTTTTAGCGGGCCTTCTTCCTGCGATGATTTCGAGTGAACCACGGTTGGTCTTTTTGGATGAACCCGATGCAGGATTAGACGAAAATGCTCTTGCTGCTTTAATCGCAGACATCAAACTTTTACGAAATGCTGGGCATGCTTTTATCATCGCTTCACATCATACAGAAATACTACAATGTGCTACGNGNTTGCATGATTTAGAAGTTGAAACCAAACAACAACACGACGACGAGCAAGCATGGAAAACCGTTGGAGTCGAAGAAAAATCAGGACTGCTCTCAACTCGAACTGGGCACCGATACTTGCGCTCTACTCGTGCTGGATTTGCGCGNAATGGATTAACAGCCCTCTTGGCTATTGGTACTCTTTTGGCATTTATTGACCCAACCACGATTGACAATCAAACCATTCTTTTCGGCTTTGTATTGGCTCCACCTTTTGCTGCAGGGCTCATTGGAGATCCTGTGATTTATTTGATGCGAGAACAAAGGGCAATCGATTGGTGGAGAGCGCATGTGAACCGCTTACCCTCTGCGGACTTCTTTGCGCCAATACTCGGATTCATTCTTGCTGCACTCGGTGGTGTTCTGTTTCTTGATGGCATCAATTGGGAACTCTCTGTGATTGGTGCAGGAATCTTGTGGGNAACCATGAGTTGTGTTCGGTTCATTGAATTGAGTACTTTGAGNCTTGCTCGACCGAATGCGGTTTTTATCAAGTTGCTCGTTCCAATTTTGATTCTACCATGGGCATTGGTCGTTGAATATGCGGCAACCATGTGAGCACCCAAGTTCAAGAAGTAGAGGCGAGGAGTGAAAGACATGCGACGAGGCATACCCGAGTTTTTTCTTGGCCTCGGATTTCTGGGGATAATGACTACCCTCTACTTGGGCATGAATTGGGCACCCAGTGTATCGATTAATGCTTTTGAATCTCCTGCTGCACAACGTATTTTTTACTGGCACGTGCCTGCAGCTTGGGCGGCCTTTATCGCCTTTGGAGTCTTATTCATAGGTTCTGCAATGTGGTTTTTCAAACGAAGCCCTCTCGGCTGGCGTCTGCATGTTGCCGGTGCCGAAGCCGGATTGGCTTGTGGGCTGATGACCGTCTGGTCNGGNTGTGTGTGGGGAGCTGCCGAATGGGGTACTCCTTGGGACTGGAGTGATGTGCGATTAAACACATTTGGCCTGTTGACACTTCTCGCCTTATTCTTGGTTTTAGGAAGGCAAAGTCAACCCGACGGTGTCGAAACTCGAGACACATTTTCCACATTTGGACTCTATGGATTTGTATTGGTACCTCTCACTTATGTCGCCACTCGTGTCTGGCAGATTCGCCACCCAGGGCCCGTAATTGGAGCAGGTGATGAGAGCGGTTCGTTACAATCCAGCATGGCGCTAGTNTTGCTTATAGGGGCACTCTCATTTACGGTATTTATCATCGGACACATGATGATTTCAATGCGTATTACGCATCTTGAACAACGCCTAGAACAGGCTCAAAAATCACTTGATGGAGGAAATTAAAATGGAAGGAACCAACTATCTGACTATCGCTTATCTCGGAATGATTGCTGCTCTCGGTATTTGGACATGGACNGTTGTGATTCGAAGCCAACGTATCGAAGCACGACTGGAAGCAGTTGAAGCAAGTATCGGCATCGACCCTGCTCAGGCTGATGAACTTGCGAAGTAATCCGATGACGCTTGAGATGATACTACGGTTTGAAAGCGAGTACGCTCACCCGATGATGAGGGGGATTTGATGACTGAAGGACTTGGAAGTGAGTTTTGCTTAGTCTGCGGCGCAGATCCACCACTGTATGGCGACCGGATGTGTGAGTCATGTCTGCGAAAAAGAATCAAACTTGTCGAAGTGCCAGAAAATATTCCGTGGGTACGGTGTGCTCGATGTGGGATTGTAGAAATACAGGGNAAATGGGTCCATATTTCTGAAGAAGAAATTTGGGATGAACTCATTCAAAGGCATGTTCATTTTCATGAAAAAGCCGAAGACATTGGACTTGCTCTTGAGACGAGGACTTTTTCTGACCGCCACACAATGCTCTACTTACAAGTAGAAGGAGTAATCGAAACTCTTTCGTTCAAAGAAGAGCACAAAATGCGTGCTCGAATGGCGAATGGAGTCTGTTTGACCTGTACCCGTCGAGCAGGAAATTACTTCGAAGCAACGGTCCAATTACGCTCAACAGGTCGTCGACTTTCNGAAGATGAATTCACAACCCTTCGCGCTACGCTTGATACCGTGATTGAAAGCCTATCGGACGACCCGATGTTTTTCATTACCTCAGAGGGCCAAGTTACCGGTGGATACGATGTGGTTCTTGGAAGCAAAGGCCTTGCCCGTACTTGGGGTCGGCACTTGGTCACTGAATATGGAGGTCACATTACCGAATCCAATTCAACAGTNGGGAGGAAAGACGGTGTCGATGTGACTCGNNTNACCCTGCTTTATCGAAAACCAGGCTACGATATNGGCGATGTTATGCGATGGCGAGACNACTACTGGAGGGTTGCATCATGGTCAAAAGATGGAGCGNTNATGTCTCGGATTNACCGCCAAGAACGTACAGGNGCGACATGGAGAGACCTTGAATCATCAAACGTCGTAGCCCAAATGAAAGATCANGTNATNGTNGATATCATCAATGAAGATTCTTCGGTTGCTGAATTCCTTGATCCAACGAACTGGAACATGGCTGCAGTTCGAATCGCATGGGACCATACACCACGTCAAAAACTCCGACTTGCACGAATAGACGGTGAATGGCTCNCACTCCACAAACTCGGGTGTGATGAAGAAAAGGAGGGGAAGTCNGTATGAAGGAGAACGACTCATCTAACTCCGTGGCTGAACCTGCGGTTGGAGAAACAAAGGTCGGCATGGTCGAGTTGGCAGAGGCTCTNGACAAGGNAGGAATNGTTGAATTTACTCGCTCATTTGTCAAGGATTTAGAAAAAGGCCTAAGCCATGCAACTCCGGAACATTTCCCATGGATGAAGGACATNGCATCGACGCAATGGAACGGTATTCTCTGTCTCGGAATGGGTGGTTCAGCTGCTGGTGGAGATTTTGTCGCCGCTTTGTCAAGTTTCCATGGCAACCTNCCTATTATCATCCAACGTGATTACGTCTTACCATCATGGTGGAACGCTTCTTGGCTCGTCCTTTCAACATCGCACAGTGGAAATACCGAAGAGGCACTTGAAGCGACGGAAACGGCATTGAAATCTGGTGCAACAGCCATCATCATTTCAACAGGTGGAATCCTTTCCGGGCTACCAGAAGTCTATCCGAGTTGCTTTCTCATTCCTTCAGTAGGCGGNCAACCGCCTCGAACAGCATTTGGACATATCTTTAGTCGACAACTTGGGCTTTTGAGAAGTATCGGCGTACTTCCACAACCTCGCGAGGGGGCAGATGCAGCAATGTTTACCCGTTTACAAACGGCATGCGATGGGTTTGATATTCTCAATGACCCGGAAGGCGACGTTGCTCAATTAGCACTCTGTATGCTTGAACGGCCTCTTGCACTGTTGGGGCCGACTGAACTGCAACCCGCTTTGAATCGATTCAAAAATCAGTTGAATGAAAATGCAGCTCGCTTTGCCCGAATCGGCGTGATTCCAGAGATGAANCACAANGAAAGTGTTGCTTGGGGCGGTGTTGGTTCAGACCAAGACGAGTCCGGTATTGATCACGTTCTNCTCCTGCTCACTTGGCAAGGAATACATCGTCAAGTCAGCAAGAGAATGGATTGGATGGTAGCACATGCTGCTACAGACTATGCTTGGAAAATCGCAGGAGAAGGAAATACTCTGCTGGAATCATTACTCCATTTGTGCATCTTGATGGATTGGATTTCAATTGCTTTGGCNTTCCTGCATGGCAAAGACCCTGCGGCCATTGGACCTATTTCGGCCCTGAAAGCCCATTTAGAATCTGTTCAGTAATCAATACACATTTCCCACGATGAGACGAGGGTCTGGGTACTCTTTCAAGGCTTGAAGACGTTCTTCTTCCGTGACTACGCCCGGCAAATCATTTCCGACTGGTTCATTCACTGAAAGTTGTAAATGAAGGTGAGGTGGCCAGCCGCCATTTTCATGTTCAGCACCAATGAAAGCCAATCGCTGACCCGCTGAGAAAACCTGTCCAACTTGAAGTCCATCGAGGCTATCAAGGCGAAGGTGTCCGTAAAGAACCCAGAACGTTTCAACTTCTCCTTTTTCAGAGGACCCAACGGTGACTGGAAGCGATACCGTATGTTCTGTGATGATGGTGGGCCCATACGAACCGTCTTCTTCATTGATTCCAAAAGAATGTATTTTTCCTTCTGCAAAAGCGAATACCTCGGTACCTGCTGGAGCTCCAATATCAAGGCCAACGTGATGGTTTCGCTCACCACCAAACAGAGGCATAGTATACATGTCTGGCCTGCGTTCATCGTATTTTCCAATCGTATATTGATGATGGCTTTCAAAATCACTTTGAGGGCCTCGTGAGAAATCGAACACCCAGTACTCATCTGGCATTTTTACCACTGGATGAAAACCGAGTGGAGAGGTGACCATACCTCTGTGACCGACCGCTTTCATATGATTGTTAGCCGAACAATCAAAGCCTATGTGGTAAAGTTCTGCTCATGTTATCAACGGCGGCCCTCTTGCTGTCGGTAACTTTCACGCCAGGATACGCCCTTTGCAAAGTATTGGATGCGAGTGCAGATCGATTTCGAAGAATGATTTTAGCACCCGCATTGGGATTATTGCTCACCTACGGTCTTGCAGGGCTTTTACTGTTGAGTGAACTGTGGAGTTGGCAACTCTTGTCAGCCTTACTCTTACTCCTCAACGTTTCAGCAATCGCTCACATTCGACGGCGGCCAGAGGCCGGTAAGGCATTGAGTTCATGGCAGAAACTTGAACGGGCAATGCACGGTGAAGTATACGGCACTCCTGATGAAAACATCAGTGATGAAGTCGCTGCTCAACGATGGTTGCAAAATCAACGAAAGCCATGGATGTTTACCATCGCTGCTGGCGTAGTGTTGAGTTGCCTTACTCTACCAATGCTGCAAGACCTTCCTTTTGGTGTGGACTGGATTGGTTTTTCGACGCTTACCAACCAAATTGCAACGTCTGGTAATCTCTCCTTACCGGGTACAAACGATGGATTTTGGACCTATTCTCCAGCGTATCCATCCTTGGCAGCGTGGATTCAAGCAACCCTGAACATCTCTCCATCAGAAGCCGTCTTTGAACTAGGACACTACAGTTTGATTGCTCTTCTTTTGGGAATCGGAGGTGCAATGGATCGACACGGTGCTGGCGCCCATGGCGTATTGGCAATGGGTCTTGGCGCTGGCCTCTTTGCAAAGACCTTTGATTCAGGATTCCCATCGGTCGCCAGTCAACTCGGGTTGGTCGTCGGACTACTTGTCTTGCTTCGCCCCACTTCGACTCGAGGCAAACATCACACCTCCGGTTTTATCATCGCTTTTTTCAGTGTATTATTGATTCATCCAACTGGAGCAATTTACCTCGGAATGCTGATGCTTGCTCACCTTATCATTGGATTAAGTCTGGATGAAACCTATGGAGCAAATATCAAAAAATTACTTTTTGTGAGTGTCATTCTCTTGACAATAGCAGGGTCGATCGCACTTTTGGTTTTGGCACCAAGGATGCTCGATGCTGCAGTCTTTGCTGAATACGGATGGCAGGGGGGACGTCCAATGCTTATGTTCAACGGGATACTTTTGGTATTGGGGATTACCGCCGCCTGGAAGATGAAAAACAGTATTGAAGGGCGTTTACTCAGCGTATGGTTTGGAGGGTTATGGCTACTCACTGCGATTCATTTAATCGACGGATTACAGCAAATTCCAGTGTTGTCTTTACTTTCTTACGTCCTGTATTCGATGGGATTGCATGCCTTCCACATCCCTTTAGCAGCCCTTGTAGCACTCTGGTGGAGTGATTCCACCTGTCTTACTTCACTGGAAGAAAAAAGGAGTTTACTCACAATCGGTTGGGACCCTCACCCTCACAGATACATGGCCGGAGCACTT
Source organism: Euryarchaeota archaeon TMED99 (assembly GCA_002170315.2). GTDB lineage: Archaea > Thermoplasmatota > Poseidoniia > Poseidoniales > Poseidoniaceae > MGIIa-L1. The sequence continues at coordinate 18,361 of NHFA02000007.1, forward strand.
TCTGTTCTCTTGGTGATGGGTATCATTTTCGGCAATCTCGTATTGTTACAAATCTCTGAGCATGAAGAATTGTATGCAGTTACACAAGGCGACCTTGACGTTCGAGAAGCCTTACATGAGTTGCCAAGCGGGAGTATCGTCTATTCTGAAAATGCGCATTGGGGCTATGTTTTTGACGCACCTTCAACCATAGATACGACAAGTATTCCAACGCTTGGGCTCATTCACATTGAAAGGAGCATTCAAGCCGCTGCTACAACAGCCGTCTACTCCGACATCCCTGCCAATATTCAAAGTCTCAACATTACGCATGCACTCTCTTCTCCGATGGGTACAGTTGGATGGACATTGGCACAATCAGCGTATTGGACGCCACTTGTTGAATCGAGGGGGAGTGTCTTGTGGCAATTTGATTCAACCGGTTCTGCATCGGTTTCGCAATTCATGACGTTGAATCAATCAATGTGCGAAGAGGATTGTACAATGCGTGATGAGCCCTGGAGAAATCACCGGTTTCGAGACACCCTTGGATTAGGAGACCAACGAGCAACACTCACTGAGGGGAGAGATGCCGTCGTGACTTTTTCATCTTCTGAAGAAATCAGGAATGGGCGGGCGTGTCTTGTTTTCGAAGCAAGAGGTGACCTCGGGGAAGTCACAATGACTTTGACCAGTCATGGAAATCAAACCGTTCAAAGTTCAAGTTTCACTGCAGGTTGGCATTCAGTGTGCTTTAGCCAACAAGAAATCGATTCGACCTTACAACTTGAAGTCGATTGGAAGAATGAAAACGATGGGGAAAGATGGCTCAACCCTCTCGGACTTTCAGGAAGAGGCGAAGCAATCCTTGATACAACTGGAATTCGTCTTCATTGGATTGAAATACATTCTTCTTCCTCTGAATGAGCGAAGTCATCAAAGCCAAACGACTGGCAGCGTGGAACATGAAGAGAGCAATGCTTCTTCTTCCCACCCTGGATGAAGCAGAAGGTTTAGCTCATGTTCTTCCTCGAATTCCTATCGAACATCTTTCAAAGAAAGGTTGGGATTTAGAAATTGTAGTGGTTGACGGTGGCAGCCAAGACGAGACAAAGAAAATCGCCACGGAATTTGGTTGTACTTTTATTATGCAGCAAGGAAAAGGAAAAGGGGCTGCGATGCGACTTGGTTTTCTTCACTTTCTTAAATCGGAATTTGATGCTTTAGTGATGTTTGATGCTGATGGAACATACCATCCTGAAGAGATGCCGAAGATACTCTCGAAACTCAACAATGCGGATGTTGTGGTCGGTGACCGCCTCGGTGGCGAAATGGATCCAGATGCGATGAATCGAACGAACTATTTTGGAAATCATCTACTCACGTGGATTGCAGTAGCCCTTTTCGGAATGAAAATGAATGATTTGTGTTCTGGATATTGGGCGTTCTCGCACCGTACAATCTCAACGTTGAAACTCAATTCAATGCGTTTTGAAATAGAAGCCGAAATGTATACTTCATGTGCAGTTGAGCATCTCAAAATTGCTCATGTACCTATCCGATACAGTAAACGCTTGGGAGAAGCAAAATTAGGTTCAGTCAAAGACGGATGGAATATCTTTCGGAAATTACTTGTTCGCCGAATATTCTCAACACCATACGAAACTCGAATGGGAGAAGGGAATTTGACAATTCAATGAACGACAACCCTCAAAGCATTCAGTTGAGAGCGGACAATATGCGCCGTAGACCTACCATCGTACTCGGTGCATCTGGATTGGTAGGGCAACGGATGCAACAACGCCTGACGAACCATCCTTGGTTCGAACTCAAAGCCATAGGAGGCCGAGCTGAACGCTCCCAACAGTCTCTTGAGGAAATTCCTTGGCGACTTGAACAACAACGTCCAGACTTACCGAAAATCCCAATTCTCAATACCTCAAGTGAATCTTTTGTTGACGATTTGATACAATTGAACATTGAAGTCGCCTTTTCGTGCCTTCCAAGTGATGCTGCTGAATCTCTTGAACCAATCTTGGCTCAAGCAGGAATCGCAGTTTTTTCTAATGCAAGTTTTCATCGAAGAAAACAAGGTATTCCTCTAGTGATTCCTGATGTTAATCCAGAACACTTTGCGGAATTCTCGACAACAAAAGGACCCCTTGCATGTGGAACCAATTGTACCTTAATCCCGATGGCAGCACCGCTAGCAGCACTTCGCTATTATGGACCATCGAAAGTGAAAATGCGCAGTGAGCAGGCTCTTTCAGGCGCAGGATGGAGGCTTCTCTTTGATGAAAAAGCCATGAATGGAAAACTTGAACCAAACATTCCGGGTGAAGCGGAAAAAGTCCATGAGGAATTTCTCCACGTCTTTGGAACCTCTCGCCAATCAATTGTCCATCCAGCAGACATCGAGGTTGATGTCAAATGTCAACGAGTTCCCCGAAAAGACGGGCACCAAGTTTTTGTTGAAGCCACATTTACAAAGCCTCTTTCTTACGAAAAAGTGCTCTCTGCGTTCAATTCACAGCGATTTAATTCAACGGTTTCAAAATGCCCGAGTGCACCAATTCAACCGTTACATGTCGTTGAGGAGATCGATGTAGACCGGCATTTGTGGAGCGATGGAGTCACGTTTTCAAATCAACCCGAACCAAGTAAGAACTTGCAAACCGGTATGGCAGTCATCGTCGGAAATGTGGAGATTCACGATAAACATACTCTCACTTTTTCAGCTTATTCACACAACACGATTCGGGGTGCTGCGGGAGGAACAATGTTGTTAGCAGAACTCGCTGTTGTCGAAGGACGAATCCCTTGAGCATCACGAAACAACAGTAGGCATAAAACCAACGACGACTCCCTCGGTTTGGTGCGGACATGGGTATTACAGCGATGATTCCGGACATGACCATTGGACAACTTGGTAATGAGGCTGAGTCTCGGTGGGGTGAAATATGGGACGAAGATGCTGCCCGCATGCTTATTTTGGTCATCTGTCCTCGAAAGGAAAGAAAACTCTTGGAATTGCATGGTGACATGGTTGAACATGGCCAACCGGTCTTGACCATCTTCCATCGCCCGCGTCAGGAAGCCACTTTGCTGGAACAACAAGGTTTCAATCCACGGGATGCTTCGTTTCAATTCGTTGAGTTAGCGACACCTGATTTGGGGCCTTGGATGCAACATTTCATTTCGAATGAAAATTGGTTGAGAAACTCTGTTGAAATCACTTCAGTCCCTTTTACCATGGACATGCCTTCTCAACGACCTTTTGAAACCGAGCGAGTGCTCTGCTTCCGACACCCATCATTACCGGCTCTCGAGCGGTATTATCTGCCATTTCCACCAACTTCAATCCCTGGAAAATGTTTCGTGAGTCTACCTCGTAGACAAGCAGCAGAACTTGCACGACAACAAGCAGAAGTTCTCGGTGTTGGAAGGCTAGAAAAGAAGTCAAAAATTACTGAATTAAAACCAAGTGAAATGCCAGTCGCACCTGCCCCAACGGTTGCTGATGCAAGTGAGAACATGGATGACATGATGAATGACTTTTCTGCAAACATGCTTGATGGAATGACGACTGAGGCTGAAGTGAATGTTCCGAGGCAAGTTGCATTGCCTCCTCAAGAAGAACCGGAGCACGTCTTTGTTCCATTGCCACCTGGTGCGAATTCAGAAGTATCTGAACCAGAGGCTGAGGTCTTGCCAGTCGCTCAACCTGAGCAGGTCGAATCGCTCGATTCAGTCAATGTCCCAATTCCAGAACCGGAACCCGAGCCTGAGCCTGAAATGTCGAATGTCGAGAAAGAGTTCCGTGAACTGGTGACCGGCCTCCTCGCTGCAGGAGTCGATCCAAAAGACATGATGGATGACCCTCGCTGGGAAGATTTGACTGAGCGAGCGGCTGCTGAAGGTTTTGAAACATGGCCAGTGTTCTTACAATTAGCAGCCATGTGATGAGAAAGTTCAAGTTGATTCGACGAAAGGGGAGTATGGGGGCACACACATGGGATTCTGTATCAATTGCGGCCAACAGCACCAAGATGGTATCCGATTTTGTCGATTCTGTGGCAATCAGCAACCTGGTGAACAACTCCTCGCTCGACTTCGCCAAGAAGCCGAACAAATCCATTACCTACGCCTTCAAGCACAAGCCCTTGCTCAACAACAGCAACTGCAGCAACAGCAGTTACAACAACAACAACAATACTCACAAAATCAGTACAACCAACAGCAACGCTGGTGATTGGTTTGAGGCCAAAACATTTGGCGATTGAATTGTCGAAGTTACGCCCCCACCCTTGCACGTCTGTTGAACTTGAACAATACGCTACAGAAGGCGACTTAGCAGCGTATTGGATACTTGGAATCGATCAAGTCGACCAAGTCGAAGGAAAACGAATCCTCGATATCGGAGCGGGAAATGGTATTCTCGGTTTCGGGTGCTTACTCATCGGTGCTCAGCATATCACTCTCCTCGAAGCAGATTCTCAAGCAGTGGAAACCATTGAAGCAAATGCTGAACGTCTTTCGACGCGTTGTGAGGGAACTGTTGAAATTATCCAAGAACATGTTACTTCTCAGACTGAAAAGCCAGTTCTTATTCCTGATATTGTTGTCATGAATCCTCCGTGGGGCGTTCAAACTGCGAAGGCAGACCGCCCGCTTTTGGAATATGCGTTTTCAATTGGTGCGCCAGTGGTTCATGTGCTTCATAGCGCTCGTTCAAAACATGTTCAGGCACTTGGGCGTGATTATGGTTATGAATCAGAAGCCATGCTTGAAACTGAGTTTCGCCTCCCCCCTACTTACCTTCACCATACGAAAAAGAAGGCTTCAACCACCGTTCGATGCTGGCGTTTTCACCGACCAGGTGATGCGAAGTTGCTTGAAGACGAGGACGCATAACGCCAACCTCCGCATATGAGGGGTTGAAAAGGGGTAAGCACACCCGTTCAAACAAGCGACACAGCATGCGACCTACATCGGGCCATGTTTGCTACAGGAATGAAAAATATGACGCCGAGCCTCGTCACCCCCGGAACGCACATATCTACCTCAGCAGAATGCGAGGCTGGAGAAGGAACTATCGAAATCGATGGTAAGATTTTAGCAACAACAACAGGGATGTTTACCATCGAGAATGGAACCGCTACTGTTTCTGCTGGAAAGAAAATCGTCATGCCTGAAGTAGGTGACACCGTACTCTGTGAAATTGTCAAACTCAATGAAAAGAACGGTGAAGCACAAATCATCTGTATCGAAGGGAAACCCGGTAGCGTTCTCCCTGAACATCTCTACGGGCAATTCCACGTAACTGGAATTGTTGACCGTTACATGCACCAAACTGCTGATGCGGTTCGACGACGTGATGTGTGTCGAGCAGAAGTCAAAGAAATCAGTCCGGTCTTGAGAATCAGTTTCCGAGACCGTGATGACTGTGGTGTTCTTCATGCGATTTGCCCACCTTGTGGCGATGTGCTTGTTGCAGAGCTTGAAGGTGATTGGAATGTTCGTTGCCCGACATGCAATTACCAAGCATACCGTGCCCTTGCCGACAATTACGGCGCTGGCTGGGAAGAACTTGACCAAGGCTCGAGTGTGTTGAACAATTCTGGAAAGCGATGGGGTGGCGCTGCTGAAGCAATGTTCGCCAAAGGACCTGCAGGTCGTGCTACATTTATCGCAGCTGATGTTCGTGAAGATGGACGAGAGCGAACCTACTTCCGATTCGAAGGAGAAAGTGGAGGCAAAGGCCGTCGACCACGAAATGCTCCTGGCTGCCGATTGTTCGTCGGAGGACTCCCTCGCGAAGTCGGCACAGAAGAGTTACGAGCACTGTTTGCTGAACACGGCGACATGACTGATTGTATTGTTCTCACAGATGATAACGGCGTGAATCGAGGCTTTGGTTTCGTCACTTATTCGGAAAAATCACAGGCTGATGCTGCTATTGCTAAACTCAATGGCCACAAGATTAACGGCCGCAAAATTGGCGTTCGTGATGCTGACAGCGATGATAAGAAAGGTAAGAGAGAGAAAAGAAAGGACCCTGAAGGTCTCAAACTTTACATCGGAAATCTTCCTTTCAAAGCGACTGAAGAGAATATCAAAGCCATGTTTGATGGTATCGCAACCGTGAACGGTCTTGTTATCGCCACCAGTGGAGATGGAAAACCAAAGGGCTTCGCATTTGCATTCATCAAGGAAATGGATAAGGGCGAAGAGATTGTTTCCAAACTCAATGGTTCTGAATTACTTGGACGACGGATCAAAGTCGATATCTCGCAAGGCGGGAAGAAAGGCGGTGGACGAGGCGGAAAGCGTGACGGAAACAGCAATGCCGATGGTAAATCTGCTCGTGAATTACAAGCACTTCGTGAAGAAGAAGAGGATGCAAAGAAGCGTCCTCGACGTCGTCGACAGAAGAAGGATTGAAGGCAACCGACTTGAGGTTAGCCATTATGGTCGAGCCGTCGTCGCCGAAATGGTTGGTTCTTGACGGCTATGAAGACGAGCCCGCTGCGTTTGGAGTTCCTCCTTACGTTGGATTTCATATTCGCTATCTTTGCGGAGTATTCGAACAACAACAAATCGATTATGAATACGTCACAATCGACCAGTGGCGAGACTTGGTGCGTGAAAATGGAGAAGAATGGGCTCAGAAGCGTCTTTCCAACATTGAAGGATTTGCATGCATTGCTGGCGCTGTAGTTCCAGGTCGTTATTTACGAGGCACACCTCTTTCACTGAAAGAAACTCGAAACATCATTCGTGACTTGCCAACACATATCCCTGCCCTGTTTGGTGGTTGGGCTATACGAGGATGGAAGCAACAAGGATGGACACCACTCAGAAAAAACCTCTTCTTGGCAGTACAAGATACTGATGCCACACTTCACACGTATCTCCAGACTGGGAAATGGAAACACACTCGTCGTAATGCCGAACAATGGACACATTGGGCCCAAATGGGCGCATCAAGCAAAGCAGTAACTGAACACCCGGACCTCGGAACAGAAGAAAAGAGAGGGCCACTCACCTATGAAGTCGAAGTCTACCAAGGCTGTGTGCGTTACAAACGAGGTTGCAAGTTCTGCATTGAGCCAAAGAAAGGCGTACCGATATGGCGTACTCCTGAAGATATTATCGAAGAGGTTCGACGTGCACATGATGCTGGTGTCGAACACGTCAGACTTGGAGGCATGACTGATACTTACACCTACATGGCAGAAGGAGTGAGAGAACTTGAATATCCAATTCCAAATCCAGAACCAATCGCTCAACTTTTGCATGGGTTACGCGAAGATGAGCGTCTTGGCATCCTCCATACAGATAACGGCAATCCGTCCATCATTGCTGAAAATCTCGAAGAATCAGAAGCGATTACAAAGACGCTGGTTGAAACTCTATCCGATGGTGCAGTGCTTTCTTTTGGATTGGAGTCTGCTGATCCAAGTGTTCACGAAGCAAATTGGTTGAATTGCGACGCTGGTCAATTAAAGTCAGCTCTTCGGCTCATCAATAAATACGGAAAAGAACGCGGTGAACGAGGGTTGCCCAAACTGTTACCCGGCCTCAACTTCATAGCAGGCCTGAACGGTGAAACGGAGAACACATACCAAATGAATCTCGATTTACTCCATGAAATTCGTAGAGAAGGGTTACTGCTACGGCGAATCAACATTCGTCAAGTCGAGGGTGAAGGATTTCAAGACATTCCACAGAAGGAGTTTAGCATGTTCAAAAACAACGTTCGAGAAACAATCGACGGTCCGCTCCTTCAAGA
>NHFA02000008.1 GCA_002170315.2 Euryarchaeota archaeon TMED99
GGCGAGAATTGAACTCGCGACCTCCTCATTACCAATGAGGTGCTATACCGCTAAGCCACGGTGGCAGTAAATACGGCGACCAATACATTGATTATAACCGCTTCGCGTCTTTACTCAATACGAGAAAAGACCCTTTGAAGTACGAGAATATACTCAAAGGCTATAAGGTGATTTTAACAAATTTTAGTTCGGAGAAGGCGACTTCTCTGGATGGGATATTATGGAGCGAGAGCAAGAAAACAAAGTGGAGATGCGACAAAGAGTTCGTGATCTTCAGAGCCAAGTAGATGAATTGAAAGACCTTGTGAATACGTTATTGAGCGTTATTTGTGAAGAGCCGGACGGTGTGCACAGCGGTGCAGCGCCAACGATTCCGGGACAACCAGGAACCAATTACTGCATGTGATTATCCTTTGATAACGGCAAGTGGATTGAGTCTGACGACTGGTCTGGCCAACCCTGCATTTTGTGTAAGTTCAATAACATCATCAACATCTTTGTATGCATCTGGAGCTTCTTCAGAAAGCACATTTGGTGTTGAGGCATGAACTCGAATACCCTTGCTTTCAAGTTCTAATTTCAATGCTTTCCCATCAATTGTTTGTTTGGCCTTGCTTCGAGATAATGCTCTTCCAGCGCCGTGACATGAGGATCCAAAAGCAATGTTTTGGCCGACTTTCGGCCCTGCCATTACCCAAGAGCCAGTCCCCATATCTCCAGGGATAAGTACGGGCTGACCCGAACCCCGGTTCGACTTCAGCATGTCATTGCTGTCGCCGCTAAAAGCACGTGTAGCACCCTTTCTGTGAACGCAGCAAACACAATTCTCACCATGAATTGTATGAGTCTCGACCTTCGCAATGTTATGTGCTACATCATACAGGGTTCTTGCTTCACCATCGACACCAAGTTCTAACCGCAACACTTCTCGTAAACGATGAGCAAGTGTGCTTCTATTCGCGAAAGCAAAATTAGCAGCAGCGTTCATCGCATCAAAGTAGGCTTTACCTTGAGGCGAATGAAACGGGGCAGAAGCAAGTTGTCGGTCTGCGATTTCGTATCCCCATTCCTCATCGACCCAAATGTCTCCACGTTGCTTATATCGCCTTTCAAGACTACGTACATGGTCGCTGCAGACCTGATGGCCGAGCCCACGTGAACCTGAATGAATCATGGCTACAAGTTGCCCATCATACAAGCCCCACTTTTCAGCGGTTTCAGCATCAACAGTTTTTCCTACAGTTTGAAGTTCAAGAAAATGATTTCCACTGCCCAAAGTTCCGAGAGCTCGAAGCCCACGTTCCTTCGCTCGTTGTGAGATGTCGGCTTGTTCGGTGTGAAGTATTCCATTGGATTCGAGATTTTTCAAATCTTCATCATATCCATATCCGAGTTCAACGGCTGCCGATGCCCCGCCTTGAATGAGATTCTCAAGGTCGGACATCGTAATCGACACACCACCTTTTCCTGACGCACCCGCTGGAATTCGTCCAGCCAATCTTCCTGCGAGTTTTTTGAGATTGGGGATGTCTTTTTCAGTTGCATCAAGCGCCAGCATTCGGACTCCGCAATTGATGTCAAAGCCAACTCCTCCTGGAGAAATAGCACCACCATAATCGCCATGTTCAGTATCGGTGGCAACGACGCCTCCAATTGGAAGGCCATAGCCGAAGTGCCAATCAGCCATACCCCATGCTTCACCCACAATACCCGGTAGACTTGCTGCATTGATGAGTTGTTCAGGACCTCTGTCATCAGCATGCTTCTCAAGATGCAATTCATCAGTAACTAAGCGAGCATCTACTTTCATGCGGCCATGTGCTTTGATGCGCATCGTGCCATCCCCTTCATTGGAGAGGTATCGACGCCAGTCATCGGCCATAGTGACTGCTCGAGTGATTCACCTTTGAGCATTGTTCTTCATTTCTGTCTAAAAATATCCATAGGTTTCAAGGGGTGTCGCTCGGTCGGCGAGTTGTAACCTTGGGAGGTCTGCGTCATATGGGATTGCCACCGATTGATTTAGCGGTCTTCAAGAATGAAGGTTATGTTCGTAATCAGTGCCGAATTACAAACCTCTGGTTTTGGACTACGGACTCATCCAGAGATACCTGTGGAGATACAACTGAAGATGAGTATTCCTTTATTGGCGCACCGCTGATTGAGGGATTCCCCATGAGGGGTAAGGCATTGAAAGATGCCATGAGAGAGGCTTTTTTGTCGTTTTTTGAGAACATCGAACATACACGTGTTGAACCCTATCCAGTTTTAGCTCGTTGGCGAGATGATATACACTTGACCATCGCTTCAATTGCAGATTTCCAACCGCATGTTACTTCTGGAGAGGTTGAACCTCCAGCCAATCCCTTAACGATTTCACAACCTTGTATTCGCTTGACTGATGTCGATGCAGTGGGTCGTTCAGGACGACATTTGACGACCTTTGAAATGATGGCACATCACGTGTTCAATCGACCCGATGAAGGTAAGATGTATTACTGGATGGAAGAGTGTGTACAGTATTGCCATGATTTGATGACCAAGACCTTCAACATTTCTTCCAAAGAAATCACCTATGTAGAAAACCCATGGTGTGGAGGTGGTAACGCTGGTGCTGCAGTCGAAGTCATTGTCGGCGGCCTTGAATTAGCAACCCTCGTTTTCATGAATCTTGAAGAGCATCCAGATGGGGACATTGAACTCAAGGGTGACAAATACCGAGAAATGCCTCTACAGATTATTGATACTGGCTATGGATTAGAGCGCTTTTGCTGGGCTGCTGCTGGGACGCCGACGATATACGAAGCGATTTACCCAGACACTGTTTCATGGCTCAAAGAAATGGTTGGTTTCTCTTCACTCACCTCTCAGTGGCCTGACCTTGATTTGGATGCTCTCCTCGGTGAGATGAGCCGATTAAATGGCATCATGAATATCGAGCCAGGAGTTGATGCTGATGAATTGCAAGCAACCTTCCTAAGACGCTTGAAAGAACGTGGAATCAACGTCACCTCTGAACAATTTTCTGCTGTTACTGAACCTCTTTCAAAAATTTACGCAATCCCCGACCACCTCCACGCATTGAGTCATATGCTTGGTGATGGTTTAGTTCCGTCAAATGCGAAAGCTGGCTATCTCGCTCGCATGCTGGCTCGCAGAACACTGCGCCTACGGGATGATCTCGGACTTGATGTCTCCCTTGCCGAACTCGCACAGCATCATCTTTCGGTCAATCTTGACGGCCAAATGATGAAGCAATCTCATGATGGTTTACTCGGAATACTTCAACTTGAAGAAGAGCGCTATGCTGAAATGATTCGCAAGGGAAGCAATGTAATCACAACTCAATTCAAAGATTTACCAAGAGATACTGAACACATCCCTGATGAGATTCTTTTCAACCTCAATGATTCCCATGGATTGGCCCCTGACATGGTTGTCACATTGGCGAAAAACGCCGGATGGGATAAAGTTCAGATTCGCACAGGGTTTGCTGCAGAAATGGCTGAACGTCATGCTCGCTTGGCAAAGCAAGCCGCTCAGGCAGTAGCAGAGAAACCTCTGGTTGATGCAATTCCACAGTTACCATCAACAGTTCCCCTGTACTACGAAGATGTTCAGCAACGAGAATTTGATGCGAGTGTTCTTGCATGCCTTCCTCTTGTTGGTGAAGATATCCCTGAAGGTGCTACACACGGTATTCTCCTTGACAAAACCTGTTTCTATCCAGAAGGTGGCGGCCAAGAAGGTGATTATGGGCGATTATCGACCGATTCAACCAACCACCAAGTTCTCGATACCCAGAAAGTAGGAGATCATATCTTGCACTTGGTTGGAGGTACTTTTGAAACTGGAGATTTGGTTCACGGTAGTATTGATTGGAATCGTCGTAAACAGTTGATGGATCACCACACTTCAGTGCATATTGTCGGTGGTGCTGCACGTCGAATACTTGGACCCCACATATACCAAGCGGGCGCAAACAAATCTGTAGAATCTGGGCGCCTCGATATTACTCACTTCAATCGTTTGAATCGTGATGATTTGGATGCGATTGAATCGTTAGCAAATGATATTTTAGGCCAAGTTCAACGCACTGAGAAAACCGAACTCAATCGTAAAGACGCAGATAAAAAACACGGTTTTGATCTGTATCAAGGTGGGGCGCCAAAAGGGAACTCGATTCGTATTCTCCGTATTTCTGACCACGATATTCAAGCATGCGGTGGAACTCATCACGATGAGCCTGGTCAAATTGGCTCTATTCGAATCGTTCGCTCTGCTGCAGTTCAAGACGGTGTAGAACGCCTTCACATTGTAGCAGGTCAAGCAGCATTGAATTATGCTCGTAATCAGGATGCATTGTTGCGAAAGGCTAGTGAAACATTCGGTATTCCCTCTCATGAGTTACCAAATGCTTCGGAACGCTTCTATTCAGAATGGAAAGAACAACGAAAGAAGATAGAGCAACTTGAGGCAGAAATCGTTCGACTTCGTACCTCTGGTGGTGGCTCTGATTCTTCTGAAATTGATGGAGTTCGCATCGTGATTATGGAAGTCACAGGTGATTTGAAGAAGATGACAAAAATGCTCAAAGAACTCACGCTCGATGCTTCGAAGCCAACTTTAGCGGTACTTGGTTCACGGGAAGGCGGTGGCAAATTGATGATCGCAGTGACTGAAAACACCATTGCAAATGAGCGGTATGATGCTGTGACCTTGCTTCGTGAAATTGCCCCACACATCAAAGGCGGTGGCGGCGGGCGTCCTACTCTTGCACAAGGTGGCGGTTCGCATCCGGATGGCCTTGATGATGCACTTGAAGCAGCGCGCCAAAGTGTATCGAAGTAAGCGAGAACACTTGTCGATGACAAAAAGTTCACTACGTCATGAAAGATGAATGGGCATTTTCGTTCTTTCTTTGGTTACTTGCAGTCAAAGTGTTCTCAGTGCCTCTCTATCAAAATAGGAAACAGCCACATCGCGAGCATTTTGCGGTGTAAACCATTGAACCTCAGATATCTCTTCAGTTTGTAATTTGAGTGTTGTGAGATCTCCATTCCAGAGTGATCGGTAAGTGAACGATACAAAGGATATCCCTTCATCTGTAAATATTTTCTGAGTGATAATCGGCTCATCCTGTTCAAGAACAATACTTAGACCAATTTCTTCAAGTGTTTCTCGTACACATCCGATGCTCGGATGTTCATCATGGTCCATATAGCCGCCAGGCAGGGTCCAAAATCCTCGAAAATGTCCTCTCTCGACTTTACCGAGCAAGACTTTACCTTCATCATTACAAATCATGACTTTCGAAACAAGCCTGTGAATCGAACGGTATACCGCTTCTCTCGCAACGGGGTGGACTGAATTATCAGCAATCATTTCATCTTTCCATGCCCAATTTTTTGGCCAATCAATCTTCGGATATCCTTTGACAACACGGTAGACGAGACTTCCGAAAACAATTCGTGTCTCTCGAATAGCTTCCCACTCAATCCCCATGATTTTTATTTCTTCAGATGTCGGTAGTCGTAATGGATTCAGAACTTCTTGGCGGCCTTGTATTGGAATCAGTGGTCCATTTCCATTTTCATCAACAAGCAAGACTTTCCCATCGTGTTCTAAGTGAACCACTTCAATGGGATGCATGTTTGTCGGTCGCACCCATGTTTCATCAATGCTCGCATGAAAGACATACACTGGGCATGGTATTGTTCAAGTACATGTGGCCAATCGCTCAACCATGGACTTTGAGCAACTCAATCAAACCGGTTGGGCTAAAACATATCTTTTAGCAGATACGGAGCGAAAGGTCGCCGCTTTAATTGACCCCGTTTTTGATTTCATGGATGAGTACCTTTCGATACTAAAGCAACGAGGTCTTACTCTTGGTTTTGCGATAGCGACTCATACCCATGCTGACCACATCACTGCATGTTACTCATTGCGAGAAATGACTGGATGTGAATATGTAATGTGGAAAGATACAGCGTGTCTAGGCGTGTCTCAATATCTTGCCGAAGAAGAAGTTCTCATGATTGGTTCTATTCCTCTTAAAACCCATCACGTTCCAGGCCACACCAATGATCACGTCGTTCTTGAATCACCCTCTCATCTCTTCACGGGTGACTTCCTTTTCACAGGTGAAGGTGGTGCTGGAAGAGATGACTTGCCCAGTGGACGATTACTTGCACATTGGAATTCTCTCAAAAAGTTAGAACCCCTTTCTGGCGACCTTTTGGTATGCACCGGGCATGAACCACCTGGAACGGCATTCCAGACGCTTGATTGGAATCGTGAAAACAATCCAGTTCTTGGGATGGATTCATTTGAACAATACGAAGACTGGCAACGAAAAGTGACTGCTGGTTTGGGCTCTGTGTCCAAGATAAAGACTGCACTTCCTGCAAATCTTTTCGCCGAAATTCCAGATGAAATCCCTTGGATGAATTAGACTCAAACGAGGCGAAGGGCTTTGTACATGCGCACTGGCCCAACATCATGCAACAAAGTTCGGCACGTGGTATTCTTATCGTCTGCGCTCTTCAATTTCTCTTAATCGGTGTTTCTGCTGCTCCTTTCGCATCAGGACTCAATCCACTCGGAGATTTTGAACGAATGGATGCCGCTTTGGAAGATGAATTGATTCTTGTTGACGATGAATCAATACTTTCAGTAATTTACCAACTGCATTCTGAAGTCACATCCGAAGACCGAAATGAACTTGAGATATTTGGTGCTGAGTTGCTCGGCACTGCTCCTCTTATTGACGGTGGATTGTTTGAGGCCTCAGCAAAGGATGTCCGTAGAATCAGTAATTGGGATCGAGTGGAATACCTTGAATTGAATCGAGAATTGGAATTCTTCTATCTCCCGGCAGAATTTGGTGGTGACCCGAATCCTGATGCTGGAATTTTGATGCACGAGACGACACATGTTGTCAACGCAACGACTTCTTGGCACAGGGCGATTATCAATCCCGATGGCACTGTTCAACATGACATGGACCTCTCATTCTCGGAATGGGATGGTGACGGTACTGCAATTGTCGACCTTGATACAGGAGTAGATGCAGGCCATCCGGATTATGATTATCTCCACCCGTGGACTGGTGAAAAGACCCTTTACTCCGCTAAATGGGACGGGGTCTGGACTGAAACTCGTAACTCCGATACATCCTCGGGTCACGGAACACACGTCGGCGGAACCATTGCTGGAAATGGTGATGCATCCGCAGGTCGACGTGCAGGTGTTGCGAAAGGCGGACAATTAGTGGCATTGGGAACCGGTGATGGGGCCTCGATTTTCGCTGCCCAACAGGGCCTTGAATGGACATATCAACACTCGACTCCAGGTCAAAATGAATACCACATTCGAGTTGTTTCCAACTCCTGGGGCACCGATGGCGATTATGATCCGAACGGTGCAGTAGCGCAACTCACCGATATGCTCACTTTTGACAATGGTGTTGCGGTCATTTTCGCAGCATCCAATTCCGGTGGTAATGGTGGAGAATGCAGTGGCGATTTGAAGACCAATGTCTATGCAAACACTCCGGCCGCTATTTCTGTGGCGGCTTTGACCCATGATGGTACTGCCGTCACATCGTTTTCATCACGTGGATGCATGAATCAAATGCACACGTGGCCAGATGTGGGTGCACCTGGACGAGACATTTGGGCAACAGCTCCCCGTGGAACCGCCATTGATGCATCGACAAAACTTCAGGGTGATTTGTATTACATGTCCATTTCAGGAACAAGTATGGCAACACCTCACGTTGGAGGTATGGCTGGATTGATGCTCAATGTTGCGCCTTCTTTGGGCGTTGCTGATTATCACCGTGATGACCATGACGAAGGCTCTTCTTTGGTTGGTGGTGAAGGAACTGCTGCTTACGGACAGTTTGAAGATTGGGACACCGCTAATTTCTCTCGAGTCCATGAACTTGAATTGATTTTAGAATTAACTGCCCAATATGAGGGAATGGAAAACTCATGTGAAAGTGGTAATGATGATGACTCTTGTAATGACATTCCCGTCGAATGCTACAGAAGTGCGACCGGGGAATGCCATGATTGGCGAATCGGCCATGGGCTGACAAATGTCGATCATGCAGTTGCTCTTGCTCGTACATTGCAACTGATGCGTGATCAAAACAATGATGGGATTGTGGATCATCCTGAGTACACCGTTTGGGATGCTCACGAAATTTATTTGTCTCTGATGACAGTTGAAACATTGCCCATGGATACCGACCGCGTCCGTCATGCCTGGAAGGGTGACTGGAATCACTTCAACAACGGCGCAACCGGTGCGGTCTATTACACCGATGACTCACACTACGTCTGGATTCCGAACGGCACAAACAATTTGCTCGCCTCTTTTACACCTACTGAAGTCGACCTTGAAACCGGTCAAATCGGTAGTCTCCAGATGGAAATTGACCTTTCAGAAGACGGTTCAAACGATGCTCAAGGTTCAGGCACTCGAGTTTCAGATACGTGGATTTACGATCTTGATGTCAGTTCAGAGCATTGGAACTCATGGGCACATTTCGATATCACTGGACAGGCTGCGACACTGTTCGGTTTTGCTGATGACCCAGAATTCTTTGAATCGAGTATTCCTTACACGGTGGATGTTGTTTTAACACTTGATTTGTCTTCACCAGTCGATATTACGATTCCTCATCGACCTGATTTTTATTCCGATCTCGACCCTACATCTCCTTCAGATGCCTGGGATGATTCTTTTGAAGGGAAATTGACCTTTACTCGTGAAGCCTACAATCAACAACAACTCATGCTGGAAGTTGTTCCTAAAGTCGTTGTTGAAGAATCTGATGGCGGCTTCTTTTCCGATCTTAGTAGCGTCTTTACTGAATACAAAGGCCTCACTGCAGTGATGCTTTTNTTCTTCCTTTTGTGCGGACTTGGNGCTGGATATGCATTGTATAANATGAATCCAAATNGNCGTGAACCCGATNAGTCAATCGATGCGGAATTAGANGCNTGATTACAACGGGTTATCGGGTATTTTCCCACGGTTCTCACTCGCCGGAAGTTCTTGTAAATCAGCGAAGCTAAGTTGCTCAATTGAGACTTCACTCAATGTATTCAAACGCTCCTTCATCACCATTCGGACATGGAATTCAATTCGTCCTTTTGTTCTGGTCAAGTCATAGGAGAGTGGGTTGAGAGTTTCGATAACTTGCGCTCCAAATTCATCTCGAACATACGACCCTCTCCAGATCGAATATCCCCATCGGAAAGCGATTCCAACAACAGCCGCTCCATACAAGAGTGTGAGTACGGTTAATGCAAACAAAACAGCATTTCCATCTCGTGCTTCGTCGAGGAGATTTCTCCCTATCAAGAACAATAATCCAATTCCAACCAGGGGCTTGAGAATGCTTTCCAGCCATTGGTCGACCGGAACTAAGCGGCCCTTTGAAGGGTCAACGAAGACTAAATCAGATTCAAATGCGGCGTTGAGTACTCCAAGTGCCCCGAGTAAGACAATGTAGAGTCCGGTTGAGAAGAGAATTTCTAGACCCCAAGATTCCAAGTTGAAGGTCCAGTGAACAATCAACCAGGCAAAAAGCCCCAGAAAGGCACCTTGCGGAACGTGGTTGAAGTGAATGACATGTTGAGAGAATTCATTCATTTTTGCCTTGTCTTCGGCTAATCCACGATGTGGCTTTGGAATGTGAATGATTTGCCAATGCATCATTTTCTCAATTGTTTTCAGTCCCCGAACAAGCATTCCCTTGCGAATGAAGATGTACTCAATGACAAGTAAAACTGGAAAGCCGATTAAGATGACCGGTAACGCCATGATAACGGCCAACGGAAAAATGATAATTGCAGGTAGTAAGATGAAGTGAGAGAGTGTCAATGGGTGAAAAAGGTCTGCTTCGATAAGCCTCTGATGGCTTGGGCGAATGTGTAAACTTCGCGCAACGTCGTCTAAAGTCGCTCTGAATGGAGCGATTTGACGCCCCGCATCGATAATTTGCAAAACCGTATTGCGGTACTGCGAGGCTTCGTGCCCTACACCGATAAACAGTCTCCATCCAAGTCGCATTGGCAAAGCAAGCAAAAGCGGTATGGACAGCAGCCCTGCTGCCCATATGAGTGTGCTCGAATCGACGGTTGCCATGTGTCTCGCATCGCCCACTGTGTTGGAGTGTTTCAAACATCGGGTTCCCTCCTCCTGTTTGGCTAAGGTTGATGGTCTTGGTGCGCAGGACGCTGCTCATGGCGAGAATTGCTGTGACCGATGGCATGGCTCCAGATGCAGTTGTTTTGTTGGAACGGGCTGGACATGAAGTTGTTCTTGATTTCATCGAAGAAGATGCTTTGCTCGATGGAGCTCTTTCAGATTTTGATGCAATTATTGTCCGTAGTGCTACGAAACTTCCTCAAGAGATTATCGAGAAATCTGGTGATCGCTTGAAAGTCATTGGGCGTGCAGGAGTTGGCGTCGACAATATCGACATTCATGCTGCTGCGCAGGCAGGTATTCCTGTCGTCAATGCCCCTCGAGCTTCAACCCAATCGGTAATTGAACTCACCGTTGGACATTTGCTTTCTTGCCTCCGCCACATACCTCGAGCCGATCGTGGTATGCGCCAAGACAAGTGGGAGAAAAAGGCCATGAAAGGAACAGAGTTGTCCGGGAAAAATCTGGGTCTGATTGGTTTCGGTCGTATTGCACAAGGTGTTGGCTCCATCGCTCAGTTATTTGGCATGGAAGTTCACACGTATGACCCCTATTTGCCAGCCAAGGTAGCGAAAGTCCAAAACACCACACTTCACAAGAAAGTGGACACTTTATTCCAAACATGCACTCACATTTCGATTCACTGCAACTTCAATGATGAAACACATCATCTGGTCAATGCAGAGCGCATTGCATTGATGCCGGGCAAGTCTCCTGATGGCATCCCTTGTGGCAATCACATCGTGAATTGCGCTCGTGGAGGTATCATTGATGAAGTGGCGCTTTTAGAAGCACTCGAATCTGGAAAAGTGGCATCAGCCGCTCTGGATGTGTTTGAAGTCGAACCAGTACCGGCTGGTAACAAACTCATCCAGCACCCTCACTTTCATGGAACACCACACATTGGCGCTGCAACACTTGAAGCCCAAGCACGTGTGGGTCGTGACATTGCTCATGCAGTGATGGCAGTTCTTGATGGGAAAGAAGCAGATACGACTGTTAATTCACATTTACTCAAGTGAAACTTTCACTTCGATTTCCCGTGGGTCATCTCAAACATAGATGTCCGTACCTGAAAAATCCGGGGCATGCGACTTTTATCACATGCTCATCCACACCGCAAGAAACTCTTTTCACAGCCTCTCGAAGATTTGCCGCGAGAGTTTCAGCCTCTCGAAAAATTAGTCTATTTGACACCGAATATGGAGATCCATATCTGTGAAGAATACATCAACTTCAAACACCGCAGCCAACATTATCACACCATGTCGGAAGAGTCTGAACCTCAGATTGAGGGTTCTGCTTCTCCTCGAGAGCGAATCTTGGTACATTGTGACCTCGATGCTTTTTTTGCAGCAGTCGAAATACTTCATCACGACCTCGACCCTGAAAAACCATTGATTATTGGCTCTGACCCTCAAGGGGGAAGAGGTCGAGGAATCGTTTCGACATGCAATTATGCAGCTCGAGCATTTGGCATACGTTCTGCCATGCCAGTAAGCGAGGCTTGGCGACGTTGTCCAGGTCATCCATTTGGACCTGGCCACTACATTCGAGGTAGTCGAGGCTTGTACAGTCGGGCTTCACGCCAGGTCATGCAAATTCTCAAAGAACCGGCACAACACTTTGAGAAAGCGAGTATTGATGAAGCCTATTTGGATGTCACTGAGCAAGTCAATGGTGATTGGGATGCTGCATATGCACTTTGCAGAACACTTCAAGATCGTATTGAAAATGAAGTTGGATTAACCGCCTCTTTTGGAATTGCTCCGACAAGGATTCTTGCCAAAATGTCGAGTGAAGTGAATAAACCAAAAGGAATTTTTCGAATACTCCCCGATGAAATCGGAGATTTTTTTGAGGGGAGGTCTTTGCGAGAGGTTCCAGGTATTGGACCCAAAAGGGCAACTCAACTCGCTGAATGGGGATTTGTCACCGTTGATGAGGCTTATGTGTTGGGTGAATTGGCTTTAGGAAGAATGGCAGGTGAGAGATTCGCTTCATGGCTCATGCAAGTGGTGGATGGAACGACAAGTTCCGAGGTAAGCCAATTGCGGAGTCGGAAATCTATCGGTAAAGAGCGGACTTTCTCTTCAGATCAAACGGACCATGAAGCGGTTCTCGAGGTGCTGCGTTCATTGACTGACGGGGTGTTAAAACGTTCAAAGGAAATGGGAATTTCAGGGCGACTCGCTGAAGTTAAAATCCGTTACACGGGGTTTGAAACGCATACGCATGGTCGCTCCATTCCTGTCGCCATGGACGAACCTGATGTTTTTTTGCGGTTAGCAGATTATTTGTTTGCAACCAATGTTCAGCCAAACCGTGGCTTACGATTGGTTGGTTTTCGACTTGGGCAGTTGGATATGCCCCCAACACGCCAATCCATGCTTCTTCTCAGTGAAGAGGAATAATTACTCCAAGTGGTGCATTCGTGTGAGAATTGCAGTGAAGTCTTCCAATTCCTTTGGTATCTCGATACCGGAAACCGGTTGGTTTAGCGAAATGCCTTGCTCCTTCTTGGCGTTCCAAGTATCACCATTGAACGATTGAACGAGAGCTGAAAGTCCTCGCAAGCGGTTACCTTCATCGGTGCCAAGTTCTACAGATGAATCTGCAGAAACGGGGAAGATGTCGACTTCAACAGCAGAACGACCATACAATGTTTCCGAAATGTGGTGGGTAAAGAAAGGACACACGGGGGTAAATGCTGTCATGAAGTCACGGACGATGCGGTGAAGCGTCCATGAAGCAGCCATGTCGCCATCGTATAGGCGTGATTTGACCATTTCCAAATAGTGGCTCGGTAACACTCCTGTTCCAAAAGTTTTGAGTGCTTGAGTTGCACTGTAAATATCGATATTTTCCCAAGCCGTTTTCACAGTATCCATTGTTTCGCTGAATTCCGCTAAAATCCATTTGTCTTCGACTGCGAGATTCTCTGGAGCAGTTTCGAGGTCTGCAGGAATTTCAAATTGAGATGCAAAACGAGCGACATTGAAGAGTTTCGTTAACACACCAAAATATTTCTTTTCGATTTCTTCAGGATTAATATGAAAATCGTCACCGACTTGAGCATCGCATGCTTTCCAAAGTCGGAAACATTCACTGCCGATTTTATTTGCTCGAAGACTGACAGTCTTTTCTGGTCCCTTAACTTTCCAAGAGCCTGTTCGACCACCTGCTCCACATTCAAGAACTGAATCCGCATCGATTCCATTGCCGAGTGATTTACTCATTTTACGTCCCCAAGGGTCCATTCCCAGACCATCAATCCAAACATGCTTGAATCCTGGCTTGTCAAGCAGAAGGTTTGACTTGAGCAATGTGTAATAGAGCCAAGTTCGGACAATCTCTTTTCCTTGAGGTCGCAATGCTGTTGGGAAAGCCTTCTCAAAAACTTCGGGTTGGTTGAGGTATCCACTGACAAAGAGATTCGAATTTGATGAATCCATCCAAGTATCAAAGACCTTTTCTTCCCCGACAAGTGTGCCGAGTTCTGCTTTCATTGAGGCATAGGAGCCGATATCTTCCCGAGTATCTCTCGCTAAGACTTGGCTGCCTTCTGGAGGTGATTGGCACCAAGGTTGAACATATGTTCCGGTTGGTGGAACGATGATTTTCGTACCATCTTCACTGTACCAAATAGGGATTTCTGTATGATACCAGCGACGCCTTGAGATTGGCCAATCTATGCTGATGTTATCCATCCAATCGAGTAGAAATTGCTTATTTCGTGGTGGATGAAATTCAATTTCCTCAATATGTTCTCGCATTCTGTCCTGTGCGTGAGTTTGTCGAACATACCATTCCTTGAGTAGAATAATTTCAACTGGATTTTTCCCACGTTCCGATACTGGAATTTCTTGTTCACGCTCAACAATATTGATGATTTTACCTTGCTCTTCGAGATACTCGATTGCTGCATTTCGTGCTTCGTAAACCTTCATGTCAGCAAAAGGACCGGCCAATTCAGTAAGTTTCCCTTCTAAGTTAATCGCTTGGAAAGGCGTCAATCCAAGTTCTCTGAATATAGCAACGTCATTTTGATCTCCGAATGAACACACCATCAAGACACCTGAACCGAAATCCGATTTAACTGAAGCATGTGTTCTGATTTCGACCGAAGTGCTACGGCCTTCTACCGGCAAGGGGAGCTGAATTGTTTTGCCAACCAAATGCGTATAGCGTTCATCGTCGGGGTGAACAACAACGACTCCACATGCACATATCAGTTCTGGCCGTGTGGTTGAGATGACAATTTCTGTTCCGTCATCACAAACCCATTTGACATCGACCAGCCGAGTTTTCCTCGATTGACGTTCGACTTCAGCATCAGCAATTGTTGTTCCTTCAACGGGGTCGTAAATATTCGGTCTCAAGTCTTCAATAATTGCACCATTTTTGAAAAGTTCAATGAAAATCGATTGAGTGACGGTTCGATAAGCAGGTGAGTCGGTAAGGTATTCACGGTCATAATCACAGGAAAGCCCAACTCTACGAGCTGTTTTCCTCATCGCCTGCGTGAATGTTTCAATCGTCTCTTCACACAATTTCAGAAACTCAGCACGGTCATATGTTTTCATCTTCCGCTTTGTATTCTTTTCAACAGTGAACTCAATATTGATTCCATTTCTGTCAACGCCCCACGGGAAATATACTTCTTTGCCGAGTAAGCGTTGAGAACGAGCAATCACGTCAATCATAGAATATTGAGCGACAGCACCGATGTGCCATGTACCCGATGGATACGGAGGGGGAGTATCGATGACGAAGATTTCTTTACCGCTATCAGGGTTAAATGAATAGCGCTTTGAATATGTCTCTGCGTCTTCCGAATGGGCTTCTTGAATTCGCTTCTCAAGGTCAATTGACCATCGTTTATCGTTTAATACCGGGGCTGGCATGTGCCTCACCTGGCCCCACACACATGAACGATGCGGGTCCAAACAGCGCTGTGACGGCTTACCTTTGAAACCAACGCATGAACTCTGTCATCACCGCAGTTGTTTGAAACGACACATATTGTAGTCCAAACTATCGGCAGGCATTTGAAGCCCCACCAACTACAACTCACTGGGGGCGAGATACTTGGTCGATAAGAGTCAAGAAAAACCCTCAAAAAAACCTTCAAAAATCACTCTTGAAGACCGTTTTTCAAAATTGAAGCGGGAGGGAACTACACGCTTCCAATCCGGCTCAGTCGACATCACTGCACGGGTCAAAGATTTTGATTCAAAGCGGGCGATTGATGCAGTGCTTGATGCACCAACCCGGCTTAAGCGTGAATGGCAAAAGTCAGGAGCGATTGGTGCGATTACTCGCTTTCCTTTAGCGACAGTCATTGTTTTTCTCGTCATGACCTTGTTCTTTGTGAGTCATTCAGGTTTCTTCGACCTTTATTTCACACAATTTGACGATGACCTCGATGAAACGGATTTGAATGTCAACGGTGATTTGGAAGTCTATTTACCAGATGGCAGTGAAGTCGGTCGCCTGTTAAATCTGGTAGAAGAAGATTGGTCGACCAACGTTATGGTCATTTATATTCAACTCGAGGGAGGTAATTTTGCTCAAAACAATATTACTGATGTGAGAATTCTTCAAGAGATTAGTTATGTAGAAAACATGCTCAATCCTTGTATTTCGACATTTGTTTGTCAAAATCCGAACAATGCTTCTGAAACACTCAATGACGATGTCATCTATCTTCTTTCAATTTCGACTGTCCTCAAAGAAGTGAATTCAAGTGCACCCCGTATTCGCGAAGCATTCATCACCGAATTGGGTCAACTGGGTTGTGGCTTGGGCCAAGATGATTGTCAATCTGCCCAGGCTGCGAGTTCATTGAACGAACTGTTCGCACTCACTGATGACCAACTTGGTGGCGGATATGAGATTCCTTCACAAAACACGACAGATCTCATCATCAACGAAATGTATGAGGACGATGGTTCTCCTTCGCCTGGACTTGACAAGTTAGCAAGAGACATCTCTTGCGGATTTGCAGATTGTATATTCGAGGGAGAGAAAGAAGTACCTGATGGCACACTTGACAGAGCTGTCATGGCTATTGCAGTTAACGATGAAGTTGCCGCGAAAGACATCATCAGCGATACGAATGAAATCTTAGATGAAATGAAAAGTCTCGAGCGGCCATGTCTCTATTTGCAAAACGGTCAACCAGATGCCGATGCAGGTCTGTGCATATGGGGCGAGGTCAATGATCTCACGACTGAACAACTTGAACGTGGAGTAAAAGCGTTCGGCCTCAA
>NHFA02000009.1 GCA_002170315.2 Euryarchaeota archaeon TMED99
CTCGCCTCTCTTACCAAAATCCATGCCGGCGTTGCCTCTGGCGTTCACCTTTCACGTGACCTTGGCAACTGTCCTCCAAACGATATGTATCCTGAAGCATTTGCAGACCAAGCCTGGGAATGGGCAAAGGATTACGATAACGTCGAAGTGACCATCATCAACTATGACCAAGCTGTGAAGGCTGGTATGGGTGGATTGGTCGCAGTTGGAATGGGTTCTGCTCGAAAACCATGCATGGTTATCTTTGAAATGAACCGTGAGAAGACCGGCCGATGCCCTATGCTTGTTGGAAAAGGAATCACCTTCGATACAGGTGGTATCTCACTCAAGCCAGGCGCAAACATGGATGAAATGAAGTATGACATGGGCGGTTCAGCAACCGTTTTTGGAACAATGCAAGCCCTCGCCTCGACTGGACACAAAGGCAAAGTTGTAGCCATTACCTGTATGGCTGAAAACATGCCATCATCCAATGCACAACGACCTGGTGACGTCATCACAACTCTTTCTGGAAAGACGATTGAAATCCTCAATACCGATGCAGAAGGACGATTGGTTCTCTCTGATGGATTGTGGAAGGCTGGAGAATTCGACCCTGAATACATCATCGACTTTGCAACCTTGACGGGTGCTTGTGTCGTGGCTCTTGGCCATGAAGCAACTGGACTATGGTCCAACGATGATGACTTCCGAACACGCATCCATGAAGCAGGAAACGCAGTGGATGAATTGGCTTGGCCAATGCCGCTTCTTCCTGCCTTTGAGAAGGAAATGACCAATTCCAAAATTGCAGACACTCGAAACCTTGGCGCTGGCCGTTACGGTGGAGCGAACACTGCAGCAGCGTTCTTGAAGCAATTTGTTCCAAATCGAAATTATGAGAAAGACGGTGAACAGATCACTTGGGCTCACATGGATATTGCCGGAACATACTGGGGTGCAAAGACCAATTCGATGGTTGGAAACGGCGCTACAGGAATTCATGTCCGTACCATGTATCACTTGATTACCAACGGTTGAAGCGTTGTAGAGAGGCGAAACTATGCATCGCCGTGCATCAGTTCCTGCACGAATCAACATTCTCGGTGAGCATACAGATTATGCGGGCGGTCTCGCCCTTCCTTTCGCTGTTGATTTGCGATTGACTTTGGATGCTTATGCACTGGAAGATGGCTACGAAGGAGATTCTGCTGTTGTGAAATTGTGGCGTTCTGCAGGTGGATGGCCGGCACGCTTGTCAGTTGAAAGTCAAATCCCAATTGGCGTAGGGATGTCTTCTTCTGCTGCCTTGTGTCTCGCAGTCGTCTTGTGCGTACATGGTCCTATGGATGCGCAAAAAGCCTGTTTAGAAGCACAGCGAATCGAGCATGAGGTCTTGAAAACACCTTGTGGACTTTTGGATCAAATGGCTATGATGTATGCAAAGCAAGGAAATGCTACACTGATTGATTTTTCCAATCATTCCACGGAGTCAATTGAAATTCCTTCGGCATGGTTGTTCAAATTGGTTGATTCAGGTGTTCATCGTCAACTCAGCCAAACATACCAAGGTTCTGCTGAGCAAGAGGTTCGCCTTGCACACATTCAATCCGAAAATAAGCGTGTACGTTCGTCTTTAGGCGCCTCGGCTCCCGACCTTGGAGTTCTTCTCAATGCCTCACATGCTTCATTGAAATCTCTGGGCGTCAGTCATCCTGATGTCGATGAGCAGGTGAGGAAGTTGCAGCAAACCGACGGTGTCTACGGTGCGCGTATGATGGGCGGCGGCTATGGCGGCATGATTCTGGTCTTGGTTGAACACGCTCAAGTGCTTCCAAATTTCCCAGTATATCGTGCTTCACACGGAAGTATCCTTGAGGAATTTCTCGAATGAGGCAAGTCGTTCAGGCGTGCCCATGTCCCAAAATTTCGTATCATCCAAATGCACTGCTGCTTCGCCAGAGAGTGCACTATACACAGTTTCTTCCCAGCTCCATTTGCCACTGTGACCATATTTGAGGACGGTTGATTTCTCAACAATACTTGTTCCTGCCTCATATCCATTCAGTGAATCCGTTGATTTTGAGTTCTTATCGTATCGGAGTAAGCGTCCATTTTCATGCCTGAGGTTCTTCGTATCATGTGCCTGAGTAACGGTCATTGTGAGAGGTACGTCTGCAGAGTGGTGAAGTTCAATCAACGGTTTGTACTCAATAGGATGCCAGTCGTCACCCCACACAAGAAGAAAACGTTCCTCAAGCAATTCTTTTGCATTCCATAATGCACCTCCGGTTCCAAGTGGCTCCTTTTCTTGATGGAAAGTCAGTGCCATTCCAGGATGTGTAATTCCTTCGAACTGTTCTCCAAGGTGCCCAGTGAGAACCAAAGCATGCATGCATCCTTGTGCCTGTGCCCAATCAAGAATGTGGTGAAGCATCGGTTTCCCGTTCACTTCAATCAACGATTTGGGCGTTTTTTCAGACATTTTTCCTAATCGAGTGCCTACCCCTCCTGCCATGACCACAAGTTGAGGGGTTGTATGCGCTTTCACAATCGCAGCATATTCGTGACCGCTTTGTTTGAGGGTTCTCTTTTGTGTTTCAAAATCAACATGATACAATCCAAATCTTTGGTCATACCCTTCTGCCCATTCAAAATTATCCATCAAACTCCAATGGTAAAACCCTCGCACATCTATTCCGTCTGCAATGGCTTCAGAAGTGATGAGAAGATGTCTGCGAATATGTTCAGGGCGCATATCATCGTCATCATCTGCCACCCCATTTTCGGTGACGTAAATAGGGATTTTGAGATTGGTAACCATGTCAAAAGCCCTTCGAAGTCCTTCTGCATACATTGGATATCGGAAATCCGTTCTCTGCTCCCACGGTCGAATAAGTGGGTCGATTTCGACTTTCGTGGGCATAAAAGGCGTGGTTAGCAAATGCGTGTAATAATTGACGCCAATGAAATCACTGCTGCCTTGAAGTCCTTCAATCCTTTTTGAAATCAAAGCAGATGGTGGCTTAAATTTCCCCGTTCGCAGACCTTTGAGCCAACATCGATTGAACATACCATCAAGAATTTTCGCCTGCATCCAATGAAGGGGATTCCAACGCCGATAAGGATCGAAAATATTGATGTTCTTTACCAACCCAATTTGGCATTTTTCTCCATTTTTCATTCCCTTAAGGGTCCTGTAACATTGAGCGTGCGCTCGCATCAAGTTGAGTGATACCTTTCGTACTCTTTTGAAAGAGCGAACGCCGGGTGGGAACTCTCCCAACACATAACCCATGGTTGCATAGACCGCTGGTTCGTTGATTGTACACCACCATTCAACACGGTCGCTAAGGTGTTCAAACATCATTGAACAAAAGTTGACCCATCCGGCGATGTTTTCTTCTTTTTCAAATCCTCCACGTTCATCCCACCATAGGGGTTGAGTGAAGTGGTGTAAAGTCACCATTGGTTGGATTCCTTGAATCAAGAGTTCATCGACCAAATCCGAATACCACTGAATCGCTTCAGAATCAAACTGTCCTTCCTGCGGTTCGATTCTTGACCATTCAATTGAAAATCTGTAATGTGATACTCCGAGTTCTTTGATGAGTGTAACATCTTCTCCTCTCCGATTCCAATGGTCGCAAGCATCACCGCTTAATTGCTGACTCTTCGAACGAGGCTCAAAGGCAGACCAATTGTTTGTATTTCCACCTTCGATTTGGTGTGAAGCAGTAGCTACGCCCCACATGAAATCTTTGGGAAATGCACTCCCGTCTTTCAGTGAACTGTAATCAACAGTATCCCACTGGCGGTGTTCTTCAGTCCACACATGCTTTCCAATGATGGAATAGCCATGAGGGTTTGGTTCTAAACTTCGACAGAGCAAAGCCGTGCATCAAGGTGCGGATAGCGGGAGTCGAACCCGCGACAAGAGGTTGGAAACCTCCTATGTTACCACTACACCATATCCGCATGATGTGAATATTTGTCCGAGCAACCTCTCCTCTTTGAGTGAATCGGTCTTTCAATTACCAATTCACGGCACTGGTGGGCGAGGTGGAGGAGGAGGGGGAGGTACTCTTCCGTCTACGCCAAATGCTTGCCGTAACTGAGGTGGTTGTGGATTATTTAATCGTGCTAAACGAGCGGCAATAATTTCACGAGCGTGTTCAGTACGCTCATCTGCAAGTCGAGCTTTCGAAGCATTCCCACGAATAATCAGCATTCCCATGAGGAAGAAGAGCACCAATCCACCAATCATTGCTTGGATTATTGGCATCTCTAACATGTTATTGAGTGTACTCGATTGGTCAGAAACCAAATCCTCTTCATTGACGATNCGAGAATCAAAGACGACGAGATCGACAGTATCTGAAGCCATTGCAAATTCTACGCCTGGTTCTTTGATGGACACATACATCTGGAAGTTTCCATTTATTCGACCTTCTCCATTGAACACGACAGTTTGGGTCAAACCAGTTGTTTCAGAGAATGTCAAAACATGTATTTGGGTTGCAGCAATTATCGAAGATACCTGTTGCCATTCCACACGAATAGTAACGTCGCTTAATGCACTTACAACTGTGCAACTGAAAGAGAAATAATCTTCTCCAGCAAGGTCCAGTTGTATGTTTTCAGGCGTGCATGTAAGGTCTGCTTCAGCCACATTCCGTGTTGGGTCGTCAACCCAATGGTCGGGTCGTGAAGCGCCAGATGTCTGGTTGTCACCGTATCCATCGCCGTCGATATCCCTCCATTGTGTTGGTTCATCTGGGAATACATCATCGGAATCAGCATAGCCGTCTCCATCGGTATCGATACATCCTGGAGCATTTCCTCGATCAGCAATACCAAAGACATCAGGACAGAAATCTCCGTCGGTTCCCTCAGCGTTATCCCCAAATCCATCGCCATCGGAATCAAACCATTGTGTTGAATCACTGACCCACAGGTCGTTGGTGTCACTTGCCCCGTCACCATCAGCATCAGGACATCCATAGACATCGAGATTTGATGTGCCTAAGACAGTCGTACAATTGTCCGGTTGTGTTCCGTTTGGATTATCACCATAGCCGTCTCCATCAATATCGGACCATTGCGTTGGGTCATCAGGAAACGCATCGTTACTTTGAGGAGTTCCGTCGTTATCACCATCAGGACATCCATAGGTGCCAACGTTCGAGTATCCTTCTTCCAAAGGACACGCGTCGGGGAGAGTTCCTGAAGCGTTATCACCGTAGCCATCGCCATCAGAATCGTTCCATTGCGTTGGATTAAGCGGTAGCGCATCTGCACCGTTTGAACTGTTCCATCCCGATGCATTACCTATTGGTAATGTCGGGTCTGAATATCCGTCGCCATCTGTATCAGGGCAGGCTGTTCTGTCTTCAGTGGAGTTTCCAGCCTGTTCAATACAGTCATCTTCGAGGTCGTCAAATCCGTCGCCATCAGTGTCTTGTGTTCGTGTAGGATCGTTCGGGAATGCGTCACTTTCATTCGACATTCCATCTCCATCATCATCGACACATCCGAATCGGTCAATGGTCGAGGTTCCTGCAACACCAGGACATGCATCAGGTTGAGGTCCGGTCGCATTGTCTCCGTATCCATCACCATCTTGGTCAAGCCATTGATTCGCGAGATTTGGGAGTTGGTCGATAACATCGTCCCATCCATCACCATCTGCATCAGGACATCCCATTCGGTTGCCAAGTGTCGAATTTCCAGGAACGTCAATACATGCATCAGGTGTTGTTCCGCCTAAATTATCTCCAAACCCATCACTATCGGTATCGGCCCATTGGGTTGGGTCATTCATGAAATGATCCTCTTGGTCTGCCCATCCATCTTGGTCAGAATCGACACATCCGAAGGTATTGTTTTGCCATGAGTCTCCAAACACATTGGGGCAATCATCCGCTAAATTTCCAGATGCATTATCACCAAATCCATCTCCATCCGTATCTGTTGATTGTGTTGGATCTGTTTTGAAGGCATCTGAACCGTTACCAACAGGTGTCCAATTCGGGTCAGGGTCAGAAGTCCCATCACCATCGGTATCTGGGCATCCGTTCCGGTCTGTTGTCGAGTTGCCCCAATAAAGTGGACAGGCGTCATCAATTTGGTCAGCATACCCATCTCCATCGAAATCAGACCATCGAAGGGGGTCACTTGGTGCGAAATCTGCACCGTCATCAGTGGTGAAACCAGAATCAGGGTCGGAATAGGAATCTCCATCGGTATCTGGGCATCCATATCGGTCTGCAGTAGAGGTGCCAATATCTGAAACACAACTATCGGGGAATACTCCATTTGAATTATCTCCATAGCCATCACCATCGGTGTCTGCCCATTGAGTTGGCTCATTTGGCCATACATCTGCTCCATCAGCAGCAGTCCAAACTGAGCCATTATTACCAAGTGGGTCAGGGTCAGAATACGTATCTCCGTCAGAATCGGGGCAACCTTTGCGGTCGGATGTTGAAGTTCCTGCGACACTTACACAGGCGTCTGGGTTTGAGCCGGCGGCATTGTCACCGTAATTATCTGAATCAGTATCGTTCCACTGGGTGTCATCAATCGGGAATGCATCTGCTGTTCCAATCGGGTGTGCTGGCCAGCCTGCATCTGCGTCGGAATAACCATCTTCATCGCTGTCGGGGCAGCCAATACGGTCGATGGTCGAACGTATCCCCGAACCACCGTCGTTTACACAAGCATCTGGATTATTTCCACTTTGATTGTCACCATAGCCATCACCATCGGTGTCAAGCCATTGAGTAGGGTCGTTCGGGAATGCATCAGCAGTCCCAGTCGGGTGAGCAAGCCAAACTGTGTCGGCATCCGAATATCCATCACCATCGGTATCGACGCAACCGAGCCGGTCCAACGTTGATGTACCTAGTGCCAACGGACAGGCATCGCTGTTCAAAGCAGGAGGGGGATTATCGCCATAACCATCTGAATCTGTATCAAGCCATTGCGTGCTGTCGCTGACAAAGGCATCAGCACCGTTGCTCACCAGCCAGACTGAACCGTTTGTTCCGCTTGGGTCTGGGTCGCTGTAACTGTCTCCATCTTGGTCAGGACAACCGTTTCTGTCACCACTCGAAGTACCAAGTACACTTGGACAACTGTCCGCTCCATTCGCAGTTGTCCACCCTCCATCAGGAGAAGAATACGTGTCGAAATCAGGATCTGGACAACCATATCTGTCAGCGGTCGAGGTGCCTATGGCAGTAGTACAACCGTCAGGTTCGAATGCAGGAGCTGCATTGTCACCATATCCATCACCATCTTGGTCTCTCCATTGTGAAGCTTCATTGATGAAGGCATCAGCACCATGAGCAATGGTCCAATTACTTGTCGGGTCTGAATAACCATCACCGTCAGTATCGACACATCCGAGTCGATCAATAGTTGATGTTCCTGCTGTAAAAGCACAGTCATCAGAACTGTCTTCTGTACCATCAAGGTCTGCATCTTGGGTAAGGTTTACCAGCGCATATTCAGCATTTAGAGCGAGAGAAAAGAATTGTGGGCCACTCGGAACGGATGTTCCAATGACGTGCACTTCCCAAGTACCTTGAGCAGGGTTATCGAAAGTAAGAGTTCGTAGGTTGTTGATATTATCGGTGAGGTTTGTCCATGTTCCATCTGGCTTTTTTATTGCTAAATCGAGGTCATTGATGAGATTTACAGATGCACCAACTGCTGAAGCATTTTCGTTGTATGCGAGGGCGAGTTGTAAGCGAGGTGCCGCGGAAGGTACTAAGAAACTCCATCCGCGATCATCACTGGTTGAAAGAGATTCATCGGCGGCAAAAGTAGCATTCATTGTGGCCCACATGTCCAATCTGCCCCAGCCTTCGTGGTTGTTCGGTATAGCCTCGCCAGCGCCAACAGTTGCAGAACTGTATTGCCCCATCATGTCGACAGATGTGGCGCCATAAATGGCTTTGATAAGCGAAGCAGAAGGTTCTGCATGGTTACGGTTTTCAATGAGATGTTCGAGAAGGAGAGCGGTTGCACCAGCTGCAATTGGTGTAGCCATACTCGTACCGCCCATGTAGCAGTAACTCGAGTTGTGTGCTCCCCATCCACAAGCGCCTGCAGAACGTGATTTCGTAGAGAGGATATACGTGCCTGGTGCCACAAATTCAGGCTTTATTCTCGTATCTGTGGTCGGGCCTCGAGATGAAAAATCTGCCATCCCTGAGATATTATCTGCAGCGCTACCACTGGATGGGCGGTAGTTTTCAGAAGCACCTATTGTAATAATGCTCTTTGCAGTTGAGGGTGTTCCTACGCTGTAATGGTCAATTTCACCATCTCCATCTCCATCTGTTCCTTCATTCCCTGCAGCGAACATAACGACGAGATTTGGATTTCTAAATGAACCAGTATCTGCCTGTGCTGAACCGGTGTTATACTGTCCATTTGATGGGGCTCGCCATGAATTGGTGTGAATGCGACTTCCATTGTCAACGGCCAAGTCAAACGCATCTCCAATGTCAAGTGGAATCCCTGCTCCAAAACTTCCGAATTGTTCCCATGAATGGAAAAGCAGTTGCGCTTCTGGAGCAATTCCTACAATCGCTCCATTGCTGTCTGTTCCGTCACCAAGAACCGATCCTGCAACGTGTGTTCCGTGACCATTGTCATCATCAGCACCATCATCGCATGATGCTCCGGGAACACCTGGTGCAGTATATGTGCAGAATGTTTTCGGCCAAGATAAAATGCCCTTGATGTGGTCTGCAAAATCCGGATGCATTCCGGAGTTGTTTACGCCATTGTCAATACCACTGTCACCGACGGTGACAATGATTCCGCTCCCGTCTAATGCGCTCCAAGATGAATCAGCATTCGACATTTTTGTACTGTCTTGTGTATCATCAGAGTGTATGATTGTACCTGCAACAGTATTGACAGCAGTATAATACGGCCGAGTCTCAATCCATTCGATTTCAGGTTGTTCTGCTAACCACAATACTCCGCTAGTTTCAACAAAAGCGGTTGAATATCTACCACTGAGCGATTTGATATCAACATCAGTGCGCTGACCAACGTTTTCAGGTAATGTATATCCTGAGAGTACCATGTCGACAATGGCCTTCCCTTCGCTTGCATGAGGGTTTGCGATGGTTGGTGTGACGCCCGTTAAGCTTCGAACAAGGTCTTCTCTAATTTTATCAACAGGATCAAGTTGAACGATTCCTTCAACTTCCAATTCTTCGAGTTCAGAAGGGGAGTGGCCGGACAGTTCACACTGGAATCCATTTGGAGGCAAAAAGGAAAGGCAGTCAATACCTGCATCATCCAGTTCGTAAAACCACTCTGTAGGGACTGGGAATTCGTGTGTAAGTATGTACCAGCCTTCAAGTTTCGAACTTTGACCAGTCCATTCTTGCCAATCATCAATGGCAACTACGGCGATGTCACGTGAAAGCATGTTAATTTCGCCTATGCCATCATCGGGATTGAACCAGCCATGTGCGATATCGGCAGTCGGTGTTAAACCAATGGTACTCAGCAGGTCCAAATCAAGTTCAGTTTCAATGACAATGTCTGGCCCTGAAGAGGGGGCTGCATAGGTAATTGGGGCAAGAACTTGAATCAACATCAATGCTGAGAAAACAATGGCTCGCATGCTTTTTGATTGCGTCATGGGCAGAGACAGTCGCGGCTCCCACATGAATGATTTGTTTTGTCGATACGGATGAGCCTGCGTCGAGAGGGTTCAAGAGGCATGGATTATGCGGTAAACTCATGACGCTCCCCGAGGACCTCGAGATGGAAGAACAATCTTCAGAGGAGGAGCAACTTGACGAGAAAACCAAAGTTCTGGGCAGTCAAGTTTGGAGGGTCGTTCCGTATGCATTCCGATATCCTCGGCGTCTTCTCGCTGGTTTTCTCGGAAATGCCTGTGCAAGAATTGTGGATTTAGTACCTTTTGTCGCCATAGGTTGGGCTGTAGATTACTTTACATCCGATGTCATGGTTGGTCCGATGTTTGTTCAAGATGCAGTCAATGCGATTCATGCAGAACCAGCTGTAGGTTACGGTGTAATGATTTTCATGGGCTTCGTCATGCTTGCCTTTTTCCAAGGTGTTTCAGAATATTCTTGGCAGACGCTCGGTTACAATATTCAACACGATTTACGGATGGATGCNACGCGTTCACTCATCGCCATGGANGCNTCNTACTATGACATGCGNCAAACAGGGCAATTGATGTCGGTACTTTCCAGCGACGTCAATCAACTGGAGGATGTCGTTTCGGATTCATCGACATCCATTATTCGTATCGTTTTCACCTTTTTGACAGCATTTGTCATTCTGGCGTCAATGTCGCTCAAGTTGGCCGGAATCTTGTTTGGTCCAATTCTTTTCATCATTCCCTGCGTGTATTGGTTTTCCACTCGTGTACAGCGAAAATATCGAAAGCAACGTGAATCTACAGGTGATATTCATGCGGTATTAGAGAATCTCATTTCTGGAATNTCAGTTGTTCAAGCATACAATGCTCAGANTTGGGAGTCGGAACGAGTCGCNCGAGAATCAGGAAACTATCGAGACCAAGCGATGGGAGCCAGTCGTGACCGAAACCGATTTTTGCCAATGATTTACGTTATCGCTGGAATCGCTTTTGGTTTATTGGTCACTGCTGGAGGTTGGCTCGCGAGTACAGGTGAAATCTCGACTGGAGAACTTGTGACCTTTTTGCTCATCAGCACGAGAATGACCATGCCAATGTTCATCTTTGGAATTTTAATCAATCAACTTCAGCGAGGCGAAGCGGCAGCAAAACGTGTCTTTGCTACCATTGATTTGGAACCGACAATTTTCGATGAACCTGATGCAGTTGAATTGAACGAAGCGATTGTTTCTGTAGAATTTAGAGACGTTCATTTCACCTATCCTGAAACCAGTATCAAAGTGTTGAGCGGGATTTCATTCAAAGCAGAAGGTGGAGATTTCCTTGGAGTTATGGGTCACACAGGTGCTGGGAAAACAACCATTCTCAAACTCTTAATGCGCTATTACGTACCTGACAGTGGAGATGTGTTGATCAATGGTAAATCAATCAACGATTTCACACTCCACTCTGTCCGCGATAAAATTGGATTTGTCAGCCAAGAGCCATTCCTCTTCTATGGCNCAGTCAGCGATAACGTGAGGTATAATCAGGAATCGTCAGATGATGAACTCAATACCGCTCTCAAACTCGCTGGTGCTTGGGATTTCATTCAAGATTTGGAAAGCGGTTTGGATACGATGGTCGGCGACCGAGGTGCCAAACTGAGTGGAGGGCAACGTGCACGAATTTCTCTTGCCCGTGCATTACTCAAGCGACCCAGTTTGCTGATTCTCGATGAGGCTTCAAGCGCTCTTGATGCGGAAACTGAACGAAGAATACAAGAAAATCTGTTGGCGAGTGGTAGCGATCGTGCGACTATTGCAGTNGCTCACCGATTGAGTACAATTCGTAATGCGAATGAGATTCTTTCGATGGTTGATGGCGCTGTTGTTGAGCGAGGTATTCACGATGATTTGGTCGCAGCCAATGGTGTCTACGCGAGCCAATGGACGATTCAAACTGGAGACATGGCAGGTCTCACTTCTGAAGATTGACTTTACAGCCGTTCTCGTATTGGCCGAAGTACGGTTGTTTCAACCGAACTNTCTTGTTGATTCTTAATGACTTTATCACCGAAAAGAATGGCCATTGAAAGGAGTACAAAAAGTGGTACTCCAATGATAATCGACCACAAAGCCATCGAGAGATTGTAGACCGTATAACTCTCCATCAATTCTGAAACAACAATNATGGCAACAAAGAGAACGATTCTGAGAAGAACGAGGGTTAAACGAATCAGGGCCCAAATTTCTTCTTCATCTGTAATTTCGCTCGGTTGGTCTAACTCTGCCAACCGTTGATGAAGTCGGCTGGCCATAACCCGACTTTTCATCAATCAATCAAAGGTCTTCCCCTGCNATTTAGGGCTCGTTGGGGGTTTTGNGTCGGACTTGCTCTCAGGCAGTTCGTACACGGTCGTCAATTTGAGAGCCTTCGCCGGCTTTACCACCGGTTCGTCGAATTTCTCTCCACGCTTTGATGACTCCTTGACCGTAAGCCCAATGTGCGAGGAATACAAATAACGGAGCGAGGAAAACAGTTCCAATCGAACGGTGTGGTGAAGTTCCTATTGCTGCACCGAGCCAACTGATGGCGATGTACAGGCAGACAAGTCCGAGTGGGATGTGGAATGCGACACGTGACAGACTCCACTCGCCGCTGAGAGANAACCAAAGTTCTGCTTCTGCGCCTCCAGAGAGTGCGCCATAGAGCATTCCAAGTAGAGCAACAGTAACCAATATCGGGAAGAATCCGATGGCAGTATGTGACCATTCAGCAATTTCAGGCCATCGCTTATTGGCAACCATTCGAGTGTATCCATAGTTCCGCATTTGCTTCATGTANGGGCGGAATGGGCGTCGACGACGGTGTGGCATGACGTTTTCAGGGTCAATGAATAATTTATGTCCAGCTCTCTGTATCTTCGCATCCAATACAACATCTTCTGCACCGATACAACCGTCTTCAAAGAAGCCAACTTCTCTCAAGTTCGCCATACGATGTGCGCAATTTACTCCTGGGTTGTGNGTTATTGGAACAAGTGTACCCTTCGGTTGTGCTCCATAGCGAGTTCCTGCAGTCATAAACTTCGTACAGAACGCCACATCAGCACACTTCGCNCCAAACGGGTCTTCATCGGGTGCAAAGTTCGGGCCTCCAACTGCGCCGACATTCGGATCATCAAACCATCGAACTAATTTTTCGACCCAATCAAGAGGAGGTATTGTGTCGTCATCGGTAAACAAAACGAGGTCATGGTCCATTTGTTCCAGCGCAAAATTACAGGCATTTGCACGGTTGCGAGATGGG
The DNA here is from genome assembly GCA_002170315.2 of Euryarchaeota archaeon TMED99. Lineage (GTDB taxonomy): Archaea > Thermoplasmatota > Poseidoniia > Poseidoniales > Poseidoniaceae > MGIIa-L1. The sequence goes on from NHFA02000009.1 coordinate 12,938, forward strand.
TCGTCAATCCATGTGGCGCCGTATTTCTCACACACTTCTTTTGTATGGTCTTTGGATTTAGAATCAGAAATCACGACTTCAAAATCATCGTATGTCTGTTTTGAGAGACGCTCAAGGACAATTTCGAGNTCGTCTGCATTGTTGATNGTTGGAATCAATACAGCGATTTTGAACGCTTCACCGTCTTCTTTGAGCAGTGGAGACACGGAGCCAGATGCTTCGCCCATGCTTCAAGGCAAAAAGGCCGCCCATATCAAGGCGAGGGAGATTCGCTTTCAAAAATCATTCAGCAACAGCCGATGATTCATCAATCGTAACGCCTCTTTGTGTGTCAGTAATGGTAACAGTAACACTGCAAGTTTCGCCTGCAGCACACATTGCACTAGCTTCTTTGATGGTAACACCATCTCCAACGGACCAAACTTGGTCAGATGTGTCTCCGAACTCAATGAGGTCGCAGCCACCGCCGGTTGCACCAGGGTTGTTGCAGGTTACAGGAGCTTCATTGTTGACTGAAACCTTCACAGAGATTGCAGCCCAGTTGATGTCGCTTCCTTGGGTCATTGTTACGCGAACAAGGTTGTCTTCAATGCCATCTGATGGGGATCCAGATGCATCTTCAGCGTCCATGACGTAAAGTGCAAGGTTTCCATCAGTGTTGCCTTCTGCGAGGGAACTAGCCCACACATACAAGACACCAGCAAGTACCACAGTAATTGCGACCATTAGAATGGTAGCGATAACTGGGCTAACAGCTTCTTCGTTTCTATTTTCGTTTTTCATATTTTTGTCCTCCTTCCCGAAATCGGGGGTAGGTTCTCTACCGCACCCGTGATATTTAATCCTAACTCCTATAAACTTCTTAAAATCGAGCAGAATAGCCTAAAATAGCCTTTTTTTCAATTTTAACAAAAGACTAGAAATGTGGCCGAAGCGAGTAGAGCATTGAGTTTGTAAGCGCGAACTGCGCGCCGAATCCTTGATTTCAGTGAGTTTTGAAAATGTTATTTTTTCTAGCCCCAAGGCTGGAGTGAATAAAGGTGAACAGGGTGAGAGTAATGCGGAGGGGATGGGATGCACTCAACAAGAACTTCAACAGCCCTGTTCAATTAGTCCATACAATCGCGGTTTATATTGGTTTTCTACAGAAAAACAGGGGTTCAGGCGCTCTTCTCTACGGAAATTACTCGACTGTGAGAATCTCAGGGCCACCTTCTGTAATGTATACGGTGTGCTCGAACTGGCAGATATTGCCTCCATCCATGCACCGCAATGCGTGGTATGTCTCAAGGAAACGGATGCTGATCAGTTTCTTGACAAGCGCATTCCATTTGCTCTGTCTGCTGGCTTCATCCGCCTCAGGGAATGGTTTCTCAAGCATAGGGTAAGCCCAACGCTCGGCAAAAGGAAGCGTTGAATAGCGCTCTTCAAGATTTCGAGCAAGCTGAGCGCCAAGTGGTTTTAATTGTCCTTTTGCTCGAGCTTTTCGTGAAGTGGTTAAACCGGTAACGCGATAGATGTTTGATGAATGGGCAGAGCCGATATTTTCAATCAAACCGGATTTACCTGTCGTATTAAACGGTTCAACAGCATAGACTCCACCTTCTTCTACGACGCCTTTGAAGCCTTGATTATCTGGCCCACAGGCATACGATGGAATCGAAACTCCAGCGTGTAACTGCCAAGGTTTCAACTGGTGTCCACAGAGGTTACGAATCGGTTGGAAACCAGCATCGATTGAGGGTTGGGCTGCTGCTGCACCAACTTTGTACCAAGGCGTGCCCGGGTGCATCACTTCGATTGCAGCATCACGGGCTTCCTTCGCAGCCTTGATTTGTTCCGTGTGATTATTGGAATTACCAACTTCAAAAGTCAAAGCATTATCGCCAATGTGGCCCTTGATGTGAACGCCATAATCGATTTTCACGCAATCTCCTTTCTGTAAGACTGTGTCTCCCTCCCAACCATCGGGGTCTTCAACCAGATGATTGGTCGTAAAATGGGCTGCAAGGTCGTTGGAGTGTATAGTTGCGGGGAAAGCAGGTTTACCGCCATGACGGTGGATGTAACGTTCAGCGGATTCAATCACTTCATGATACGTCTTACCCGGTTGCAATTCAAGTTTCATTGCCTCCAATGTTCGGCGAGCAACATGCCCTGCATCACGCCAATACTTCAGTGATTCTTCGACATCCATGAGGTCACGTCAGTATAAGGTATGACGCCCTCTCTCATAATGCTTACCGAATATCCGAGGGGTGAGCCTTCAACTTTTTCAAGTGAGAGAAGCGTGCTACCTAACCCGCCTGGGCAATCTCCAGCAAGTATGGATTGAGGCGGTAAACCCAGTTCAAGGCCGGCAGAATTCGCATCTGCTAAAGGGGTAATTCCAGCAATATTCGCACTTGTTGCTGTTACTGGGCCAACTGCCTGGGCAAGTGCAAGAGCAATTGGGTGGGCAAAGACTCGAACGGCTACACGACTTCCACCAAGACGAGGATCAAGCGTTTCGTGGGCGTCAAGGATGAGGGTGAGAGAGCCACGTTCGAAGTGAGCGAGAAGACGATGGGCGAATTCCGGCACTTCAACAAAGAGAGTCGCTTGTTCAAGTGATGCTACGCCTAAACTAACCGGCTGGTCGGCTTGGCGTTGTTTCAAAGCAAACAAATTATCCAAACCCTCTTTGTTTGGAAGTGTAGCTAAACCTGGCAGTGTCGAAGTAGGGTATACTACGACACCATTGGAATGAAGCACAGACTGCGTTTCAGCGGGAATCATCCCCATTCCTCCCACCTTCAAGCATGAGCCCATGTAGACGCATGTTGTTCAGCCACTGTAGCAGCTAATTGTTTGTCTTCCGATTTAATCAAGAGTTTACCGCTCGGATAGAGGGTTAAATCACAAGGACCAGTGAATGTCCAGCAAAGGCGGTTTTGAATGCCGATAGTATATCCAGCCTCTTCGATTCGACGGCCAACATTTTCAAGATTAATCGATGAAATACCGTCAGGAATGACTTGCCATGCAGCTCTATTGCCGCATAATTCCATCGCAAATCCTTCACTCATCACATCACTTCACAAGTCGTTTGGCCGAGGTGGACGCTCTTCGGTAGGAGGCCCGGTTGGTGGACCGGTAGGTGGGCCCGTTGGAGGGCCGGTTGGTGGACCGGTTGGTGGACCGGTTGGTGGACCCGTTGGTGGACCGGATGGTGGGCCAGAAGGAGGGCCTGATGGCGGGCCGGTCGGTGGACCCGCTGGAGGACCTGTGCTCGGTGGACCCGCTGGAGGACCTGTGCTCGGAGGCGCAGACTGAGTCGGGAGAGGCGGTGGAGTCGCTGCAGTCACTGGCTCTTCAATTGAAACCGATTCAACGACTGCTGGCGGTTCAACGACGGGCTCAGGAGTTGTATTGACTTGAGCTGCTTGAAGCAGTAAATCTCCTGCTGGACTTGATGGTTCAACTGGCGCCGACTCTGGCACGCTCTTTTTCTCCCAAGGGGGAGTGCGAGGTCCATCTTTGGATTCTTTTTTGATTTCAGGTTGAGATTCACCGAGAGATATTTTGGTAGAACCGCCAGAGGCATTCTCTCCACTGTATGATGTTAAAACAACCGAGGATGGGTCGATGATTTCACGTTCAGCAGTCTTACCAAAAGAGTCGAGGTTTGCATCAAAGGCACCGCTGAACAGGGTTGAGCCAATAGCATTGCCAAACGCTCGTCCTTGTTCCGCTTCAAAGGTGAAATCGGCTTCATAGGGCCCTAATGAGAGGGATTGACCGGCTCCAGAAACTGAAAAAGTCCACGTTCCTTTCTCAAGAGGGAATTCAAAAGAAAAGTTTCGAGTTAAACCGGGCCCGAGCGAACTGATGCCGGAGTCTGATTCGACTTTCTTACCATCGCTGGTTACAACATGAACTTCCAATCCACCAAGGGGAATGACGGTTTCATTGGTCATATCGACCGAGACCAAAATAACATCTTCATCATCGTCATCAATCTCCATTTGAACCGAAGATAATCGTGCTTCAAGAGAAGCCGCTCGAGCAGAATGGTCGTCACTCATGATTGCCACCGTAGAGGTCACTCTACAAAGTCCTACTTCAACTCAATGTTGCAGCGGTCACGGTTTATCGCAACTTAAGCCGAGTATCAGAAGGCAAGGACCAGTCTACTGCGGCTACGGTATGATTCTTGATATCCAATGAAGTTCGATATTCCGCTGCTTTAGAGCGGCCACGCAATGCATCTCGGAACCCGAACCACAGAATACCTACTACGGGGAGCAGATAGATCAGTTTGCCAAAAGCCCGAGGCCCCCAGTGATGTTCTTCGAGTAATGTACCGTTATCATGGACGATAGCAATTCGGAAACCGCGTTGTGCAAAAGTGCGGCCAAAAGTACGCCCTGTATATTTGAAATAAAGATAATGAGCACCGAAAAACAATCCCCAGTTAATCAGAAATGCTGCAACGTATCGTGAGCCTTCAGTGAGGAGCGAATAACTCATCAAATAGAACAACAATTTCTGACCCGTCAAAAAATGAAGAACTAAGGTTAAGACGACGACATCAAGCATGAAGGCAGCGACTCGCTTCCACATTGGAGCGATGAGCATGCCTTCAGGGGCCGAGGAGAGTACGGCCTGAGCAAGTGTACCAGTACCTTGGTAGATGCCAACTGGACTGTCTGCCATAGTTGATGGTAGCGCCTGTCCTTTGTCAAGTGTTGGCTGAATCCCTCAGCCATGCGTGATATGCCAAGCCATGAGGTTTCGCTCTTCAGCCCAATCTAACCACGCACGCCAAGTACCATCGTGCCGAAGCGTTTTGAGATTACCGAGCACAATCAAGCCTCGTTTCGCTCGCGTTAAAGCCACGTTGAGGCGCCGTCGGTCTTTCAAGAACCCAATGTTTCCGTCATCGTTTGCGCGTACAGCAGAAAAGACAATGACTTCTTTTTCTCTTCCTTGGTATCCATCTACACTCTTAATCTCAAGACCAGCATAAGGTTCGTTTTCTTCACGCCCACCGGCTTGGTCAAACAAATCGACCAAGAGACGCACCTGTCCATTGTATGGAGTGATGACACCGATATCAGCAGGGGTAAGGTCACCCGCACTCAGCAAATCGTTGACGATTGAAAGAACTTTAGCAGCCTCATCAAGATTCGATTTACTGTTGCTTTCTTCNTCGATTATTTCACTNCCATCAACTGGNACAAAAGCGACCGGATGNTCCCAGTCNGGCCATAAAAATCCNGCNGCNGGNGGCCGTTCTTCCGANCTGCAACCGTCTTCCAATCGGCCGTCGTAAAACCTTGCACTGGGATATTCNCGAATNGTTGGNTGCATTCGATATTGCGTGGTGAGCATATGTGCTTCTAATCCGCATTCAATCAAACGCTCAAACAGCGAGCGNCCAAGTCCTCCATCTTCAGCCACTTGACTGATGACCGTAGGTGGAAGTTGCTTATGATCGCCTACCAAAATCAATTGACGGCATCCACGCGTAATGGGGACCAATGCGCTTGGCTCACTGGCTTGAGTCGCTTCATCCATCAGAACGACTGGNAATTTACGGTCGCCAAGCAGGTTATGGCCGACTCCAATTGTAGTTGCGCAAATCACTTCAGCCTCGTCAAGAACTGCCGAAATCATGTTGCCTTCTATTTGCCGNATTTCCTTGAAATTNCGNTTAACATCTCGATGGGCTAAACCTTTTTCTTTTCCTTTCAAACCGGTGAGATTACGTCGCAACTCATCGTTTTGTTCACGAATGAAACGCAATTCTTCTTGCATCGGATGTTGTTCAATACGTGCGTCAAGTGTTGCCTCTCGAAGGTGTTCTCGAACTTTGACAGGCCGACCAATACGAACGGCTTTAACGTTCATCTCCAATAAGCCCTCCAAGAGATTATCCACTGCTACATTCGATTCTGCTGTAGCCAATATTGGCCCTCNACCCATTCGTACAAAAGCGGTGAGAAGACGAATCGCAGTATGTGTTTTACCAGTCCCTGGTGGGCCTTGAATCAAAGTGAGGCGTTGAGCAAGAGCCGCTTCAATAGCCGATTCTTGAGATGAATTCAATTGCATTTTACCGATTCCTAGCGGGCCGTGTTGTTTCTGGCCACGGATTTCAGGTGGACGCTGGGCTGAGGCGGAAATGTCGTGCAGAGCACCGAGCAAGACATCGCGCAATACAGTGCCGCTGTCTGCTTCACTGGAATGGAAGGTTGTGAGTGCCTCATGCATACGGTCATGAGCAACGCGATTTGCCCCTCGGTCAAGACGCCATGAACCTTTTTTCAAATCGCTTGGTTTCTCTGCCACAACGACTCGTATGCGTGTCGGGCCACGGTCTAAAACAATCCCTTCGAGTACTTTTTCGCCCCAAGGTCGAGCACGAGAAATCAACACGATATCGCCATGACCAAAACGGTGAATCGGCAAACGGGAACGGGTTTTGTTTTCAAAAACAAGGATTGGTTCACCAAAAAAACGGCCCTGGGTGCGCCCTGACAAATCAAACAACGTCAAACCTGCAGCCAATAGTCGCTTTTTGCTCCATTTCTTCCATCGCTCCTCAACCATCGCTGTTTCATCATCCAGTTCACGNCGGATAAGTTTGGTAAAACGAGAAAGGTGGTCTTGGCCTCGTTGCCACTTAAGGGGCATTTCTTCAGCGAGTTCTTTGTCAGCCTTTTTTTGAGCAGCGCTGCTGTTCATCCGATGCACTTTGCCTCGCTCCTCCATAGACGAGGCACAACGATGTACCCCATCAGCGTATTCCTCCGACAATGAAGTATCAAGGGGTCGAGAAACCCCATGTATTAAACCCAAAATATTGGACGANNGANTGGTGGGAAGTATGTTTCGACGTCGTAAAGATGGAAATTCAAAGGAGGGGAATGTCTGCCCCTACTGCGAATTTGTCAACGATGATGCGGTTGAAAAC
>NHFA02000010.1 GCA_002170315.2 Euryarchaeota archaeon TMED99
ATTGTTGCAGGCGTCATCATCATTCAAGGCGCTGCAGTTGAAGTTTTGCTGGCTATTCTCATCGCCTCAGCCGTCTTACTTGGCCTCGTAACTTATCTGACTCAGACCTATGAAGGTGAAATGGCAAACGAGTGAATCACTCAAGATGGAACATTTCCATGACTTCACCTTGATGACCCCATGCCATTTTCCCAGGCTCATTGAACATGTAATATTTGGTAGCAAAGGCCATTTGAGGGTCATCTTCATCATCGTATAAAACAACGATTTTTTGACTGCTCCAGGAGCCGCTGGCAACAAAACAGGTTGCTTCTCTCCCATCAGCGAGTACGCGTATTCCATTTTTCTCATGCCCATCTTCGAATTCTGTCAAGGTGGGTATTTCTTCTTCTTTAACGGGTCTTAATTCGGTATTTACCATATTTATTTCTCCAACCATTATACGTTCCGACCCTATATTAAAGAATCATCTCGCATCCGTTGACGGAAAAAAGCGTATATACTTCACGAAGTATGGGCTTTTGATGACCCAATTGTTTACCATGGACCGATACCTTCTCAGAACGAAGTTCTGGCGACTTTTTGGTGGAGCTTTTTACTTCGAAGACCTTGAAGGAAACATCGTTGCTTATTCGAGGCAAAAGCGTTTCAAACTTCGAGAAGATATCGTTTTGTACACCGATGAGAGTTGCACAGCGCCCTTGGTTCAAATCAAGGCACGCTCGATTATGGATCTTGGAACAACATACGACATCATTGATGCTCAGACGGGAATCAATCTCGGTAGCGCAAAGCGAAATTTCATGAAATCTCTTCTCAAAGACTCATGGACAATCAATGACGCCTCAGGCAATCCCTATGCTCAATTCATCGAAGACAGTATTGCTATTTTACGTAGGTTCATCCCTCTCATCCCAGCAAAATATCATTTTGAAGTACCTGGCCAACCGGAGATTTTGATGCAACAACGCTTCAACCCTTTCATCAAGAGAACCGACGTGATGATTCCACCAGGGCACCCACTTGACCGACGTGTTATCGCAGCCATGGCTCTTTTGAGTTCGGCTATTGAAGGCCGACAAGGATGAGTTCAGCACATTGCTTCTGCTAAATGGCCGGCAAGTTTCGGCATCAGTAAAGCAATTGCTTCGTGTTCAAGCGCAGAAGATAATCGCAGTGAGATACTAATTTTTGCTTGTGTTCCACTGTTTCGAATGCCGAGGGAAAGGGGCTCTCCATCAAGATGAGCCTCAATCAGCATGAGGTTTTCTTCCCCGACAAGCCCATGCCTGTGCCATTGGTCTAACGCTCCACATTGTTGGAAATGCGAACGAGCCAATCTTTCAATTTCATCTGACAGGTCGTTTTTTCCATCCCATAACTCGCGCTGAACATTTTGCACCGAGACCCGCTGCTTCCAACCCCGTTGCATGAGTGCTTCACTCTCAGCAATGCCGCGAGTCAAGAGGTATGCGATGCATGTGGCCGCTCCGTCGCCAACGAAATTCCATCTCTCTTTGTCATGGGGGTGAGGTGAAGGGAGCACAAGGTGGCCAGAATCTTCCACTCCTGCCATGCATGGCATGTCTACACTCGGGTTGAGCGAGCTTCGTAAAGCATGAGAGAGCCAACGGTCTCCAACTGCCGTCTGGATTCCTTGCACATCTTCCGATAAGCGTTGAAGTGATGAAAGTAAAGCCAAATCCGACTCGATACTCGCAGCAAGAACCCATGGCCTCTCTTGCTGAGTTCCCGCTACGACAAGCGTATCGGCCATTGCATCGCCATCGATGACTTTGTAGCCCGAGCCCGTTGATTCGAGAACCAAACAACGGTCTCCATCGCCATCCAGTGCAGCCCCCACAATCGTACCTGCAGGTGCAGGCTGTAGACTCTTCAACAAAAGATGTTCAGATTCTGCAGCCTCGGCAATTGTCCATGTNGCGGTTGGTGAAAAATCACCNGCTCCACATTGATNGTTTATTTCAACAGCNTCTAAACTCACTTCTTTCGTTTCAATACCATGCAAAGTCAACCAATNAGCGAACCATGTACTTGCAGAACCCTTTGAACTATCCAGCGGTAACGGCTGATGGATGAGTTTTGTCGAAAAGGACGTTTCACCAAAGATGCGTTTGAACGTATCAAATCGTTCAGAAAGCCAGAGGGGGTGGTGTTTTTGCGCCCAACCAAGAGATTTTCCATCATTGGGCTGTGATAATTCTGCTTTGTCTATGTCGTCGATTTCTCGTTCTTCTTCGCACAGAGCGTAGACCAGTTCGGAGATCTTGTCTTCTAAATCCGGTGAAGTTTTGTAACCTTCAGCATCAAATACCTTGATTCCAGAATCTGAAGCGGGATTATGACTCGCTGTAATCATGCATCCGAGTCGTGCTTTGTGCCAAAGTACGGCGTAATGTAAGGCGGGNGTAGCGCATATGCCAATGTGCATGACCGAACATCCAGCCAGCCGAAGGCCGAGTGTTACGCCTTCAACTAAAGCTTGGTTACCGGGTCGATTATCCCATCCAATCACAACGGTTTCGCCTTCACCAGGCAAGGTGTCAATCAAGTGGCCGAGTGCTTCACCCACCAATCGCATCAATGTCGGACAGACGCTTCTTTGGTCATGTAATTGTGTCAATGACGCTTTTTCATTTGCATTCGCAGCGACAATTTTTCCGCGAATGCCATCAGTACCAAATAAACGTCGCACCATCGACTCACCTGTGTTTTGAATCAGCAGCATGTACGCCAGTAACGGTTACGTTCGGCCAAACAATACTGTTGCAACCAAGAATGACTCCAGGATTTGTAACGCTGTTACATCCTAATTGACATCCTTCTCCGAGTATTGCTCCAAATTTTCGCAACCCACTGCCAACCCGTTCTCCATCTTTTCGAAGTTGCACTTCTCCACCATCGTTTCGCAGATTACTGATTTTTGTACCTGCTCCAAGATTCACGCCTTTTCCAAGNACTGAATCTCCAACATAATTGAAGTGAGGCGCTTTGGCTCCAGGAAGAAGTACGCTGTGCTTGGTCTCACTTGCATGCCCGACGACTGCACCGGAACAAATCCAAGAGAAGNCACGNACATAGGCGCCGTGTCGAATTTCTGCTTTTGGACCAATGTAGCACGGCCCAATGAAATGGGCGCCGACTTCTATGATTGCTGTTGCTTCAACGATGACCTTTCCATTTTTTTCGTCAACAGTAGCGCCGGAATCACGGGGGTTTTGCGGCGAGGAAGAGAATTGTTCAATCACCGCTCGCAATTGGGATTTGAGCCCGCTGGTGTTTTCAGGTTGAAGAAAAGTAAACACTGCGCTGGATTGAGGAAGGGTAGGATAGAAGCCTTCAATCTCAGCAGGTGATTGTAATGATGGGAAAAGTTCCGATGCAGCGGGGAGCGAATCTTGCCATTCCATGGCAGATGCACCGTGCNCCCTCGCATGAACTTAGTGTTCAAATCAAGAGGCAAGATGGTAAAGTCGCTTCCCAGTCGAGTTGTCAAGTGTAAAACCGATCATCTCGGAAAGATATCGGGGTATGAAAAACCCAACTTTTCTGGTTGTAAGTCCGTGATTTCGCATTTTTCTCTCGTTCGACAAATAGTCAACAATATCAGCTGCTGAACATTGTGGCTGAGATGCTACATATTCGATGATCTCATTTTTCAAACGGTTTAACCGAGCTCGTTTCTGAACGCCATTCCCTTTCATTGTTATCATAATTAATTTGTTTTACCGCATATAACAATCAAGCGCGGGAGTGCCATGGGCCCCCATCTTTTCCTTACAACATTTCAACANATATCGAGAATATCTGCCCATTTTTTGGAGGAGCCTCTTCGGAACATATTCTCATGAAAATCTCGTTGGGCGATATGTACGCATCGGGCCAAACGACCACGGTTATCGTAGCAGCCGTGTTGAGCATGAATGGCAACCATGACGTTCTTCAAATCAATTTCCAAGCCAGTAAACGGAGGTGCTTGTTGTGCGATCACCTCGACATTACCGTCCCAGGAAACGTGCTCTACCGAGGGAGGTGCCAATTGACCTTTCTCAAAATGCAACATTCCTTCAGCAGGCTTGACAGGTTTCCAAGTTCCTTTTCGACCCTGGTCAAGCCAAACGACCATTTCCTTCATCTGCTCGAGGGTCGCCATAGCAAGGTGTGATTTTTCCCACCAGCCTTTTGTTCGAGCTAAGGTAATGTGATGTACGCCCGGTATGACTTCACGGCTATCCAATCCATCAGCATACGTTCTGCACAGACTTGAAAGTCTCACTGTGTATATTGGCATAGGCCCAATTCCAATGTCTTGTAAGCGGTAAGGGTTGGCTAATTCTCCCAGTAGAAGAAAGGGCCTGCGTTCACTCATTGCAGGAGCGTTATGNTGGGCAAGCAACTGCTCTACTGTACCCTCNNCACTTGAAAATTGGGCGCAATAGGCTTGGAGAGACGAACTCTCCAAAACCTCCTCGCTTTCTTCTTTTGGAAATTGCAANGGAATAACGCTTGTTGAGCAAAANAACACGCATTCCTGCGGTAATGCAACGGGAGAATTTGTTGGCGTATAGGGCCAAAGTCGTGGTGAACGAGCGTCCATGGTAACGCCTCCNCCCTCTTGTTCATCAANTCAACGCTCAAGCATCAAAAATAGTTTCTTGAAGGCATTCAGGGCAGGTCACCTTGATTGGGCGAACATCAGGGATTCCCAATGCAACACCGCATCCNGGGCAAAGAATGGCCTGTGCGACTGAAGAGCGCCTCTGTGCTGCTTCAGCAGACGGGTCGTAATTAAATCGAAAATTGGATTTATCAAGTACATTCGCAGTTGATGGGAGCGCCGGTGCNTCCTTGCTNTCGGGNATGAACGACGACATATCTGGGCGAGAATCGGTCGAAGGCGCCATTTGTTGGAGAAGTTCNGCTTCAGTTATTCCATATTGCTTGGTAATNCGGTCNATCTCGAGCATTTGCTCATAGCCAGAAAGAGCTCGTAAAGCCGAAAGTTCGTGCTCTGGTATGCCTGCCATGAACAACTCACGAACTTCTGCGTTTTCAGTGTTCACTTATATTGAGTCGACTGGATTTGCCGGATGCCGGAAACTGTGAACTTGGATGTGGAAGATATCATGTGGTCGAAACCCTTGAAAAGAATGCGCGGTCGCCGGCGCAATGAAGGAGACCCTCAAATGGCCCAATCTAAGCATCGCCGCCTCACCCGGAAAACATTGTCACAGATGTCTGCGACTGAGCGTTCAGCGTCCGCACGTTCGATAACTTGTGGAGAAACCATGTCCCATCCACACTGGATTTGGGAAGACAATACCATGGTCGAAGTAATTGAAAGTTTGACAGGCAATAATTGGGACCACATTTTTGTTGTTAACGCGGAGGGAGCACCTCAAGGTAGAATTCATGCTGTTGATGTTCTGAAGATTATTGCTCAGAAAACAGTGAATCGAGACATTGCTTGGATGCACGACATTCCTGCTCAACAACTTGTCAACCAGCCCCCAATCACGGTCACTGAATCAACACCGCTGCTCAAAGCCGGAGCATTGATGCTCGCCCACGATTTGAATCAAATAGGCGTCGTCGATAGAAAAGGCGCCCTCATCGGAGTTGTAGGTCATAACACCATGGCTCGAAAGATGCCGAAGTTCATCCTGTGAGTTCAAATTCCCCAGTAACGTTCAGTTTGGGCTTGACGAGTTCTCAAAGAACGAACAATGGTCATTGCCATCCACAACACAACAACCCAGATCATAGGATATTGCAAGTCATTGATGATTTCCTGAACGCTGAATTCATACGATTCGCCACGCAAGACTCGAGTTGAAATGACCAGAGCAGTGTCGACAAAGGAATAGACAACCATTGCAAATATACCGAGGATAAGCAAGCGCCCTGAAAAAGAACCTCGCTTTAGTCTCAAAAGTAAGAATCCCGCAGTCGAAGTTAGGAATGCGATGACAATCCAAGCGAGAGCCGAATGAATTACTTCCAGCCACAGTACCGAAGAGACAACCGTAGATTCCTGGATGTTGTATTCTCTGTAACCTTCCGCTACTGCAAAAATAGCACTAAAAACGGTCGCAGTCCAAAGTAAAGAAGAGAACATAGCGGCATCAGCATTGTCTCGCATTTCTTGAATCACTTTGTTGACAGTGGCTTCAATTCCAGCACCTTTACTGAGCAAATACAGGCCAGTCACCAACGGTAAACCGCCGATTACAACCCCGCCAATTTCGTTTGGCAACATGATTCCAAGTCCAAAAAGGGCGAGAACCAGTCCGACAGGTATCATAATTTTTGAGCGCCATTTTGGATCTTCAAGTGCTTTGACTATGTAGTAATACGTTCCTTCAATACCCTTTGATTGTTTCACAATGATTTTCTCAACATGGTCAATACGAACTTGCGATTGAAGAATTGGTAAGACGGACTCATCTTCTGCCCCATCGGTTACAAGAATGGCTTTATCGGGTTGAAATGCTGCCACAACCTCCTCTAATTGGGCAGCGACTGCTCGGTCTGACCGTATGCCGACACGCTCATCTCCAGTCAAGATTGCAACCTCGACTTCCTCTTCCTCGGAATTATTTTCCGCGAGATTATCGTGCTGAGACAGCGCCCCCAGCATAGCATTTGTATCGCTTTCTTCCGGGTCAGCGATACCGAGTTTCAAGGCAGCCGCCATAACTTGGCGACGGCCAACAACCGGTCCTCGAATACCTGTTTTAAGCCCGAGATCATTATCTCGGTCAACTGTCAAAACAAGCGTTCGAGTCATTGTAATTCACCGGTGGATGAAGGAACCTAAGCGCTCACCCGTTTCAAAGTCTTCGCGCGATTGCCCGTTATTCGGAGGAATCGGGTTGTTTTTCCTCAACCTCGGGTGTGGCTGATACCAAGGCTAATGCCTCAGCCTCAGCGCGTTGATTTTTGGCCTTCCATCTTTGAGTGGCGCGAATGTACTTGAGCGGGTGGTCAAGCCATGGCTGGTCACAGAGCCGGTCATCTCCCGGTAGCACGGGGCAATTGTGGTTCACCTTGAGTTTCCCACATCCTGACGGCGTATACCCGTGTTGATAGACGTGGTCGACTTGGTAACTTGTCGTACTTTCACTGAAATCTGGCGCACCTCTGAAAAAGCCGACACACGCTTCCTTTGGAAGTGCCAATGTAGCTGCCATTGAGGCAAGGAAGAGGCGGCCAAAATGATTCAGATTGACTCCATTTGCTAATTCAGCCACAGCCTTTCTCATGCAAGGAGGCCAGTCATTTTCGTCAGCTCCTACTAGCGATATTGCTTCAGAGGCTTTGGTAGCCATGAGGTTACGAACCATCCCTACAGGCTCGGCGAGCCGAACAGCCAAATCCATCGTAATCTCGCCCATTTTTTGTAATGCTTCTTGTTCAACACCACTTTTAATTCGTTCCCGAAGCAATCGCGAAAGTTTGGCCGAAGAGCCATATTGGGGTTCTTCAAACAAGGTTACCCATCCTTCATGAACATCGCAATTCGGTAATCTCCAACGTGAACCAGTTATCTTAGGGCAGATTTCAATGAAATCACTCAGTCCAATTTTCCACAAAGGCCCCGATTGTGAGCGACGTTGTTGTTGCATGGCGCCACCGTAATTTGTTGACGCTTGAGAGGCGAGCGGAGATGCCTCGCGCTCACTCAATTCAATCTCGGAAATGTACGTTCGTGCAATGAGGTCGAGATTTTTGTGGTCTTTGATGAGAATTTGTTCAGCCCTTGCCGCTTCGGCTTGAGCCCATCGTGCAATTAGGCGTTCATCTTCAGAAGCACAGACGACTAATCGGGCGTAGTAAAATGAAAACGCTTCGATGATTCGCCCTTCTTCAGTGAATAAATCTCCACCTACAACCTCAACACCTTCTTTTGACTGTATTGAATCAATCAATCGAATTCGAGCTCTTGAACGTGCTTTTTCCATCCATGAACCGTCGAGTAACTCGTCCAAATCGATGTTGTGTTCTACGGCCATGCTGCGAATCCAATCTCCTGCTTGGGGCAGGAATGGATAACGAGCAAACGTCACCTCGTCGTCGAGAACCGGAAGGGAACTTGGGACGGGCATGGCACGGCTATGCGCGCCAACAACATAAGAACTTCAACCAAACAAACGGATGGTTCATGTGCACAGGACCTGCCGCTAAAGCATGCATGAGGCTCCAACTCCGAGTTCATTGCATGTTCAAGACTTGGTGCGCCAGGCCTTTGGCTGGTCTGAATCCGATGATATTGAGAGTGCACTGCAACTGCAAGCAGCACTGCACGACCATAACCAATGGAACCCCTCCATGCGCGAAAAAACGCTTCATAAGCTAAAAGACCAACTTTTGAAGGCACCTAAAATCGTCGTTATAGGGGCCGCTGTGAGGGCTGAAAAACTGCGTTCATATGATGAAAAAACCGTTTTTGTAGCATCGGATGGGGCGGTTGGAGCCTTGGATGATTATACCAACCTCGCGTGTGTTGTTTCGGACCTTGATGGTGCAAATTATCTTGATGATGCTGCTGCACATGGACAAATCATTGTTGTTCATGCACACGGAGATAACATGGCTCACTGGCAAGAGAAAATCGTAAAATGGAGCCGTTTTGTCACGCCGCCTTCTCTCGTTCTCTCGCATCAAGTGAATCAGACCATCCCGGGAATGTACAACTTTGGAGGTTTTACCGATGGAGATCGAGCTGTTTGCTTCATTCTTTCACTCGGAGTAGAGGTTGATAAAATTGAACTTGTCGGATTTAATGTTGAACGAGTTGGCCAGTGGTCAGGCGTCACGAATCCTGAAAAGAAAATTCAAAAATTACAGTGGATGGGCCGAATTCTTTCAGAGCTCGGGTTTGGCCATTTCCTCAACAAGTGAAAAACATACTGATAAAAACGAACTGGGGAAATGGGAACCATGGAGCGCAAAACTCTCAACATGATTTTGTGGCCCGTTGCCCTCCTCCTTCTCAATTCCATTTGGATAGGAATTTCAGATAATTCGGCACCCTATGAAATCAATGACTATGACCACCCCATTGAGGACAGAACCGTCACACTGGCCGGAGTCTTTGGTCAAGAAAAGCCGATGCCCGCAGTCTTCGAAGTCGAGTTCCAAAGTTTAGCGTCGGACAACGGTTCTGTCGAATGGAAAATATTCGATGAAAATGACCTTTTGGTTGCCCAATGGTCTGGAGATTTATCCGAAGAAAGCCCTGGATGGGAAGGAGAACTTCTACCGGGAACATATCGGTTCCAAACCACTGCAGAACAAGATATTATCACTGAACAGACATTGTTTATCGAGCCCTTTGGACCTTATGTGATCGAGGGTCATATCGCCCTTTCTACACTGCTCATATTCGTCGCATTTGCTGAAACATTCGTTCGTAAAAAGGGTGGAGAGTATATCGAGAAAAAGAACGCTCAAGCCTTGCCTGTTAAGGAAAAAGTACCTTTCTCACGTTCTAATTCAGGTATGCCTGAACACGACGCATTGCCTGCTGAAGATGACCCTTGGAGAACGCCAAAGGGCCTGTAAAGATCCGCTTTCGATTTACTTCATTCGAGAAGAATCGACCCATTCATCCCAACTTGAATCAAACCCAACATAATGAATGAGGAAGAGAGGTTCTTGTGTATCTCCTGCTTTCACTTCTCGAATTAATGCATCCCACCAGCCGTCATTCCATTCCACTTTCACCTGTTGTCCAGCAGAGTAGGCGTGGCTGATGGATTGGTTTGCTGGAGAGGTTATTGTTGGACACGGCGCAATTCCTTCGGTTTGATCGTCGACAACCCAGCCAGAGCTTGGAGGCGTATCTGAAGATGACCTCACTCGATAATAATCGCCTCGCTTCGTATCGAGGCTATTGCGGTCTGCCAAATACCACCACTGGTCACCATTTCCCATTTGCCACCGAAGAAGCAAGACATCTCCGTTAATGTAACTGAGAACGCCATCAAACTCGGTAGCGGGAATGTATGTGCCGTTACATTTGTCAGTACCTGCGCCTTGAACTGAGAAATACTGATTGCTGGCGTCATTGAAGGGGTGGTCTGCAGGGATTTCTCTCCAACCGGTCGGCCCTACAACATAGAGCGTGTTTTGAGTTTCCACGTGAGCAGTTGCTCGCTCATCATATGTGACGGAGACGATACTGCTACTGCGAACAGGGCCCTCGCCGAGTTTAGGATGGGCGTATGCATGGCCATGTAGTCGCCCATCTTTGATTTCTGCATCTCGAATGACAACTTCAGCCTTCACTTGAATCACTTCATCAGATCCAACCATGTGTTTTGCAAGTTCTCGATAATCAATTTCAGTATCCATGCCAATTCCGAGTGAAGTAAATTCTTCCATCACTTCACTTTCCGACAAAGGTGAATCTCCCATTTGTGTAAGAATTTCAAAGTACTTTTGAGCCGAAATAACGCCTGTATTCGCATCGTCAAACACCTCAAAGGCTTGGATTAAATCTTCCACTTCAGAAGATTGTTGATGAAGGAACTCTTGTACATCGTTTGAATCCACATCCGCCAGTTCAATCCTCGCCCATTCAACTTGGTCTTCAATATCGCCGTCGTCAAATAAAATCAAAAAGGAGTGATTATCATATTCTTTTGATATTGTACCGGGGTAATATGTGCCGTAATTTTTCCAATTGACCAGAACTCTGTCACCGGATTTGAGTGGCGGCTTCGCTGGGCGTATTGAACCCGGGGTCGTTCCTATGACGACTGCTGATTTTGTTTCAACCGCCGCGTCTTTGGGAACCTCGACACGATAGGTTCCATCCGAGTTGATGCCAACAACCGTACAACGGTCAAGCCACCTTGCGTTACTTGGACTGTAATATTCTACATGGTCGCCAACTTGGAAAGAGGCAGGTAGTTCGACCTCTTCAACCGGTAAAGCCGCAGCAGGCGTTGCCTTTTTCGGTTCAAGTAATCCAAGCTGTTTCAAAGCCTCAATCACGGCGGATGTGACTGCAGTTGCATCGTTGTTAATCGTAGTGTTGTGAACGATGTCGCCACTCATCACCGAGTCTTGCATGTTGAGGCTTATCGGTTGTTCTTCTGGAGGAGAGGCATTTGGTGGTGCTGGAATCCATTCGGAACCCGTCCACATAAATTTTCCATCAGGGCTGTACGTGACATCGGCCATGATGTTGAAGGAGACACCCCGTTCTTAATTCCTTTAGCGTTTTTACCATCCTCTCTGTTTCCTTCTTCAATCTGGGAAAACAGAAGTATAAATGCGCATACGATAAGTTCACGCCATGACCCAGTCCTATCTGATTGTCGGTGCAAGCAGTGATATTGCCCTTGAACTCGGTTCCAAACTCATTGAAAATGGCCATGTCATTACCCTTCTCGCTCGAGATGCCCAGCGCGTTGAACCACTTGTTTCCCAGGGTGCCCACTTCATTCAAGGTGATGCATTGGACAAAGATTCTGTACAGAAGGCTGTTGAATTAGCCAATGAAAACGGTGGTGGAAAGATTTCCGGCGTTGCCCATTTGGTCGGCTCCCTCGTCGTACGCCCTCCTCACGCCCTGGGCCTTGACGCCTTCAACGAGGTTCTTCATACCAATCTCTCCAGCGCTTTTTTGACTCTGTCTGTTGCAGGGAAATCGATGCTGAGAAACGGAGGTGGGAGAATGGTCTTCACGTCAAGTGTTGCTGCAACACTTGGTCTGATGAATCATGAAGCCATTGCTGCTGCAAAGGGCGGGATTGAATCCATGGTTCGTTCTGCAGCAGCGACATACAGCCAACGCAACATCCGAGTCAACGCCGTCGCCCCCGGCTTAACTGAGACGCGTCTCGCCGAAACTTTACTCCGTTCTGATGCGATTAGAGAAGCCGCAGTTGGTAAAATCCCCTTGAAGCGAATCAATCAACGACAAGAAATAGCTGCCAGCATGGAATGGTTATTATGNAATGCTCCGGATAATTTCACAGGGCAGGTNCTCCATCTTGATGGCGGNATGTCTCAAATCGACGGGTGATCACATGGCTTGGAAAAATGCATTAAAGAAAAAACGCTTGAAACCTGGAAAAACCAAAATGGTCACCTTCGGCCTCAAAACAGTCATGGTCGGCCAGCTTGGAGACGAATACTTTGCTACTGAAGGGTTGTGCCGTCACATGCGATGGCCATTAGCCTGGGGTGGTAAAATCAAAGATGACTGTGTTCGTTGCCCCTTGCATCAATCGACCTATCATCTTGAAGACGGTTCGGTTAAAGAATGGTCTCCTTTTCCATTGTTTCCTCCTTATGGGAAACTTTTGGGAAAACTTTCCAAGCAAAAAGACTTGAAAATCTATGAAACTCGTGTCAAAGACGATTATGTTCAAGTTTTTGTTGAAAAAATCAAATCTTGAGATTTGCTTGACGAGCGAGCAAGACAATTTTCATGCTGTGTTCGAGCATTGCTGCGTTTGCCCATGCTTGGTCAAGGTCGGCACCGACAGCATAAGCGCCTTTACCACGTACGACAACACATCGCATACCACCTTGTTTGAGTGCTTCAAGAACTTGGCCAAGGAAATCTTCAGGGTTGTCTTCATCAGGGTCGACAATAATCACTTTGCCGATTTGTTCCTTACCAATCACATCAATCGGTTGAACCAGCACCAAATCTTTCTCACTGCTCACAGCGGTTGTCGATGCTCCATGCGAGTGTATTACGGCTGCAGGGCCACCGGTCACCATACTCACAGATGCCAGAATGACTTCCATGATTCGCCAGTCTTGAGGCGCACCACGTGGCGGGGTAGGTTGGCCCAGTAAGCCAGCACACAATCCACGTTCATCAAGTCGCGGCAGCATGGTTCGGTTCCGAGTCGAGATCATGATTCCAAGATTCTCTGGATGGAGCATTGCGATGGTACCCATCGTTGCTCGGATTAATTGTTCTCGGTCCAGTTGACGCGCAAGTCGGGCAAAATCACTCACGATGTAAGCGCCAATGACAATTTCTTCAATAACTGCAGGGGGCATTGGCGGAGTCTCGAGTTCTTCAATGACTTCAGCAGCTCCTGCCATGGATTGGCGCAAACGTTCGACTTCCGCATTTAGCCGAGCAATTTCTTGTTCAGCAAGCATCTGTTGTTCGGTTAATTCAGGGAGTATTTCTTGTTCAACAACCTCTTGCTCAACTGCTTCTTCAACCGCAACCTCTTCGATCACGTCTTCAGGTTCTTCTGCTTGCTCAACAATTTCTGGAATCGCTGGGACCTCTTTTTCTGCAGGCTCTTCAACGACTTCTTCCGGTTGTTCTTCAACAACCTCTTCGATGACTTCTTCAGGCTCTTGCTCGGGCGATTCCGAGGGAGGTCCGCTCGGTGGACCTGACGGAGGGCCAGAAGGTGGGCCACTTGGCGGACCACTCGGCGCAACCGGAGATTCTTGCACGTCTTCTTCGACGACTTCTTCTTCAGCCGGAGGATCGGTTGGAGGAGAACTTGGAGGTGGGCCAGACGGTGGACCAGACGGAGGGCCAGATGGTGGGCCAGAAGGAGGGCCAGATGGCGATTCAGCTGAAGCGTCAGAAGGTTCAGACTCCTCTTCCACATCTTCTTCTTCAGCCGCAGGGTTGCTCGGAGGAGAACTTGGAGGTGGGCCAGACGGAGGGCCAGACGGTGGGCCAGACGGTGGACCAGATGGAGGGCCCGATGGCGGACTGCCAGGGGGGCCAGATGGTTTTGCGTCATCAGTGACTTCCTCTTCAACAGAAGGGGATTCTTCTTCTGTCTCTTCGACAGGAGTTTCTTCTTCCACAACTTCTTCAATGGCTTCCGAGATTTCTACGACATCCTCTTCAGGGGCTTTCTGTAGTCCACCTAGGTCTCCAAAAGCAGCATCGAGGAGGTTTCCAACTTGAGCATCTTTTTGCTCTTCTTTTGTTTGTTCAGCAGATGTTTTTTTTCCAGCCACAGATAACGCCCCACACAGGCCACATGGCGCGGCTTAAATAGCGGTTGCGTAACGGAGGACTTGCTTAGGCCCGCTTGGTGTAGAGGTTATCATGCAGGATTGTCATTCCTGCGACCCGAGTTCAATTCTCGGAGTGGGCGCCTACTCTTCTCCGCTGTAGATAAACAGTTCTTGATATACTGATTCGCTGACCAACGGTCATGGAGCACAAACCCAGACTAGCAGTTTCTGCGTGTTTACTCGGCAAAAAAGTCCGCTATAATGGCGACGCTGCGGAGTTCCGAGCCTTGACTCGAAAGTGGAATGGACACTTCGATTTGGTTGGAGTTTGCCCTGAGGTCGGCATTGGCATGGGCACCCCACGCCCAACAATTCGCTTGGTAAATGACGGCGAATCAATTCGATTAGTGAATCCCAAAAATGGTGACGATTTTACCTCCCCCATGCTTGAATACGCACAACTTCAGGCCGATGCACTCGTTGAATCTGGAATTTGCGGCTTTGTCTTCAAGAAGGATTCTCCAAGTTGCGGGCTTGAACGCGTCAAGGTCTATCGAGAAGGGCAAGTCCAAGCCATTCGAAATGGCATGGGTATGTTTGCAAAAGTGTTCACGACTCTCTATCCTCACATCCCTGTTATTGAAGAAGGCCGATTGACCGATCCGCGTCAAGCAGAACATTACCTCGCTCGTGTGCATTTCTTTTCACTCTGGCATCAAGAAGGTCTCAAAGGCTGGACTGCCAAGGCACTTATGGAATTCCACAACGTCAACAAACTCTTCCTGCTAAGCCGTTCACCTGACGCGAAGCGCAGACTTGGACGCCTCATCGCTCAAGGCTTTGATAATGGCGACCGCCCCGAAACGGTTGCGCTTGCTTACATGACTGAGGCTCAACAATCACTGAACGTCCTTACAAAGAGCGGACCCATTGCCCACGCTATGGAGCGCGTTCTGGGTAAATTATCCAGCAACCTCAGCAAGAGTGAACGCCAAGAAATGCTTGAGGTCATCCATGATTTCCGCCACGGACTCCTCCCCCGTTCTGCTCCATTGACATTACTCCAGCACCATTTGCGCCGTTGCCATATCGACACGCCGATTCACCAAAGGTTCCTTTCTCCAATACCACTGTCTCTGGGATTGATGGCTCGNGTTTGAACGTGTCTTCACACATTCACTTAGTTCGCTCTTTGTTTCTTTGAGCTTCAGCCAATGCTCGTTGACCGGCNCNCTCNATCCANCCGCTGTCNTCTGTAATGTCGATGATATCAATGTCAAGAACATGCAATCCAATCANCCTCAANCGTTTGNCAANANTGTCACTGCAATGGTTCAAGAACCACGTTTTGTTACGATTNATGTCTTCTATGGTAATCATTTCAATGGCTGAAGCGAATTCTTGAAAAACCATGTCTCGAGCAATCTGCTCAATTTCGAGAGGTGAACGGCCGGAGAGTGCATTCATGCCGTTCTGTAAAATCTGCTGGTCATCTGAAGCACCCACAGTAATTTTTGCAGTAATGTTGAGTGAGATGTCCTGCTTTGTTGGTAACTCTTTGAAATCAAACGCGAGGACAACCCGCGAAGGAATCTCAACAGGCTCTTCCATAGTAGGTATACGCGCAGTCGCCTACTTCATCTTATCCGAATTCCTGCTTTTCTTTATATGTGGTCGAAATGTTCGATTTAGTGAAGTGAAATTATGGATGAGAAAACATACACCGTAGAAATTGCAGATGCCACTGGACACAGCGTTGTCGAGATGACCAAGACCGACCTTATTGACCAGGCGTCAAAGAGCCAAGGAAACTGGATTTTTGTCGACAACCGAATGGTGGCAACAGACCAACTTGAGAACACCGACTTTGATGCAGCACAACACATCCGAGTAGTACCCGCCCTTCAAGCAGGTAAAGATTCGAGTGATGAGCCAACATACACCGTTGAAATCGCAGACCCGACTGGGCACAGCGTCGTTCAGATGACCAAAAGCGAAATCGTTAACCAAGCCAAGCAACAAGCTGGTTCTTGGGTCTTTGTCGACAGTTGTATGGTCGCCACAGATGCGCTTGCAGATACCGATTTGAGTACTGCTCAGCACATTCGTATGGTGCCAGCACTCCTTGCCGGCCAGTGAGCCGTTTTCAGGTTTGAATCCACCGCCACCCAAGGGACACCTTCAAGAAAGGGTGGCTGGTCGCGTTGAATGGAGTCGAATACTATGGTTGAACTCGTTGATTACAAATGCGCTGTCTGCGGAAACCTTGAATCATTCCACCGTGAACGCAACGGAATCAGTTGCAAAGCGTGTGGTTCTCGAATATTCATGAAGTTGCGCCGACAAGGCAACAAAACGATCAAAGCCGAGTGATTTCACATCACACGTCTCCCGCGCAGGGTTGAAAGACCTCTGGCAATAAGGCTGATTCCATGTCATCTTGGCTCGCTGAGAAAGCACCTCTTTTGTTTGAGGAATTATTGCTTCCCGAGGCGACTCGAAACAACCTCCAACACACTTCTCTTCAAGCCAATCCACCCCATCTCCTCCTCTCTGGTCCAGCCGGCGTTGGAAAAACTGCTGCTTGGCGACTTTTAGCGCGACAAGTTCTCGGTTCAACGTGGGAAGCCCGAACTCACATCTTGCAAGCACGTGACCTTTCACGCTCCTCAGGAGCAATGGGGAAGTTCGAAGAATTTCTCCGACCTGAGGGAAGCGGTTCTGAAGATACGCTCGCCGGCCGAACAAGTTTGGATGCTTTTGACCACACCTTCTCTTCTTCCGCCGCAGATACACCACCTCCTGCTGGTGTTGAATGCAATCACGATACGGAGCAAAGAGCGCCAGTTTCACGCTTGATTGTCATTGAAGACGCAGATTACCTTGGCACCATCCGACAATCATACTTGCGAAGAATGATGGAAGTCAGCAGCGGGAGCGCCCGTTTTATTTTCACAGCTCACACACCTTCTCGAATCATCGAAGCGTTGCGCAGTCGAACTCAACACATCCGTCTGGCGAAAATCCCACGCCAAGACATTGAGCGACGCCTTCAAGAAATCATCGAAGAAGAAAACCTCTCGCCGGTTCGCGGAATATTGGGGGACATCTCTCACATCTCTTCTGGCAACATCCGCAAGGCTATTTTTGTCACAGAACTTCTTTCAGTTCGTGGATTACTCAACGATAGGAAAAACCTCCAAAGTTTACTCTCATCAACATCTTTACGTGAAGTCCAACTTATCCTTGAGGAAGCATTACGCAACCGAGTTCACGATTGGCGATGGGAGAAAGAAGGGAACAAGAACAAACGCGTACTCAAAGGTGCGATGGGGGTTTTGGATCAAGTCATGTCCGAGAATGGCCTTGAAGCCGAGGATATCGTGGGCCACTTCCATCACATTTTGACCGAAGGGCGACTCCATCTTTCTGAAGCAATCCTTGCAGAAACTCTTGTTGCTTTATCCGCTTGTGACGTTGCATTAAATCGCTCAATGCAAGGGCGAATCGAATTAGAACGCTTTTTGTTTCAAGTTGCTGAAATCGGACAACGGATGGAGATTGCGAAAGCGTCTTGATGGCATCGCTGCTGGAACGGCTGGGCGTGTAGCACAGCTGGATAATGCGTTGGCCTCCTAAGCCGAAGATCCCGGGTTCAAATCCTGGCACGTCCGCCACCAACTTTGAGTTGAAATGAAAGGCAAGAGCCAAATTATGAGACCTCTCGTCTTGTTCTGAGCGCAATGGTAGGTGAAGGTGGAAAATCGAACGGCTCAGAAGCCCATATTCCACTCCCGGACCCTTATGGTGAAGGGTTTGAGTATTCAGAAGACCCTATTGAAAACACTCGAATTCAGTGGAAAACACTTGAAAACCGCCGTATTAGGGTTGGCCGTATCGCTCGATATCCCATCCTTATGGTGTGGCGAACTTTGAGCGGATTTGCCCTCGCAACTTTCGCTTTCGTTAGCGTCATACATTCTCCAATCATTGAGTCTGCAAATGGCTACATCTTCATTCTTATTCCTTTCATTCTCGTTGCCGCAAGTCCGACTGTTATCGCAGGTGAATCGGCATGGAGAGCAATGCAAGCGAGGATTTCTCTTCGCGAGCAAGGAGGAGTTCGTGTCGGAAAAAAGCACATCCTTCGTGCTCAGCCAGGCATGGACAGAATCATGGAAAGTCTGAGTGATCAGCGCCGAAACAATGCCGTACTCGTCCTTCTCTCAGCATCGACGGTAACTCTCCTTCTTCTTGCTTCAGCAGTAGACTCTAACTCACTGGCTTGGAACCTCGCCCTTTTGGTCGCCATGACGCTGGGCATTGCCCAATCTTTCCACGGAATCTTTTCTTATGGTTTCATTCGTCAACTTGGCGACCCCTTTTCTTCCATCGCTTTCCATGCCCCGACACATCACCCAACTCAATTGGCGAGCGTACTGGGTGATTTGTTGGTCGCTCATCTCGACCCTGACCTTTTCCTTGAGTGGGAGGCATGGCAAAAGCAGTTTCGAAAAGCACTGATTCCTGGACACATCACCAAACAGGCTCTGGAACGACTCCTCTACATTCTCCACCTTCACATGGAAGAAGAATTGAGCACCGACATGGCTCACCAAGAACTCAAATCTTTCATTTCTGAAGACCGATTTCAGGCACTCCTTCTCGACGAAGAAGCGCGGTTTAACTGGCGAACCATTCAACGTCTTATCGCCCATTCTAGAGGATGGCAACCAGAGGCGTTTCTTCTGCTTGACCGATTGCAAAACGATCTCTTGGCAGGTACGCCGTCGATGCTTGGTGCTGAGTGGCGAATGGATGTCGCTTTGGCCGGTAAATGCTACGAAGGCTCTGGCAATCTTTTCATCGTCTTGAATAACCAAACCTTCGAATCACGGCACGTGCGTGTCGAAGTTTTGACACCCAACGGAGAGCCTGAAACTCGCGACCATCGTTTTGAATTGACTGCCTGCCCTCCCCCTCAGCAATCAGTTCAACTCTCACATATTACGGAAGAAGACGCATTGGATTGGATGCCTCGTTATCTTGAACGAGGAGTCGTTCTTTGGATTGGAGTGGCTTGGCCACGCTCTTTCCGCGGTGCTGCCGATGTCCAAGTCATCCTTCGTGATGATGATGGTATTGTCTTGGAATCTCAAGTGATACGAACAATGATTCATCGAGCTGCTGGAAGCCAAGTAAAGCAACGGATTCGAACATTAGATGCGGCGCGTGTTCATGGTGAATTGCCTTTGCCAAAATTGGTATTCTAGGCTTGTTGGTTTGCTTTCACCATCTTATTTTAGATGCTGAATTTCGATAAAATGAGAGGGCGCCCGAGCGCGTTGCTTATGGATAGGGGCCACCTGCGACAAATTACCGGATGTGAGACCTTGGAAGCATGGGATGTAATCGTACTTGGAGATGGGCCAGCAGCCCTCCGTTCTGCAGCTGAAGCTGCTAAGCAAGGAGCCTCGACACTTGTCCTCTCTGTGAATGCGCTGGGCAGCGACACTCATCTTGCTCAAGAAGGACTTGCAGCCTCTCTTCAAGAGTCGAATAATCGGGGTCACCGAGAAGATTCAATCCGTGCTGGATGTTTCCTCAACGACCAAGATATCGTAGCATCACGCACTGCTGATGCAGGCCGCCAAGTAGATTTGCTCGAGCGATGGGGTGTTAATTTCCGCCGGGATGCTCACGGAATCCCAATGGTTCGAAAAGCTCCTGGCCATGGAATGGCACGCAATGCAGATGCAGGTGATGCAACCGGGCGCGAAATCCAACGTGTTCTGGAAGAACAATGCATGAGGCATGGCGTCACTCGCCGTGGCGACCACCTCCCCCTTTCACTTATTCATACCAACCAATCCGTTAGCGGGGTCACCGTCGTCGACCTTGTCAACGGAAGAATCGTTGCTCTACAAGCAAAAGCCGTCATCATTGCCGATGGTGGTTTTGAAGGTGCTTTCAGTCATGGTGCAGTTGGCCTTGGCCTCGATCTCGCTCTGCGAGCAGGTGTGCCTTTGCGAGACATGGAATTCATCGCTCATACGCCGCTTGGAATCAAAGACACCAACATGGTTTTGCCACTTGGTTTACTCCATGATGGAGCGACATTGCATGAAGCCAATGGTAACGATATTGAAATCGGCGACGGTGGATTAGATTCGCTTTGCCAAGCAGTTTCTCATGCAATGCAACCGGTCATCGATGCACGCAATTTAGGCGACGCATCCCCTTGGTGGGAATCGATATTCCGCAGCGTTAAACAACGAACTGGAATCGATATGAATCGCCAAACAATCGAAATTGAATCACGCCCATATTCCTCTCTTGGTGGCGTTACAGTTGATGAATCAGGTAGAGCAATTCTCTCGACTTGGTCTCGATGGTTCACAGGCCTATACGCAGCTGGCGACGCCTCCTGTTCAGGTTTTCACGGTGCTGACCTCTTAGCAGGTAACCAAATGCTCGACGCCTTGCTCGGCGGCGCTGCTGCCGGAACTCATGCTGGTGAATGGGTCAAGCATCGTAAGTTTGCAAATTCACAGACCGCTCATGATGCGGAACAAGCAGCTCAAGCGGACCATTCCGCAGTTTCGGAGGCTTCTGAAGAAGGCGTTGTCCGTATTGGGCATGTTGTTACCAAGGTCCGTGAAGCGGTTCAAACCGCTCTTGGATACAACCGTAGTGCAAGTGAACTTCAATCCGCAGTGGAATCTCTTGAGGCAGCCGGCGTTCTTGCAGAATCAATACATGTCGATCAGGCTTCTTTAATCGCCAATACGAACATTGTCGAAATCGCTCGTGTTCAAGCCTCCGCTCGTCTTGCTCTTGCTTCAGTCCAATCAGCACTTGCTCGCGAAGAATCCCGAGGTTGCCACCACCGCTCTGACTTTACCGAGTCCAGTGAAGATCATTTGCACCATTACACTGTGAATCAAGTTGGAGAAGTCAATACTTTGGCACTTCGTAAGGGTAAAACTGGAAACTGGATTTTACCCCCGCAATAAACCCGTCTCATCAAAAAGCCGGTGAACTACTGAAAAGGGAACCGGCGTAGCAAGGCTATGGCCGAGACGACACTCTTCGACCGTATATTGGAAAAATCTCTTCCATCTCATAAGGTTGCTGAGGGAGNAAATTGGTATGCTTTCTTGGNTATCTTTCCGCGTAGAGAAGGGCACACTCTNGTTATTCCAAAGCAAAGTGTGCAACGCCTCTCACAGCTAACNAATGAGATGAGNAATTCTCTTTTTGAAGGCGTTNCTTCCGTCCAAAGGGTTCTTTCAAAACATTTTGAAACCGATGATTTCACTGTTTGTATCCACGATGGGCCACTTGCAGGTCAAGAAGTGCCCCACGTACATGTACATGTAATTCCTCGTAACCCTGATGACGGGGGCTCGACACTTCACGCAATGTGGCCACAGGCACCACCGCCGACTCAAGAACCCGATCACGAAGCATTTGCAATGCTCTCATCCCAATTACAAGAGGTGAATCTATGAACAGCCCTGCAAAGAAACCGNATATAGACCACCATGGAGAAGATTTGCCNGTTCTTTCTAAATCTGCTGAAAAAATGAAGATGGACAAATTATTGACCACGCCGATGCCATCGTTCGATGGAANGGTTCCAGGCTCGTATATGTGGTCGAACATTGCCTTCTGGATTGCAAGGCGTATTCTTGCGGTACAATTTCGTACCAGTGAAGTTACTGGTGTCGACACACTTCCGCTTGACCGAGGAAATCTGTGTTGTGCGTGGCACACGAACGGGCTTATTGACCCGCTTCAAATTGTTCTCAAACACCCGAATAATTTTGTTATGGGCGGCCGCCATGACTTAGTGACTCGACCTCTTCTTGGATGGTGGACTCGCAANTTAGCCGTACAGCCCGTTGTTCGCAAAGCCGAACTCCTCAGAGGAGGTTGTTCTGAAGAAGAGGCGACTCTCTTGAATGGNCGTTCATTAATGATGTTGGCAACAGGTATCTCAGCAGGATTTGGTTGCGTACTTTTCCCTGAAGGGACGAGCCATAACGACTCTTCAATGCTCAGGTTTCGCACAGGTCCATTCCGTACAGTATTTGCAGCAGCAGCAATCGCTAAAGCAAACAATCAACCTATTCCNGCCGTCATCCCACTTGGTTTGCATTTTCGACGCCGTGACCATTTCCGAACGGATATTTGGGTCGAATATGGCGCACCACTTCATATCCAAGAAGAAGACATCTCGCCAGAACTCGTCAACGCAGTTTCTCAAGGCAATTGGGTTGAGCCTGCTGCAGAACATGTGTTTGCTCTTCGCGATGCTTTACGCCTCGAACTNGTTCCAATGACNCCNAATACGCATGATTGGGATGAATACAATGCCCTTCATCTCATGGGGCATGTTGAGGCTCGAAGGACAAAACACCCCCCGCTTACGTGGAGGCAAGAAGTCGAATTCTCTCGAGCTTTCAGAACCCTTTTACAACCTCCTCTTACCGATCAACAGGTCATCGAAAATGAAGAATTACCAGTCATTACTCACCCGGTAATCAACCCAGCCAAAGCAGTATCTGGACTCTTGCAAGAACAANGATTGGATGGGCGGGATTTGAATCCATCAGGAACTGACCTCCGCAGAATAAATCCTTTACATACAGCATCTAAACTGGCTCGACTGCCCTTTTTATTGACGCTCCTCCCCTTGTTTTTGTATTGCTTCACCCCTCAAATTGCGGTTGGAAGATTACTTGGAGATTCCACAGATGAAGGCGTTGATGCGCGAACGTCNTATCACTTCCTCGCAGCAATGTTTGGGTCTCTGATGTTTTGGCCTCTGATGGCATTCGGCCTACTTGGGATTGAAGGCATGTATCATTCATCAGTGGAATCTCTNATNGGTTTTGATTGGCATATGATGTACGGTACCACTTCATTTGACCTCAGTTTGGCAAAGGCAACGTTTGTTTTGGCAATGTTGCCATGCTTTTGGCTCAGTGGAAGGACATCGGCCCTCTTCTGGGACGATTGGTGTGATTTCACGCGCGCTATCCGGAGGATACGTTTGAACAAAACCAGCCGTCAAAATCTTCGCGGCGCCCTCAAAANCTTGCATAACGAGATGGATAAGCTGTGAAATTATACGGGCGCCTCTCTCCTTCTTTTTTTGACGAGCGATTCGATGGACAGGTAGTCAAACGCGCCCCCGTCGCGCCTTTTCATCGAAAAACACAGCGTTATATGCCCCCTTGTCGATATCTNTCTCATGGACCGAGTAATGTCAAAGACCAAAAAAGTGTTTTCAGCAACCAANGTAGGAGGTTATCTCCTCGGCTTGATGGGACTTTCGCTTTTCGCATTTGAGCAATTTATAACCGAACTACTGCCTCTGCTTTTCGCACCAATGGTATGCGGAATATTGGGGCTCCTCGTCTACAAGTCACAGCCGAGCAATCCACAGGTACCCGTGATNGTGCAGCCAATGCCNTCATNGATTCAATCCAAGTAGAGGCGTTCTCCATGTTCCTTCTTTCCTCAATCGAGGGATTATTTCGNCACCNGCGTGNAGGAATCTATTGGGGAAACTAAGATGAACTGAATGCTTTTCGAGCAACCCATGGATTCTCTTTTTCATGCCTTAGTTGGCGCATTCATTGGAGAATGTGCTCCNAAAAGCATCAAAAACAGGCGNCTNAAAGGAGCATTGGCTTCAATGAGTCCAGATTTATTGAACATCCCCTGNTATCTTTANCTGGGATTCAAGAGCAACAGNACCCTTTGGTATCCAAAGCCAGAAGCATTCTATGAGAATCCGTGGATTCTTGATCACTGGACATGGGCTGGCTGGAATTTGACCCACAGTTTGTTGTTTTGGGGCATCATCGTCATGCCGTTAATTCGGCGCGCTAATTGGACACCNCTTTTNGGCGTNGCATACCTCTCTCACCTTCTTCTCGATTTACCCTCGCACTCGGGTATTTGGTCGGTTCAACCNCTGTGGCCTTTCAACTGGNTGCTTCANGGTTGGTTTGATGCATGGGCTTGGAATCTACAAGAAATTTTGATGTATTCAACTATCCCNGCATTCTGTTGGTTTATGATGCATCAACTGCGTTCAAGAGATTGGATTCTTTGGCCCTCTGAACGAGAAATTCCAATCNTGGAAGAAGCGCACTGACTNGCAAATGTNCCTCATTTGGTTNGAAGTTCGATTGAANTCTTGNGAGANTCATCAAATGCGGATTACAACAGTACGCTTGAAACGGGATGAGGTTTTGCGATAAGCATGGCAGAGAGGGATGCGATGCACAGAATCCGACAATGGGTTCAACAAGAAAGGCTCGTGGTTAAAGAGCAGAAAGACCCTCGAGCAGAGATGCATNTGCTTATTCGNTATCCACAAGGGCCACAAGGGCATATGTTCGCAGTCGTTATTCCAAAGGGGCGAGATCTTGTTGCAGTATCAAGCATGACTCGAGTCGACGAAGGCCAACAAAANGAAATGGCGAATCACATGAAAGAAGACAATGAGGCATGGCTGGAATGGATTCACGATGTCCGACTCCAACTCATTCGAACCAGTGTTGATTGGGGGATTCANATGGGGCANGATGGTGAACAAAAAGTCGGTCCACTTCAAGCATTTAACGTGAGCCTTCCCGTGTGGTTTGATGGGTTGACAAAGAACGAGTTTATGCACACATTGCGAAAGTTATGGTTGGCAAAACTCGGTATTATTCATGAAATTAAATTCACGCATGGACCCGGTATTGGAAAGCCCGGACCTGTGGATGATTGGGTCAAGGCAAAGCAGGAAGGCAAAGATACGCCGTCTTCTGCAAATAATGGCCCAGAGCAATCCACACATCATGAAATCGAGTTCGATGAAAAGATGTCATTTGGNTCTGGATTCGACCCTTCGGAATGGGCTTAAACANCTGATTTCTTCTTCCAAATTCGTCGNTTGGAATATGACATGAAAGAGTCGCGGTTAAGTAGCATGAGATTGTGCTTTTTTTTACGCTCGCCTTGGATGTGTATTTATGGGTCAAAAAATTAAGTCAGTCAGCCTTGTATCGATTATGTTGCTTTCCGTCCTNTCGACGTTGTTTTTAGCNACTCTNACTGCCACAGCAAANACNGTTGTTATNACNGAAGCGATNCAGATNGTTGACGGNGGNACNGCNGCNGATACNCAAACNGCNGTNGGNTCNGACAGTGAAGGAAACGTCCACGTTGTTTGGGCTCGAAACAATCTTCACCTTTACTACTCGATGATTTCACCACGCGGTGAGACGTTGATNGATACCACTCAAATCACGAATCCAGGGCTTCACAAGATTTGGCATCCTGATATGGTTGTTGACGATAACGATAAGGTTCACGTTGTTTGGGCTGACAAGTCTGCACAACACAAAATTGTCTACACCGTGCTCAATCCATGGGCGGCTGCAATGGATGGTTCGGCTTCCGACGATGGAACCCTTTCCGCTATTGACGACCATGTCGTATCCAGTCGTGCTCAAAACCGCGATTGGCCAGCGATTGATATCGACAGCCAAGGCGGCGTTCACATCGTTTGGGAAGATTCCTATGACGAATTGGGCCGTTTCTTCAACCAACCTCAAATCTACTATACCATGCTCAGCCCAGATATTAGCACAGGCTCGGTCATCACCAATTTTGATGACACGCTCCTTACGCCAATCATCGGCCACAAAGGCCACCCTGATGTTGTCGTAGATGCNAATGATTACGTTCAAATCGCTTGGGACGATACCCGTGGTGGAAAGGTCGAATTGAGCTTCGTCGTCGATACTTCTGGTTCTATGTATTCTGAATGGGCAGACATCTGCACAGTTGTTTACGGTGGAAACTTCGCATCAGGTGGATATTTCCAAGGAATCAAGCCAATGCTTGAAACCGCAAACATGACCGTTTACGAAACCATCTATGGTCTCGGTAATACTCTTCCAAGTGCGGCAAGTTCTGGAAACTGTGCTGGTAAGAATCAAAACACAGGTCCACGAACAACGCCCCTCGGTCAATTCCCAGGCGATGATTCTGGCGGAATTCGNAAACTCCCAGGAACNGTTTACAACGGCAATACTTACTCCGGTTACTCTGGAGAAGATTGGGGCCCGGGAACAAACTGGGCTTGTCTNTCATGGAAAGACGCATCTGGTAACGTGCCAGGAAANCCTCCAACTCAAGACGACCACCGATGGAACCCNAACGCAACNAAGATTGTNATTCCNGTTTCTGATGAAGGTCCAAAAGACGGTGACCCATCACAACAAGCTGACGACCTCACTTCGATTGAAGAGGCTCACGACAACTGTATCACTGCAGGCGTAATTCCTGTCGGTCTTTACGGACAAGGCTATGGTGGAGCAGGTAACATCCAGTCTCACTTCATGGATCTCGTACAATGCCCGAACAGCGTTGTTTCAACCTCAACTCGAAACTGTCCAGGTAATACTCTCCGCAGTTCNGATGCNGGCGGCCAAGCATACGAATTCCCATCAGGCTCTGGTGGCGCTAACGCAATGGCTCTTCTCGTCGAAGCAATGGTTTACATCTCAACCAACAATTCTCGTGAAATCTACATGTCTGTTCTTGACCCCTATGGTAAGATGAATAACGATCCAACTTGGGTTCCTGGCGCTACTGGCCACTCGATTATCGGCGGTTCTTACGCTGAGGATACCGGTGCTGGTGCTGATGGGCACCTCGTGGTTGTCAACGATACTCGTGTAACTATTGATGACGCTTATTCGTTCCACCCGTCAATCGGCGTGGACATGCAAGGTAACACACACATTGCTTGGATGGACGGTCGTAATTACGGGTTTGAAAAAGGCGTAAATTACGAAGTATTCTACACCAAACTCCGTNTGCAAGGAGCAGGTGCTTGGGATGGAGCAGACCAAGGTCTCTCTACCTATGCAATTAAGAAAATCCAAGACACTCCAATCTCAAACGTAGAAGGCAATTCGGGACTTCCTGGTAACCGTCCATATGGCGGNAACTCAGTCTTCCCAGCCCTTCTCACTGACGACCAGAACAACATCCACATCGCGTGGGTTGATTCTGGAAACGCAACAGCAGATGAAGAGATTCTCTACACGCGATTGAACTCAACGACNCTTACTGGACCAGGTCTTACTGCACTCGATCCTTGGGAAACAGTTGCGGTTACTTCCTGGGCGAGCAATAAACTTGGGCCAAATTCTGGCAGTCAACCGAGTATCGGTATGCCTCCAGCATTCTCCAATGACTTGGGAAGTGGCGCTCACATCGCTTGGTCTGATACCAATAAGTGCAGTGAAGAAGCCAATAACAATCGATTTACGATNTGTTATTCACACGTTCTCACTGGCCAAGTTGACGTAGAGTTCCAAGATGGAGAAACGTTCTATCACGTGATTGAACCGGGCCAACAAACCATTTACAACATGTCAATGAACAACTCGACCCCCGGTCCAAAAGACCTCGTTGCAGATACGTTCGGCCTCAACATTTCAGGCGTTCCACAAAACTGGACAGCAACATTGTTCTTTGCTGATAACCATACCACAATTATGCCCGACACAGCAATTTTCCTCGAAGGTGGAGAAGATATTCGATTCTACATGCGAGTTCGTGCACCATCGGTCTACCAAGCTGATGCAGACCAAATTGCAGACATATCGGTAACGGCGAAATCGTACAAAGATCCAGCTATTCAATCCGACTTAGTCACTCGAACATTGATGGACGTCGTGCACGGTATCAATCTTGATACCTCGCACAGCATGGCCGATGTAGAGCAAGGACAAACTGCGATTTTCTCTATTACGATTACCAATACAGGAAACGTGAATGACCGATTTATCTTCTGGGATCCGTATACTTTAGAGGGCCAGCAAGAATGGCTCTTGCCGTTTAACTGGGCTGTTAATTTCCCTACAAGTGTCGAATTAGACCCCGGTCAGTCGGTGACGAAAAATCTTGAAGTTCTCGTCCCAACATCTGAGGATCCCGGTGCTTTCGTTATCTATCTCAAGGGTTGGTCTGAAGGTGAACCGATTAAGTCGATA
This sequence comes from Euryarchaeota archaeon TMED99, assembly GCA_002170315.2. Lineage (GTDB taxonomy): Archaea > Thermoplasmatota > Poseidoniia > Poseidoniales > Poseidoniaceae > MGIIa-L1. The sequence goes on from NHFA02000010.1 coordinate 28,071, forward strand.
GAAAAAGGAACGTATGACGTTCTTGAACTCGGCGTGTTCGTATCGATTCGTTCGACAGGAAACATCGTGATGGAAATTTTTGATACCAGCGAGTATGTTGACCCTGGAGAATGTGTGACGTACCCAATTGACGTTACCAAGAATTTCGATTCTGGAAGTTTAGTCTTCGTTACACCAGGTGCACCAGAAATCAAGCCAGATACCATTTCAATGGATGCATGGCGAGTCGATAACTGGGTTTTGAATCTCGACTTTTCCAATGCCCCTGGAGGCAACACCGCAGATTTCAGCGAACCAAGAGCGTGGACAATTCCACCTGGCGCAGAATACATCACCTACGAAGTCGGTGTTGAAGTCTGTGCACCTACCGGTGCATCCGCAGGTCTTGGTCCAGCAGTTATTCTCAAGGCGTATCTTGACGGTTACCCACGAATCTCTGCTTCAAAGATTCTGTCGACCAATGTTAACCACGTCTACTCGCTCATTGCAGAAGCAGACATCGATGATGAAGATATGATGACACTGAACGGCCAAGAAGTTCTTCCGGTCAATCCAGGGCAGCAAATCATTCTGCCAACAACGGTTACCAACCTTGGTAACGGACCAGATCGTTTCGACTATCGTCTTGCCCGAGTTACCGACCCAGCAGGCGTTGACGTTCTCTGGGACATTGATATCCCTCGAGAAACCCTCAAGGAATTGTCTCGAGACACCGACCAAATCTTTGACATTACCATGAACGTTCCAGACCAAGTAGAAGCTGGTACTTACATGGTCGTCTTCCAGACATTCTCGGAAGAATCCTACCCTGATGCAAGCGGCCGACTTACCCGTTTGCGATTCACTCAGAGTATGCCTGTCTATGTCCAGGAGTTCTATGACATGCAGATTAGCATGGATTCAACCGTTGACAACGAGATTAAGACTTCAGCCCCAGGTCGTATTGTTCGATTTGAGTTGAACATTACCAACAATGGAAACGTTCCTGATTGGCCAACACTCAACAATCACACCGCGAACCGTGACGGTGAAGCACTGATTTGGAACGAATTGCCAGGCATGGGCGCACTTGACGGATGGTCTGTTGAATGGCGCTTAGTAAAGCAAATCGGTACAGATTTGACCACGGAAGAACCGTGTGAAACAGTCGCTTCTCTTGAGACTGTTACTGGTGATGAAGATGCAGCAATTGACCCTGCAGTGGCATTTGCTGACTTGAGTGACCGTTGTGTCTATCTCGAATCTGATGATCGGTATTTCATGCCAATGATGGAACCATACACCACCTATCCAGTTGTTGCAATTGTCAAGATCGCTCCATCGGCTAAACTCGACACCCGCAGTATCGGATTGAAGGTTGTCTCCAAGATGGGCAACATGCTTGATGGCGGCGACCATGATGATTCTCCATCATGGGCTGCAGAAAGCCTCGATACGAACGAGTTCATCGTGACACTCCGCTTGCGTGCTCCAAACTTGGTTATCCATGAAGTGAGCGTCTCAGATGACACGGGAGATGTTGATACAACCATCCCAGTTCGTGTCGTTTTGCGCAATGATGGAAATACCCATGCAACCGACATCGAAATTGTTCTGTGTGAATACTCTGATGCGTCAGATACGGATACGATTAACGAAATCAAGAAGAATGGATGCGATGATGAAAGTATCGTCATGCGCCAAGTCATCGGTGCACTCCTTGCCCCAGATGATTCTGAGGATTACAAGGAAATCGAATTGATTCTGCTTTACCCTGTTTCAGCTGGTAGTCACGGCGTCTATGTCGTTGTCGACCCATCCAATGAAATTGTTGAAACACAAGAAAGCGATAACATCAAGCCTGTTGAGAATGAATTGAAATCAAGTGGCGGAATCTTAGACGTTGCTGGTGAAGTTGTCGGTAAGACCGCTCTACCATTTGCAGTGATACTGTTGACCTTCGCTCTGTTCGGCGTAGTCTACCTGGTTGGTCGCGGACGTCGTCAAGATGTCTTGGACCGAAAGGCTGAGCAATCGTCTCTCGTATCAGTCTTGGCTGGCGCNGAAGATTGAAGCAAGCAGATTTCGAAACGAAATTTCACTTCTTCTTACGAGGAAGTGAGCCAAGCCAGAACCGTAGGTTTGAATTGTTTGGNACNGCTATGATTTGGCCGGCACGGTCTGATAATTGGCGCTCAAGCCTGTTTCGAACTTCATCCATCAAGGATGCCATTTCTGATTGGCCAAGTTGCAATTCACGCCGTAAGTCGCTAAGGTCAAGTTTCCGTTCAGGTGCTTCGATAAGGCTGTGTACCATGGTGCGTTGCTCATAATGCTCAAAGTCTGAATCAACTCCTGCAGAGATGCGATTGCGGATGTGCTGGTGCAAGGCAATTACAGCGTCTCTTTGGGAATCTATTTCCTCTAGAATACCGTTCAANTGTTGGATGTGAGCCATTCCTTCACCAACGGAAATTTTCTTCCGGCCACTGACGGATTGAACAACATGCTCGGTTGCATTTGGTAACCGATTCGAAAGCCGCATGGGACCTCCTGCGGGTAGGCGTCGTTGCTCGCAAAGAAACAGATCAGGTCCGAGGTCAATTCGCAACGAAAGTGATTGCTGTACACTGTAAATCGTTCTTGGCGGCCCACCTTTCTCACTTGCTACTTTCATCTTTGTCACGAAATTNCCACGTTCCAATTCTTTCAAATGTTTGACAATAGCTTGTTGACTTACATCGAGCAATTCAGCGAGTTGCATTGGATAATGCGGTTCGCGAACCAATCGTTCGAGAATCTGGCGACGNAACTTGTTTTGAAGCAAGGTTAGGGCGGTATCAATATCTTCCACACTGCTCAACTCGGAGTTACCTAGAGGCGGGGACTCTTTGAATCCGTCGCTTCAATCAAACCCGTTGAACCGCACTTCTTTCGACCCTTGAAGTGCCGATATTCGAGATTTATTCATTTTTATTTTCTTTTTCAGTAGAAACAAATTTTGAGATGAGGTGCATAATGCCTGATACACCTAGACTCGCATATATTCCAAGCAAAATCGCAAAGGCATAGTAGATGATTGGTGAGACTTCGAATGATGCCTCATATTCCCATTCAACTTCAAATTCTTGTAAAGTCTGTGAATCATCACCGCCCGCCACAAAGCGATAATCGCCACTTGTTGCATCCCAAATGAAACTCTCTTCTTCAAGTGGTCCTCCGGCTACGAATTCGATCGAGTTTTTCGCACACTCATAATATCCATCTTGCAAAGTGCATTTATTGGCTTCACTTGCCTCCGCAATACCAATCCACACGCCACTTTTCTCCCATGAAATGGTCACTTTAACATTCGCTGCATCAACAATATTTGGNAGCGGAAGGATTTCTTGAGACATACCCCAGTAACATGTCACTTCATCATTTTCAATGAAAGGCAGGCCTTCTTCGACATCACATGGCGGGAGCATCGCCTTTTCTGTAGCACTGTCTTCGACGACCGGAGGTGGAAGAACGGAAGGAAGAATCAACAGCATGAGGCAGAGAATCCCAGCGCCCCAGCGAAAATACAGTTCACGCATTGTTTAACCTCACATGTCGTCCCAAACCGACCAGTCATCAGAGTCAGAACTTTTCTCTTTNATNTCCTTTGATTGAGACCGTTTGGTTCGAGGAGTAATTTTTTGTTCATCATTACTGCCACCCATGTCCCAATCAGAAATAACGGANGTATTGTCCACCTTTTTCTTCACGGGTTGTCGAACAGGAGTTGGAGAGTCTACAAACGGGTCTTCGACCTTTTGTACAGTTTCTGGAATTTCACCACGCATGAAGCCGTAGACCTGTTCAGTTGTCATCATTGTTCCTTGCATGACGTCTCTGGATCCATCTACGAAACCGTCTTCTTGCTCGACATCGCTTTGCTCAACATTAGAACCAGCNCCCTGATACANTGGGCTATTTGTNTCCTTTAACGCAGCCATTAACTCGTCTTGACTTTGATAAGATTGGAGTAAAACGCCATCGTTGTCAAGGACTTTGATCGTTCCATGAAGGGCATTACTTCGAGCCGAATATGCAACCAGTCCAGCAATGGGCAAGAAAAGAAGGCCAAGGCAACAGATTACACCGCCAAAGATGAGGCCAGTATATTCGAAGTATTCACCCATCCAAGTATCTTCGATGTGGACAATCCAAACCGTATAACTTTCACATGGTTCTGAAGAGCAGTCACTTGAAACGGTCATTTCCCCATTTTCTTCAGCAATCCATTGCTCATGGACGAGGAAACTGGTTGCATCACTGGCCATTGGGGCCCAATCGGTAAAGCATGAGCTTGGTGACAAGGATTCGGATGCTGCACCCGAACCGCCGACAATAGGCGTCAACGTAACTTCGATTGAAGGGGCCGATTGCTTAACGACTGCCATGTAACAACCGCCTTTTTCCACATCAAAATTTGGAGTTTCACTCCCATCCGTTTCGGCAATCGCTACCTCACGAGGGTCATGGATAGAATCAATTGCATCGTTTTGGGAATTAATTAACAAGGCTCCCAAAACAAGGAAAAGAGCACCAGCAATTGCCAAGCGCTTGGCCCATGGAGCCCGCCTCGCTGCTCCTTCTGCCATAGCGATACCTCAGTGTTCATCCCAAATGAATCCTTGCGCGTATCAAGCCAATCCCAATTCAGCTAATTTTTCAGGCAGGTACGTTTCAGTTACGAAATCCAAACCGTATTTTGCCAGGGATTGCTGTTCAGCCTTTTTGTCAAGTTCCAACATCATGTTAATTTGATCTTGCCACCAACTGTCTGCAAATCTCGGGTCGGTAAGTTCCGCATTGAGGGCTTCAATATCTTTCTTGGACAAATCGTCACTCGGCAAATCATAAGCAACAATATCATCAGCAGTGATTCCAAGGTATGTTGCAGANGGCGTGGCTAAATATTCGGAAATGTGAGCCGTTTTAATTGCCCCATATGCGATAGAAGCAAAGATTCGGAACGACCAAGGATCACCGTCAAGGAAGACTACGACAGGTAAATCCCACTCTTCACTCATTCTCTTCATGATTCGACGAGTTGAACGAGCAGGTTGACCCTTAAGGTGCAGGAGTCCACATCGGTAGGCCTCGTCAAATCCATTCTCAATTAAACGGTCAAACATACCACCGGTCTCGATAGCCATGATGAAATCAATGTCGTGTTCCAGCAATTCAATCTTCTCTAATTCTACATTATAGGGTACGCCATACCCTGAATCCCCTACATCATCGCGAGCGTTGATTCGCATCCATTCTCCACGGCGGTTTCTTTCACGTAATGTGAGGTTGCCAATCATTCGAGCACCGTCTTCTTCTGGGCGTAATTTGAAATCTTCTCGTAAACACTTTGTTACGATTTCTAAATCTTCAGCAAGATTATTCGATTCGTTTTGGCTACCAAATTTCCCCATTCCCCATGCCTCAGAGATATAGTACATTTCTCTCAAAGTAGAAGATTTTCCAGCATCCAACATCTCTTCAATGAATTCAACCACATGCAGGGCGCGTAGCAATTGCTTCGCAGATCCAAGGCTGGTTGCATCTCGAATAGATTTCTTTTTTCCATATTTGTAAACGCCCAGTTTCTTATCAAAACCAATGTTATTTTTGGTTCGAACAGGGAGAGTCATCGTTGGTGGCTCGCCCTTGACAATACGGTCATACATTTCTTCAACAACTTCATGCATGGCAGCTTTTGTTTCTTCNGGAGTTCGCATTCTTGACATCAGACATCACCTCCGAAGAGTGTTCGTTGGCCTTCCGGGGGTGCAACAGTTGGCTCTACTTTTTCTTCAGCCGATTCAACTTTTCCTTCAGGATTTTCTTTTGGCTGGTCTTCAGGAGAATCAACACCACTTTCATCGAGAATCTGTTCTTGACGACGTATTTCTTGGAGGAATTTTTCATCCATTTTCGTTGCACCGATGACGTCTTGNGAGCCGCGGAACAGGATTTCAGTCTCCGTCCAATCTCCGCGTTCCAACCCTCCAAGGCTGTAGGTGATGGTAGTTTTCTCACCTGGCTGTAAGGATTCGAGTTTCCAAGCCCAAACGCCAAGCGCTTCCTTGCGCCCTCCGGTTTCGTTTTTCTCCATCGTCGCACCAGATTTCTCAGGCCAAGTGGCAAGAATCGTATAGGCTCGTACACGACTCGTGTAGTTGAACAGGACGATTTCAACATCCGTTTGTTTAGTTTCCTTATTCCATTCGGTTGTTGACTCAGAAATAACTGCTGACATGATTCTTGTAATCGAACCAGAGAGTTCCGGTACAGGACGATCAAGAATTTGTGCAGATTTTTCAGCAATAGCCGGCAAGATGTCATTGATGAGTTCAAACTTTTCTTTTGTCTTTGCCATCTTCTTTTTCTTTTCTAAATGCTTTCGCAATCCACGACCCATTTCGAGCATCGCTTTTCTTGCTTCTTCCATCACTTCAGCGTTATCTGCTAATGCTTCTTTTGCTTCAGAAGTAAATTGGACGTTTGTGCTTGCCAAGTGAACAAGTATTGCAGCAGGGCCCTTTGGAACCCCTTTCCCTCCAGGTTGGTCCAGGCCATATTGTCGCCAATCAACACTCTCGATGGCTTTGGTGAGTAAACAACCGCCTTGCTGATACATGAGCGGTACGCGATTGGCAAAGCGAAGGATTTCGACTGGTTTATCTGCAGCCATGCCTCCGCCAAAAATCAATCCCACCTCAACTTGGAAGGGGTTTCCTTGAGTAACGCTTGGAACGCGGGTTAGCGTGGTCACGAAACGCGAGTCAATCGTTTTGGAGAGTCCTTTTTTGATCAACATTTCTTCTATTGGAGAGAGACAATTGGTCGGAGGCTTGAGTAATTTCACCGGTGAGCCATTGAACAGCCGTTCTCCTTGGAAAGACTCCAAAAGGGCACGAATATCGTCACCTTTGACCGTTTTCATTTTTCGGGTTCCTTCCATTTCTGCCGCTTGACACAGCTCTTTCCGAGCACGATTGGTAACGCCTGAGAAATTATTGAGTAGGAAATGATTGAGATTCAAATCTTTGGATTCTGCAACCATTCGTTGCAGTTGACCTAATTCAATTCCGTGAGGGTGCGGCTTGATGCTTTCGACTTTTGTCGGGAGTCGTTCGGTGACGCGAGTCCAGTGATGGCGTTCTCCTTCAGGGTCAACAAAGATAATCTCTGCATGTGGATTGACAATACTGGTCATTCGCAGATATTGCCATACGCTCTGGCGGCCTTTCTGATACTTCGCTTTCATTTCAGCGGTAACCTCGGTGCCGTGTTCTTTCCCAGTGCCGTCTTCATTATACCAAATCTCACGACCAGCATTGGCCTTTGTCGCTTTGTTCTTCCGAGTGTCAAGTCCGATATCGACATATGCCGCCGTTGGCTCTGTTGCAATCTTTGAACGAACATGGGTGGTGCGACCGGTTGTTAACTGACAATACATGACAACGCCCGTAATACCAATTCCTTGCTGGCCACGTGATTGTCGAATCGCGTGAAAGCGCGAACCGAACAAAAGTTGCCCGAAAACCTTCTCGATGCTTTTTTGCGGTATTCCCGGTCCGTTATCTTCAACGACTAAGCGGATGATATCTTTCTTGGTATCAAGTTTTGTAATTTGAATTTTAATTGTCGGCAAGATTCGCGCCTCTTCACACGCATCTAATGCGTTATCAACAGCTTCCTTCACCGCTGTAATGAGAGAGCGTGCGAGTGAATCAAAGCCAAGAAAATGCTTGTTCTTCTCAAAAAACTCAGAAATAGCAACTTGTTTTTGGTTCGATGCGAGTTTTTGTGCGATGCCAGACATGGGTATTCCTCCAACACAGGTCCTCCTTTGTCCGAATGACATCGGGCCTACGTGGTAGGCAACCACCAAAACCGACGGTTCTTAAATGTCTAAGATAAAAATCATCAAGCAGTCACTTTTCTAGAGTAGGGTGCTTTTTTCGTTTCAGTTGAACAATTCATCATGCCATGATGAAATGGTTCCCGTGAACGCTGAAGCCGCTACAGTTAACGGACTGGCAAGGTAGAGTTTACCTGGGCCAGACCGACCTTGGAAATTCCTATTGATTGCAGAAACGGTGACTTGTTCTGGCGTGATTGAAACACCAGGGCCTGCACCGATACAAGCACCACAACCCGGATCGATGAGTTTGACACCAACGCGTTCAAACAATTCGTGCCAGCCCTTGCGAACAGCCAAATCTTTCACCAGACCAGAGCCATATTGGATATAGAAATCCACGCCTTCTTTGACAACTAAACCAGCATCTTCAGCCGCTTGACAAACTTGGGCATAGTAGAAAATATCATCTGCTTTTCCGGCGGTGCATGAACCTCCATAAGCGATATCGACTGCCACATCGCCTATTTCCGCGATGTTTGCTCCATTGGTTGGGTCACTTGGGATGCCTTTGTCCGGGTCGCCAGGATGTGCGACCATCGGTTGAATAAGCGACATGTCAATCACGTGCACTCCGCCGTGGTATTCAGCACCTTCATCGGGATGAACTGAAAGCCCTTTTTGAGTTTCCAAGTCTAAATGAGGTTGTGATTTCATCATCCATTCATACAACAAATCATCTGCTTCACAAATGCCAGTACGCCCTGAACACTCAGTTGCCATATTGCACAGCGTTGCTCGCTCATCGACAGAGAGGCTTGCTAAACCAACACCGCCAAATTCCATACTACGGTTGAGCGTCAATTCTTCTCTCGCATGGTCGGCGAGAATAAACAAAATCACGTCTTTTGCAGTACATCCCGGCGAGAGTTGGCCTGTTAATTCAAAGCGAATAGATTCAGGAACCTTGACAAAAGTAAATCCAGCACTGATAAGATTGGCATATTCTGTTGCTCCAACGCCCCAAGTTAGAGCATTGGTGGCTCCACCCATGCAGGTATGCGAGTCAGTCGCTTGGATGAAATCTCCAACTTCGATGAATTCTTCTCGAGCAACTTGGTGACAAATTCCGGGAGAGACTCCGTTCTTTGCTGAATAATCTCGGACAGAAGTATGTTTTTGAAAGGCGACTTGTAAATCTCGAAGTGTCTGTACTTTGTCCATATGCTTGACAAATTTTGGATTGTGATGAGCGTAGAGCAAATGGTCTTCAAAGACTGCGAATTTACTCGGATTTGGTAATGTGTAATCATCACCATATTCTTCTTTGAGGAACGTGTGAACTTGAGCAGTCGTAAATTCATGGGAATATCCTCCTTGAACTTGAGCAATGACGGGATCGTGTGGTTTGACACACTGCCCTTCATTTTGTCCGACTAAATTCCGAGCAATGATTTTTTCAGCCATCGTCATTGGACGTGGAGGCGTTTCGATGGCTGGTAGCACGACATCTCCTGCTTTGAGGGCTTTTGCAAATGGAAACAAACCGCCCTTTTCCAAAATAATTTGCGTCACTTCATCATACTGAGATGTGAATTCAGCAAGGTCAATACTTTCACCGTTTTGTAATCGTTCAAGCATGTCATGGTCGCCCATAAGCTGACCGAGGTTGATGTTATTCTGTCCGTGTATTGGGGCAAATGACGCAGCGATGACAATATTTATTCCAGCCCAGCGCTCACATTGAGGAGCTGTTTCTCTTGAAGAGCCAGTACCTTTTCTTTGGCCAGAAACGATGACCTCAAAATTTCCATTTTTGAGCGCATTTTCATTAAAGACCCGAATACCATTATGCATCAAGCCTGCATAAGCATTCTTGGCGATCTCGGAGGGGTCATGGTCAAAACAAACCCAAGCCGGCGTCATCACATCGGTATTGATGTCATCAAGTAAATCTTCAACAGATAAATCTTCCATTCTTAGATTGAGTCCATGATACAATTGTTGCTTAATCAAGTTCAAATCCTTTGTAAGGAATAAGACCCTTTTCTCGGGATTGAGGGTGATTTTTGCCGGCGGCCAGTTCTCCCTCATGGCTCCCCCTCAAATCCTTTCAAGCGCTCAGTGTTGATAACGGGTTCGGGAACAACCCGTTGACGGAATACCTGTTATTTGATTAAAAAACGGCGTTTAGTCGTCCACAAGTTTAAGTCTAAATCTCATTAACTTTAAATAGTGTCTCATATCGGAGTATAATAAGGTTCCCTAATAAGTAGAGCAGTAGTGCTCCGAATGGGAAAGAAATGAGGAATGTATATGGATGAACAACAAGTAGAAGATATCGTAAAATGTAGCGACTGTGGAAGTCGAAGTTTAACCCGTGACGAAACTCGTGGTGAAGTCATTTGTGACGACTGTGGATTGGTTTTAGAAGACAATGTCATCGACCAAGGCGCAGAATGGCGTGTTTTCTCACCAGAACAGGGCGACCAGCGCGCCAGAACAGGTGCTCCAATGACGGTTATGCTCCACGACAAAGGTCTCTCGACTGATATCGACTGGCAAAACAAAGACTACTCAGGAAAAACCATCAACTCTCGTTACCGTTCACAATTTTATCGAATGCGTAAGTGGCAAAAGCGAAGTCGAGTTTCGAACGCTACTGAGCGAAACCTCGCAATGGCTCTCGCAGAACTTGACCGTATGGCAAGTCGTTTGGAATTACCGAAATCCGTGCGTGAAGCCGCTGCTGTCAATTACAAAAAAGCAGTCGACAAGCGTTTGATTCGTGGACGTTCTATTGAAGGTGTAGCAGCTGCATCTCTTTACGCTGCGTGCCGCCAATGTGGAGTCCCACGAACACTTGATGAAATTGGCCAAGCATCGCGAACTGGTCGAAAGGAAATTGGGCGAACTTACCGTTTCATGGTCCGTGAACTCAAGATGAAAATCATGCCAACAGGACCTGAAGATTATATTTCCCGATTTTGCTCTGGACTCGGTCTTGATGCTGAAGTTGAAGCAAAGGCTTACGAATTGATTAAGGCAGCGCAAGAGAAAGAATTGACCAGTGGTCGAGGACCAACCGGGATTGCAGCATCGATTATTTACATCGCATCTGTTTTGTGCGGTAAGCGCCGAACCCAACGTGAAGTTGCTGAAGTCGCAGGTGTAACCGAAGTTACTATCCGAAACCGCTACAAGGAACTTATTCAAAACCTCAATATTGAATTGGATATTTGATGTTCAACCTGTTGAATCCTTGAGGTCTCGCCATGGGTAGAGAACGGACAAAACTCTCGGACAGAGTCTTTGAAGCTGTTGCGAAAGGAATGGTTGAGGCTTTGGAACGCGGGACGCTTTCTTGGCCACTCCCCCAGCCGCCAATGACTGATCCAGATTTCCCTCCAATACAGCCCAAGTCACCAAAATTTATCATTGAACAGGGCCACGGAATCCTCCAAGTCGACAGGGCTATGTTCGAGGCGAATCTCAACACAGTCGTCGATTTAATCGTACCACATCGTATGAATTTGAGTGACGACCCCTTTGAAGTTCACCAAAAATGGCTGCATCGACGCGTCGATAAAGTTGCAGAAAGGCTTCTTTTCACCGTTGCCACGGATTGGTTGGCTCAAGCTTTTGACCAATCAGCTCCAAACACCGATCGATGGTGGCTTGCAGTTGCTCTCATCAATGGTTTGTCAACGGTCCCACACGGCCAACCAATTCACCAAGGATACCACTTGGTTGAATCGATTGCTCTGGCCGAACGACCTGGAACTTGGCACACTCAACCTGAGGTGGGGCCTCATCAATTGGAATGGAACCCTCAAGCCGTTGTTCCACGTCATTCGGGCGTGGTTGTTCATGATGCTGGAGTTCAGGCTGCTCGATGGTTAATCGAACAGTTGGAAAACAGTGGCCCACAACGTAGGCTTTTACTCATGGAGTGGATTCAACTCCTGCTTCATAGGCCCAACTTAGTCGAACCACTCGGTCTTGAGGCGGTCCTTCTACGACGAGCCTCTGACTCCGATGAAGAAGTTGCAGTCCGAGTCACTCTTTGTCTTGCCAAAGCAATTGAGTTTAATCGAGACACAGGTCTTGAACTTGCCAAGCGCCTTCATGAGCGTGAAGAAATTCTTGTCAAGAGAGGAATGGCCGATGTTCTTACTCGGATGTTTCGACGACTTGAATGGGATGCAGTTCCCTTTCTCAATGACATGTTACAAGACGCAGATGAAGGCGTTTTAGCAGCAGCAAGCTCAACCGTTGGAGACTTACGTTTCCTCGATGCAGAACTTTGGGTTGATACAATGCTCACCTTATCGCAACACCCTTTACCGGTTGTTCGTCGAAATCTTGTACCCTTTCTCCGGTATTATATCGAACAATTCCCTGGTGACAATCGGGGCTTACTCCCGGTTCTTTGGGAGGATGGAGACGAAGTTGTCCGAACCCGTATGCGTGAGTTACTGATGCGATTGGAAGAGATATCCCCGGAACATTTTGCAGCGAGACTTCAAGGTTTCAAAGAGTATGGTTGCTCATTAGAACCTCTTTGGGAGTCCTTTGCTCATCGCCGACCAGAACGCAGCATACTTTGGAAAGCATGGTTTGATGGTGAAGGAGAACAACCAACTTCTCCTGAGCGACAACCTGCTCTTCACAGCGACATGGATGATTCCGGTGCTTTGCCATCGGTTGATGACGCCCATGCACTTCTTGACCAAGAATCTGATTCCACCAATGATTGAGTTTACTCTTCTTCAGTGGAAGCCGCCAATGGCCCTACCGTGATGAGGCCAACATACAATGCATTGAGGATGATGAGGCTTCCAATCAATGTCAAAATCATTCCAGTTGGTTCGGGAAACGATTCAGTATAATCCAGCCAAACCATGGCTTTGACAATCAGTAAACAACTCAAACCAAACAGCAAGACGTTCATCCAAGTTTCTTCTGGTGTTTTCCATAAGTTTGTTGTGGGGGCAACACCTTTTCGATCGAAAGCCCATCGAAACCATGCGACGTAGAGGCATATCAGTCCAGTTAGTCCGACTAAACCTCTTGAGAAGGAGCGTGAGTTCCACGGGCCTTCTGGCGTAAGGTCGACGAAGGTTTGAGCTACTAAAACGACACCAGCAACAGCGAGCCAGCGCCACTCAAGAGTTCTGCCCATAGTGTCATGCAGGTGGGCGACGCTTGAAAGCCTACGCCATCCAGCAGGTCTCATGGCGGCGGTTGAAGACGCGTTACTTGTCGCAGGTGGGCTCGGCACTCGTATGCTTCCTACCAGCGCATCCGTTCCCAAAGAAGCGCTTCCACTTGTCGACATACCTGCTTTACATCACCTTGCTCGCGAAGCAGTCGCTGCCGGAGTGCGCCGTCTCCACATTATCTCATCACCTCGAAAAGATTTGACCAACTTACTCGGTGATCATGCATGGCTTCAAGCAAAGCGGCCTGAATTGGATGGACAACTCCTTTCTCCCTTTGCTGATGTTGAGGTTCACGTCCATATCCAACATGAGCCACTGGGCCTTGGAAACGCAATTGAATGCGCTTTAGATAACATAACTGGGCCTTTTTTAGTTCTTCTCGGAGATAATATTCTTCTCGACCAACACACCTCGCCAAACTCTTTTTCCCCTTCAAAAGCGAGTTTGAAACTCGTTGAAAATTTCGAGAAAAACAGTCTTCCATGTGTTGGCTTACTCCAAGTATCTCCAGAGGAGGTCTCGAATTATGGTGTCGTGCGCCAAGAGGGAGATAGAATTCTTGAAATTGTAGAGAAACCCTCTCTGGATGACGCACCTTCAAATCTTGTTTTATGTGGAAGGTATTTGTTTACTCCTGATTGTAAAGCATTGTTGCAAAAGTACGATGTTGAAACTTATGGAGAACTTCAATCGATTGCAGTACAGCAACATTGGATGAACAACGACGGCCTGCTCGGTGTTGAACTGTCACAGTTTCAATGGTATGATTCGGGTAAACCCCTGCCTTGGTTACAGGCGCAGGTAGACCATGCGCTACGTCGCAGTGATCTGTCGGAATCCTTCTCAGCGTGGCTAAAAAAGCGCCTCGCTCAGGATTAACGCTGGCCAGGTTTCCAAAAAGTGAGAGGTACCGGGATTTCTCCTTGAGCTTTGCGAAGTGCCAAATGGTCCGCTCGTTCATTCCAACGATGTCCTCTGTGAGCTCGGACGTGTTCCCAAGTGAGTGGTCGAAGTTGAGATACTGTGTCCCATAAAGATTGGACATGAGCGACTAATTCACGATTGGCTTTTGCTTTCCAAGCACCGCAAGCCAGGTTTCCAGCATACTGTGAGTCCGCTCGTATCACTGCGTGCTCTTCTCCTCCTTCAACCAAAAGCCAGCGTAATGCGGCTGCAAAACCTGAAAGTTCAGCCGTATTGTTCGAGCCTACTTCTGCACCGATGTAATTCTCGTGATGTTCATCAGTCACAACGATATCGGAGAACTCTTCATGAAGTTCACCATTTCCTTTCCCAAGGCCGTTATCTCCAGTTACAACAACGACAGCCCATGCCGCAGGCGTATCCGCATCGACATTTTGATTTCCGAGACAAGAGCCATCTACATAGAGGCTCCATTTTCGCTCAGACACGCCTTTCACTCGCCAATCTCAGCTTTGTAACCGGCTGCATCCATCAATGAAGAAACTGCACTGGGGTTTTCCAATACCATCTTTACAATCCATCCTTCTCCATAGGGGTCGGAGTTCATGAGTTCAGGAGTATCCTCCAATGCGTCGTTGACAGCAGTAATTTCACCAGCGAATGGTGCGAAAATAGGTGAGGCAGATTTGACGGATTCAACAATCGCAAACTCATCCATATCGCCAAGAACTTCCCCTTCACCAGGGAGTTCAATATAGACGATGTCGGTCAAAGCATGTTGTGCATGGTCGGTAATTCCGATGACCACGACATCGCCTTCTACGCGTAACCATTCGTGCTCTTTGGTGTAATATTGGCCTTCTGGAATTTCGCTCATCTCGTCCGTCTCCGATTTGTCGAATCGTCGGCATTTGATGAAACCACCGATTGAGAACTTTCGACAAATCTTGCTTTCCAATCGATATGACTTGCTTGAATGATTCGGCAAAACGCCTTTTCCCCCATTGTTCGCGTCGCGGTTCTTATTAGCGGTTCAAGTTCGCTTCGGGATGAAGTCGAACGACTTCAAGGGATGGGACCCTCATGAGCAGAGCATTTAGAGAAGGCGTTGACAAAAAGAAGCGAATACATGCACCGATACGTCGGCGAAACTGGAGTCCAGTTCGAGACCTTCAAGGATTAAAATCCCGAACGCAAGTCATTGGCTCCGAAATGGGGCCTCTCGTTGAAATTCCTGCTATGGTTCGAATTGAAAATGAACATTGGGTTTTCGAGCGAATCGAAGAAGGCGTTCTTTACAATCTCACTCACAAACTCATTCTTCATGATTCTGAAGGTCAGAAAGTGATTGGTGGCACGACCGACATGCGAACTGCAATGAAGGTTGCACAATGCATGGCACAAAAAGAAAATCGAATCATTATGATTCAGCCGATTTGAATACGCTTCAAAACAGGTCGAGAATCCATGAAATGACGCCTTGGTTAACAAGGTAGAAAAATGTTCCAACGCCGATACATGCAGCATAAACTTGGAATGGAGTAATCTTCCAAGCATCTTCTGATTCTTCATCGAAATATCGAATAAGACCTGCAGCCTGTTGAATACCGCTACCATCGGATTTCTTCTTTGAAGCCATGTGGACCAATCTCTGCGAGTTGCCACCCCTTTATCAACGCGACGCGGCCAGGAAATCTACTCTTCTTCATCATTTGAAGTCAAATCGACAAACAAAACTTCTCCGGTGTCCACTTCTTTGTCAAGGATTTGCCCTTGGGGCGAGGCATACATGCCCTCACCCATTTCTTCATCGCCCACATCAGGGTCCGCTTCAATAAAATACGCCTCAGCGCGAGCAAGTGCGCGTTCAAATCCGGGGGCGTTACCATCGGCGAGAGCCCCCTTTGCAATATCGAGATCAAACCGAGCATTCTCAAGGGAAATTTCTGCCTTCGCCTTTGTCCAATTGTCAAAATCCACTGCCTTATGAACGCGCTTTTGAACCACTTCGCCTTTCTCCTGAACCATGAAAATCTGTTCTTCAAACATTGAACGTGCAGTCTCAAAGGCTTGCTTCCATGCCTGTTCATTCGATTGAAGAGAAACCCCGCCGTCCTGCTTTGTGAGGTATTTTCCGGCGGAGGAGTGGTGTGCGAACTCCCATGGTTTGTGTCCTAAAGACGCCGACAAATCAAACAATAATCGAGTATATGCTTGAGGCGGCCCTTTGAGTTCGATTCGATTCAAATACCCTGAATTGAACAGTCCAAAGCCCCAATAGGAATCTGAAGAGATCGATACATGGAGCCCGCCGCTTTGGGTTTGAAGGGCCCATTTTTGTTCATTGAATTGTGGCGGTTGGGGGAAAAACGGGGTTTCAGGATGTTCGAGATAGGCTAACGTATTGGTTGCAACATCTCCGAGATAAACGACTTTACTTGGCAAGCGAAATGATTTCGGCCGTAAAAAGTGGGTATTGTTTTCAACACGGTGATTCGCTTTTGCTTTTCCAACCTGCGCATAAACAACAAGTACACTTTCACCGTACTCTTGGTTGCCCATGTCAATCGGGTGGCTTCAAACTTCATCAAGTCAACCCTTTCTCAAAACGAGTGAAGAGAAGAATTGATGTGTTCCATCCGCATGGACTGACTGGTGAGCCTATGGCTGCAAAGGGGAATTCAAAAATCGAGAAGTTAACAGCACTCCCAGGAATTGGGGCTGCAACTGCAAAAAAACTGGTCAGTGCGAAAATCGATACTGTATCTAAAGTTGCCTCAGCAGGCTCTAAAAAACTCCAAGATGCAGGCCTCAGTGCAGCGGTTGCAAAGAAAGTCGGCGCCGCTGCTAAGGCCGCTGACAAGGCGTCGGGAGCAGCTAAAAAAGCCGCATCGAAAGCAAAGACAGCAACAAAAACCACCGCTAAGAAATCTGCAGGTGCGGCGAAAAAAGCCGCCAGCAAATCCAAGACGGCGGCCAAGAAAGCGAGCTCGGCTACAAAGGCAGCAGCCAAGAAAGCAACCTCTGCTGCAAAATCAACCTCGAAGAAGGCTGCAACAAAATCGAAAGCAGCTGCTAAGAAAGTCTCAGAGAAAGTTTCCAAGGCTAAAAACAAGGTTAAATCCTCAAAATCCTCTGATGGTCGAAAAGGTTCAACACTCCGTGTTCCTCGTAAAGTGACCGATATGCCATGGTTCAACAAGAAAAAGTGATTTCTTTTTCTGAAAAGGCGTTAGCATTGAATACCGTCGTACTCCCCCTGCAGTTATGCCTCGGAGGAAGTACGGACGTTTGCGAAAAACTGTCGAGATGCCTTCAAAAGAAAAGTGTTCGAGGTGCCGCTCTGGCAAATTTTGCCCAATTGAAGGTCACAAAGGGCAAGAAATCACTCCTCATCGCGAGTGGACAGGTCCACCAACCGTGAAGAAGCGTAAACAAAAGCGCAAGTGATTCACTCAATACCAATTGAACTGGTTGAAGGCGTGCTATCGACGAGTTCTTGTTCTTCTTCCGTACTTGCCGCCGCTGCTTCAATCGTCTCTCGAGTTGCCTGTGCCCGGTGATAGACTTCGCGAAGCGTTTGATCGGAGATTTCGAGATACACCCGTGTCGTTGCAATGCTCGAATGCCCGAGCAACCGTTGAATGGTGACTAAATCAGCACCTCTTTCTAACAAACCCGTGGCAAAATTATGGCGCAATACGTGTGGCGTCAATTTTCCTTTTGGAAGCCCTGCATCCTGAGCGAGAGAATCCATCAATCGTTGAACGCCCCGAGGTTGTAATCGGCGTCCTGCTGAATTCAAGAGGAAAGCGAAGTCATCATCGCGTACGCGAGCGTCGCGAATGGGTATCCATGCATGAATGCGTTCTAGAGTCCGTCGAGTGAACAGAACCAATCTGTCTTTGTCTCCCTTGCCGCCATAGACTCGGGCCGAACCATCCTCAAGGTCGATATCGTTTCGGTCCAGATTGCACACTTCACTTACTCGTAGCCCAGTATCAAGCATCATAGTGACAACAATTGAGGCAACGGGGTCTTCACTTTTGGCGGAAGCATCCAAAACCATGGTCATCTCTCTTCGATTCAATGTACGTGGGAGTCTCTTTCCGGTTCTTGCCCGCACCAGATGGTCTGGCCACCTGTGACCCAGCCACTTCAATAAATGGCGAGCTGCTGCGAGTCGCGCATTGTACGTTGTAGGACGTAAGTCAGACAACCCGTGCGTCCACCGGTCAATTCTTCCGTTGAGTGGCTCCATTCTTTCCGCAAGTTCTAGCACAGTCATTTCTTGATAATTGCTTTCACTGAGGACATTTTCATCAGGAAGCGTTGTTTCAATCAAAGCACGCAATCCACTCGCATAGGATTTCTGAGTATTCTTTGATTTATTTTCAGCCTTCAGCGTCTGCATATAGCAGGCAAACCAAGGTAGATTTTGCATGTGATTGAGACGCGGTGGAAGCACGACTGAAGCGTTGTTGAGCCGCATTTGGCTCGGCCTCATAGCCTTGCGATTTCGCTCCTCTCCTCTCCGCGTATTCATTGGCGTTCACCGCCTCCCGCCTAGGGCGGGCGTGCATCCCGTGCTCCGTAGAGCAGAAGGGAAGAATACGGACTACCATATCAAACCACCGCGCGTTCAGCAGATTGAGCCAACGAGAAATCACTCTTTCTCTCAACGCCGAGTTATGCATTGGTTTCTTCCGATGAAGGAATATCAAACGCTTGCTGCGGCACCTCGAGCATGGCTTGTCGCAGAGAACTTCTCAATTCAGTAAGTTCACCATAACAGATCAACACATCTTCATAGCGTAATTGGAGTTCATCACTTGGATTCCACAATAAACTGTTATCACGAGAGAGTGCGAATACGGGAATATCGACGTTTGGTTTGAATAAACTCGCGAGGGGCTGTCCGACCAATACGGGGTGATTTCGAATTTGGAGTGAAAGAACACCTGCGCCTGGAACGGTTCGAAGTAATTGGTCGAGGTCAACTTCAGAGAAAGCGGTTTCACTGGTGACATAATCGATAATTTCTCCAGCAACATTGACTCCACTTGCTTTCTCAATACCTTCAAGTCCAGGTGAAGAATTCACTTCGAGAACCAATGGCCCATTGGTCGATTCAAGTAAATCTACACCAGCAACGTGCAGTCCAAGAACCCGAGCAGCACGGCATGCAGCCTCTTCAAATTCTTTTGGCAAATCCACATTTTCCACAGTACCATTCAAGTGATAATTACTGCGGAATTCTCGGCCACGGGCACGTCTGCGCATACTTGCAACGACTTTGTCTCCGACCACTAAAGCACGGATATCTTTGCCGTGAGATTCAGCAATGTATTCCTGAATTAAAATTGAACGACCGGTGAGTAATAGCCCTTGGACAAGATTACGTGCCTCACGGATGGTATGGCGTAAAAACACACCTTGACCTTGCGTGCCTTGTGTAACCTTGATGACAACCGGCAATCCCCCAACAAAATCGACAGCAGTTTCTACATCGATAATATCTCGAACATATGTTGTGCGCGGTACAGGGATACGATTTCTTGCCAATATCTGGGAGGCGTGTAGCTTATCGCGACTTTTGAGAATACCCGCTCCCGTATTGGCAGTCCATATCCCCAATTGCTCAAGATGCCGCAGTACTGCTACACCGTGTTTTGTAATCGAATGCCCGATTCGGGGGATGACCGCATCATAATTGAACGGCTCTCCATCATGAAGGATGTCAATTCGACCATCAGCAACAAATAATGAGAACTTCATTGGGTCGGCAACATAGGGGTTGAGTCCACGCTTTTTTGCCTCTTCTACCAATCTTCTGGTGCTGTAAAGGCGCGGCCCTCTTGAGAGGATAGCAATACGAAGGTCTACATCACTCATCGCTTCCTCTTCGCGATTCACGTCAGACTCCTCCATGCTCGTCGACATTCCGTCGCGCCTTTCAAGTGCTCGCTTGAAATCGGGGTAAACATGACCGATACGGGTGTAGTGGTGGGCGATGAAGAAAATTCCAGTGATTCTGCTCAAGAAGAAGTCATGGAAGAGCTCACGCTTGACCAGCGAAAAGATGAATTGAAAAAGTCTCGCTGGAATGTATTTTTGTGGCTTGGTATTGCGGTTTTGATGTTTACATTCGCGCTTTTCCCAATGCCATTCAGTGCCTCTTATGATGACTTTACAGATTCTGCAGAGAAGGACATAGGTCTAGTATGGGGCCCTTCCCTATCAGGAGATGATTTGTTTGATGTTCCTTTGCATCTGGATGTAACTGCAGATAACCCTCCAACATATTCCAACACAAGCATCAATGCATACGTTATCAAGATGAACAACTGCCAGCAAAATCTTGGTATCTTTACAGAAGAAGCCAAGCTTGGAGGCAATCATGCATACCAATACCAAAGCATAGGAGATTTGATTGAAGGAGAAGAGTATACATTCAAGTTTTCAGTCGACCCTGGCCAGTATTGTATTATCGTTCAATATTTCAATGAGACCAGCGGCGAGGTTGACAGTACATTCAACAACGATATGTCCGTGAAAGGTCAAGTTTGGCCGAATCAAGTCATCGGTGGGATTTTCGGTTTGATTTGTCTTTCTCTCTCTGGATTTGCTTTTATCGGGGCCCAAAAGCATGGATCTCATGTTAAGCAGATTCTTGAGAACGGTGATGAATCGACCGAAGAGAAAGTCTTGGCATCGTTAACAGATGCCCGAGTCGCTGCAGGTCCAACCGGACCCCCAAGCCCCGGCCCCACCGGCCCACCAGCAGCAGGCCCAACTGGCCCACCTCGTTCNGGTCCAACCGGCCCGCCTCAGGCGCAACAAGCCGCAGTGATTGAACAGCCAGTCGCCGAACCCGCGCCAGTTACTCCGTCAACGCCTCCAGCAGAAGCAATTTTTGAACCTGCAGAAGGCGGTTATTTTTACAAAAAATTAGCGGATGGGAGTTATGAGCAGACGGTCTATGTCCAAAATGCTGATGGCACNTATGCGCCTTACGAATCCTGACCCTTGTTGCAAAAACCTGCACTTTGAAGCACGCATTAAGGGTCATACTTGAAAGGGGATGGCGACAGGCCGATATGAGGGTTTGGCGATGTCGGGTGAACAAACATCGACTTTGACCGTTGCAAAACTCAAAGCACTTTGCATCCTCAATGACTTACCTACATCTGGTAAAAAGTCGGATTTAGTTGAACGCCTTCTCGAGGCNGGTCTTTCCAACAAAGAGGTAGGATTGCCCGTGAAAGAGACTTCAATCTCAGAAACGAAAGTGAAGGAAACACCGGCTCCAGAATCAAAATCGGAAATCGTACTTTCGATGGAAGATGAAGAAACAATCACGCCTTCTGAAACCGTTGAGGTAGCTGAAGAGCCAAATGCTCCGTCTGAAGAAAAGGTTCTCGATGCAGAGATTCTCGATGCAGAGATTCTCGAGGAAGAACCGGTAAAAGCGGTCAAAAAAGTTCAACCCAAGGAAAGTAAAAAGCCTGTTCGAGATGGCCCAGCGACACTTCTTGATATCGTCCGTAAGCCTCAGGTTGCTGCAGTACTCCTGACGTTGCTTATTCTTGGTGCAGGCGGATATTACTATCTTGATAATCAACTGGATTCTTTTACCGCTGAACAACTTCGTTATGGCGACAGCATGCAATACGAAATCAAGGGAGATAACGACGGTTTAGCGACTTTTATTGCCACAGAAGGTTTTGTTGAATTGGTCATGGACCAATTGGAAACGGAAGATGATATTTGTAAGATATCCATTGATTTTGGTGGAATTGGTGGCCTTTCTATTACTGAGGGCGGCACGAGTGAACTGGTNAATGAAGGATCCAATGACCGACTCGGTGCGGTTCGTATCGTTGGAGGTATGGGCGCTGAATGGTTATCGGTTGAGACGGTAAACACCAATTCACTCGACCCTTTCCGTGTAAATCGTCATCTTTCACTCGGTACGGTGTGCGAGTTTGGAGCGATAACAGGTTCAGGCACAGCAGACTTGACTTCAACCACATACACAGAATTACGTAATCAAGACACCAAAGCAACGCAGTTGGATTGGGGCTTTGACCTCCCTTCTCCTATTGGCAAATATCANGGGACGACAATGAGTTACGGTGTTGGTGGTTTACTCGGTGGACTTGAGACACTTGCGCCAGGACTTGCGTTGATGATGCAACCGGTAGAACTTCAGCATCTTTTCGCCAACGATTTGATCGATGACGGCGCCACAGGTAGTAACCTTGGATGGGATTGGCGCGTCATAGGAAACGATGAGTTTGGAGGAGAGATGGTATGGAAAATCGTTGCCACTCATCACGACATCGAAGCCTATTGCTTAGGCTCTGCAACAATGAACTTGTGGATTGAAGAAGGCAATCCTTGGGCTGCGAAACAAACAGTTGACGTGTTGATTTCAGAATCACAGACAAGTCAAACCGGATGTTCACCAACCTCTCAACTCCTCAACGACTATGTGTTGCCCGAAGGCGAATTAGAACTGCATCACACGTTTTCAAAACTCACTCTTCAACGAGGAGAAAAGCAACTTGACCTCGGTCTTTCCTATGATTCCAAACCACAAGCGAACCTCCTNGGGCCTTCAAGCAGTGAATTGGAATCATGGGGCGAATATGACCTTCACATGCCGGATGACTCAACCCTTCGCCAGCACACGTTTGAAGACGCTCTTTCGTGCTTTGACCATTGGCCAAACTCCATTGCTCCGGGGGCATCTCGAGCTTTGGAAGAAAACGGTTACATTTGGCGAGGAACAACTCAGCAAACCTCCTCGACCACCTCTCAATGGAATCTTTCATGGGTAGCAGCGGATGAACAAGCAGGCTGGGTTCAATTTAATCTTACAGGAACGCCAAATGAAGAGAATTGTGTTTACGATAAAAGAGGCGATTTGGATTCGACTTCTTACAATCGAGATTCGATTCCGAATACACTCAACATCACGAAATTAGAAACTCGATTTTCAGATTCCTCAAAGTACAGTGTCTTGTTTGGTAATGACCGCTTCTTCACATCTTCTGGAGAATATCAAGACGATGTGCAAGTCGGTTACTTGATTGCAGTTCCTGGTAATGACATCGGTTCACTTCTTTCACAGATTGGCGATGGTGGAGATGGAGCAGTCACATTCGATGTTTCACGTTCTTGGGATGAAGATGGTGAACACCACCAACTGAATCTCCTTGCAGACGCTGCAGAGGGTCAACTGGTCGGTTGGAGTATTATTTCCAATCGTTTGTGATTACTTCCACCGGTTTGTATCCCATTCGTTATTCGACGGTGGAACATATTCTCCCATTTGAGAAAAGTCTGGTGCTGCTGGAACATTCGAATATTGTTGAGTACCAACAAAAGCAGCCGGTGCTTGCTTCGGACGAGCCTGCGGCTTTGGCGATGAGTTTTGTCGACGTGTGAAGACAAGAATGATGCCGAGCACGGCGACAACCCCTGCTAAAACCCAAACCAAAAGATTCTCCGGCATCGTCATGCTCTCCTCATTTTCATTTGTTTGAATGGTTGTTTCTTCTTCCTTTTCTTCGACAGCAGGTGGTTGCCATACGGTGTAGGTTACCGACCATTTGACTTCGACAAAGCCTGCATCATCAAACACAACAGCCTTGACTTCGTAAGGCCCGACAGTTCCATTGAGGTTGCAAAGTTCAATTGAAAATTCGCTGGTTGGTTGCTGGCAATTGTGAGGCTGTTCTGAAAAGGTGAATCCTTGGAAAACAAGCGTTTGATTTCGATACCACTGAACGGTGATATTGAGTCGCTGCATCGATTCGGAATCAAGATCAAGAGCGATGCCTAATTCAAGTGANTCATTGGTTGCGTTGAGACTAACATCTGCAAGCAATGGCATTGGTGTAATCCAACTTGCTCGGTCAACGTTTTCATCGATGTTTTCATCGCAATCGTCATCCAAACCATTCCAAACCTCGACACCATTTGGTGAGCGGGATGAATCGTTATCATCGCAATCAAGGAACCAGCGNAACCCGTCTTGGTCTTCATCAAGGTCGGGTACGAATGGGTTGGTAAACGTCGACAAAACTTCGATGCCATCAATCAATCCATCACCATCGGTGTCCGCATTAAATGGGTCAGTGCCAATCTCGAGATATTCATCAAGGTCAAGTAAGCCGTCTTCATCAGCATCGGTTCCATTGAAGGTTTCATCGATGAGTCCATCGCAATTGTTGTCAACGCCATCTAACAATTCTTGGGCATTTGGCGCAATACTCGCATTGGTATCGTTGCAGTCTTCAAACCAATAATATCCATCCATGTCTGTGTCATTATCCTTGACAAGAGGGTCGGTCAAATGTATGAGCACTTCATCTCCATCACTCAAAAAATCTCCATCGGTGTCGGGCGAGGAAAGGTTCGTACCAAAGATATGGAACTCTCCGAAATCCGAAAGTCCGTCATTATCGGAGTCTGTAGCATTGTATCCCTCATCCCACTGCCCGTCACAATTGTCATCGACTCCATTCAGTCGTTCAACTGCGCCAGGGTAGACTTGTGCATTGGTATCGTTACAGTCTTCAAACCAATAGAAAGTGTCAACATCAGCATCAGGGTCAGGTATCAATGGATTTGTTCCATAGAGTANGACTTCTTCTCCATCAAGTAACAAATCGTCATCTGTATCGTTGTCCAACGGGTCAGTCCCGTTAACATTGATTTCGACACCATCTGATAATCCATCGCCATCGGTGTCGCTAAGAAGAGGATTGGTGCCAAAAAGAAGCACTTCATCNCCATCGCTGATTGTATCATCATCCGTATCGTAATCTTCGGGGTCAGTTCCGTAAACATCAGTCTCATTGGAATTTGTTAAATTATCACCATCGGTATCAACATCGAGTTCAGTTCCATAGATGATGAGTTCCCAAGAATCGAGGNCTACCAACNTCGTTGTTCCCTTGGTCTTCTACAGTNAGCGTCCACTCTCCACGGCTGTCTTCATCCCAGTGATGTACTGTAGAAAAACGCCAATTGTTGAAATCGTTCCCGTCGTCACTGTGCTTTTCGCTGAGGATACTTCGCGTACCATCNGGACTTGTCAAAACCATTTCTAAATCTCCACGGAACTCATGAGTTATGTCAACAATAACATCGACATTCTCCACCAAGATAGGCTCGGTCACAGTCGTGTTCACAGAGACATAGTTTGGACTGTTATCGGGAATATCACACTGTATGCAATCTAGTGTGCCAGTAGTGACTGAGGTTTCTTCTTCGACAGAAGTCCATGTTTCTGCCATTGCAACAGCAGCTCCCGCATCAATGACTCCATACCCATATTTGTGACTCACATCATGNTTTGCNCCATTGANNTTCCAAGAGGANTCTGANGCNTCNTTCACNCGCGATGTNNGTACGATGATGTGTTGNACATCNCNCCATGTNANNTTNGNATTNGCTTCNAGCATNAGNGCAATNACNCCNGATACNAGTGGAGTNGCNGAAGANGTACCNCCGNATGTNTNNGTNTAATCGCCNTTNGAATTGTANCCNCCNGAGCCTTCNNTATCNGTNGTAGTNATGNNTTCTCCATCGCCGTTNGANGGNGCNGCAACNAGNATNTTNGCNCCNGGNTCNGCNTAATAGGANTGNNNNCCNTNGTGNGNNACNGCNGTAACTGCNATNGTGTATCNGAGATTNGCATANCCNTCATAATTNGNNTTNTCNTCATCANNNAANCCNTTTCCTGCTGCCCAAGTGATGATGTTNCCNNNNCCATTACGTCCGGTTANNGCNCTGTTTTCCATGGCGGCAAGCATCANCGGNCCAGGCCCTTCAAGGGTCTCTCCATTGTCACTGGGGCCCCATGAATTTGAGTAAATATCGATGTNTTGNCGNTCGTGAGAAAGTGCNNCNGANTCNCGNGNATCGGTNGTGCTNCANGANATCANTTGNAATCCNGCAAGNCCNGCTNGAGGTGCTGANCCACTGACNCCNATGTTGTTNTTNCCNACACCNGCNGCNACGCCNGCNGCNGCNGTNCCNTGNGCNTNNTTCGANGNNGGCGNGGGNTNTCCNTCNTTNCCNCAGAANTCNTANTCNAGTGNNGANTCGTANTAATTGTCNANNTCGGGNTGGNNCCAATCAAGNCCATCATCNACNATNCCAATGACNANNCCNGANCCNTTGTNCGANTTCCATGCTCCNGTNATATTGACATCTTCGCCNCTTGTTGCCACCAGNNTGNCCCGTNTTTTNNAGGTGCCATTGNTCNGANNANANNGGGTCGTTAGGAACCCATCGGGGCGTCATCATCTTCTCAATAAGCGGATATGCTGCTTCAATCACGCCTTGTTCAATGAATTGAGAAAAATCTTCAATCGCNGTTGAAGCGTCAGCGTCGACAATCCATGCNCCAGGCAATTCNTNAGCGGGCTCTCCGCTGTATTGTGCNGCGAAAACCACCCACTGCTTAGCANTGGNNAATTCNTCATCTGAATACATCGACAGATCGCTCTTGTGGGCTATTGCAGCCTGAAGAATCGGAGAGTATGTCGCGATGATGCTTGAATTCTTTCCTTCATCCAACACGTGCTCTTCGAGATTTTGAACACCTGCACTCGCAAGTGGAGCGAAAAGAGAACACACCAATACAAACAGTATGATTGAGGTGCGCATACTGTTGTGTCGGNCTGAGTCCATATTAGCACTACCNCCNTCATGTGAGAATTTCTCCANTTAATCGAACAGCAAGCGTTTGCAAGGTNTCATCTTGTTGTTTTAGCGAACGNATATATCNTGGGATGGTGTGATTNGACAGGGANAAGTCTTCCAGCGANCCAACCCACTCAAGCGCTTCCANTGGGCGATTCAGCGATGCAGAATCCGAGGAATGAACGCTCCATATCGAACACCCATCACCGTCTTCAGAAGCCGTTTGTAAAAACCATTGTTGAGGCAACGGAGTAGTTGCACATTTCAACGAATGCCGTTCTGCAAAACGAACAAGNCAATCATGTTCGATGAAAGGGACATCCATTTCCCGAAGGGCTTGATGTGCTTGTTCATCCTCCGCCCCTAATTGGAACCAAACTAAAGGAAACTCTTCTCTTTCAAAGCGAATAATGAGGTTTCGTACAACGGCGCGGGCCCGCTCTGGTGCCAGAAATAAGACGACAACTTTTGGAACAATTCCATCATCGAGTTCAGGGCGAATCGGAAAACCTTCGATTGTAGCGCCACCGTCATTGGGATGAAGAGGCGCAATTGCCCATCCGCGGTCACTCAATTCACCTACTGCTGTATGAGCAGGGCGTTCTGGATTGAGGCCTGCTCCATAGATATGAATCACTTCAGCGTTGGATAAAATCGATTGAAGNGAGGCAATCCCCTCTTCGTCTCGTGAATCCATACATCGAACCAATCCATTCCACTTATGAAAACTTGTACAAGCATTCTCTCAAGACAGACAATATGTATGTTTGAAGATGCCAAACCCCCAGCCTCCATCATGGCCGAGTCAAAACGCCCCCCGCACGACCGCGGGTTTGAGTTATGGACAGCGGAAGATGGTCCATCACGCCTGCTTCTTTCAAGCATCGACCGATGGGTGAGTGCGCTTCTTGCAGATGACGGAATAAGTATGCCTTTTATGGGAAGCAGTCATTCAATTGAGGCAACGATTCTTGCTCGAGCAGATGGGATAATTGTAGGCACTGCTGCAGTTGACCATATGCTACAGATTTGGGCTCCTTCTTTGAAATTATCATGGATGGCGAGCGATGGAAAGAAGGTATCAAAGGACGACGAAATCGCCATTCTTTCCGGCGATAGAGAGACTNTACTTGCCATGGAACGATCGATTCTCAACATACTTGGCCAACTTTCAGGTATTGCAACTGAAACGAAACGTTGGTCAGCACGTGCTCCAGGTCAAATTGCCTGTACTCGGAAAACAGTCTGGGGACTTTTGGATAAATGGGCGGTCCATCTCGGCGGAGGTCTCACGCACCGTCTCCACCGTGAAGATGCTTTGATGTTGAAGGAAAACGACCTTGCATCCATGCATCAAGAAATCGAAACGCATGCGAACCGTATCGTGGCCTACTTACAACAAGTTTCAGCAACCGATTGCGGCGCATTTCTCGAGATTGAAGTGCGAGAAGAAAAAGAAGCGATNATGGCTGCTGCTGCATGGTCTCAACGTTCCGATGAAGACCTTCCTAAACTGGTCATCATGCTCGATAATTTCGGGCCAGAACGAAGCAAAGATACCGTTGCTCAATTGGTTGANATGAATTTGAGAGANCACATTTGGCTTGAAGCAAGCGGAGGGATTGTGTTTGAACAACTCGAGCATTGGCACGAAAGTGGCATGGATGTGCTTTCGACCAGCGCAGTTAATCGAGGCGTTTCTCCACTTGACATTTCGATGATTGTCGATAATGCGTGAGGGAAANTTATGGGTGAAATTGCTGCTGACCCAACGCATCCGCGATACCAGTCTTTATTGATGCGGCACCGACTTGAAGAGGCAGAAAAAAAGGGAATGCTCGCAGGCAGCGCCCTCATCGCACACGGCAGAGGTGAGGCTTTCGATTATATGATCGGCGAACAAACTCTTCCAAGTGCGCTTCAGGCGACACATCAAGCACTTGCATACCTCTCTCAGGCCAAGAATCCCGTGATTAGTCTTAACGGCAACGTCGTTGCTCTTGCAGGCAGGGAAATACTTCACCTCGCCCATCATCTTCAATGCCCTGTGGAAATCAATATTTTTTACCGAACACCTGAACGAATGGAAGCATTGCTTTCCCATCTTCATGAAATCAAACAGCAGGAAGGATTGGATGTCGACATACTTGGTGCTGAACCCAACGCACGCATTCCTGGCCTTGAAGGGCCTCGTGCAAAGTGTACAAAAGAGGGCATTTTTGAAGCAGATGTTCTTCTTGTACCGCTTGAAGATGGCGACCGTTGTGAGGCTCTTGTTGCCATGGGCAAGACCGTACTTGTCATCGATTTGAATCCGCTCTCCCGTACTGCGCAAATGGCATCTGTGACTATTGTTGATGAGTTGACCCGGGTTGTCAATAATATGAACCGCATACTTGAATCAGAAGAACAAACCATGCTTCTCAGCACCTATGATAATCAAGCAACAGTCCAGCAAGCACTTGACCACATTTCGACCTTTTTCGCTTCGTAAGCGCTAAAAGAGCCTTTTTTGGGCACTTTTTCTTCTTTGCCGGCAAATCCTTTTTATTGAAGTTTCAAGATGATTCTCCGAAATGAGTGAAACGCCGAACCCTGCTCCGAAGAAAAATACCTTTGGCGCCTCCGTTTCCTTTGACATCGAAAAAGCCCCTGAACCAAAACGACGGGAAAAGAAAAATCACGAGGAAGAACAACCCTCAGTATCTGTGAAAAAACAACCATCATCTGCAGATGTAGACTGCCCAGGATGTGGAAACAGTCTTTCAGAAGATGAATGGCTTGATGCGTTGGTTGGTTTTGTTTCAGGCGTGCGAGATTTTGAACTCGGTAATCCGGTTCGGGCACGAATTGTTCAAACTCTAAGAAATACTGTGACAAATATGGATACGCCGCACCCACGAGATATTTGGGAAGTGAGTATTGTCAACCGCCTTATGCAGGAAATAAAGCGAATTGTTCAAGCTGAAATACTTCGAAAGTCGAACGAAGAAGCGGAACAGAAATTTTCAATCACCGAGGTTCAAGAAATGATTCAAGCCACAGAAAGAGAAACTCGTTCCACGATGGCTACAGAAATCTGGGAGGACGTTGTTGTGCAGGTACAGACTGCATTAGAACCAGAACTACGTAAACAAATTGAAACGGAAATGTGGGTGGAGTTCGAGGCAGAACTCCGTAGGCGACAAGAGTCTTAGAAACGCTCTTGTAATTTCGTAGAAAGGCGTGCTGCAATACTTTCGCCAACACCTGAACACGATGCATCTCCACCAAGATCGTAGGTGAGTCCGCGACCATCTCGCAAGTGGTCTGCTACACTGTCATCAATGAGCCTACCAATTTCAATTAATTCATCGTCGTTGTTTTTTCGGCCCAACCAGTTCATCATCAATTGAATCGAGTTGATGCTGGCTATTGGATTGACTTTATTCATGCCAGCGTATTTTGGAGACGAACCGTGAACTGGTTCAAAGAACGCGCTCTTGTCACCGATGTTTCCTGATGCTGCCATGCCCATTCCGCCTTGAAGGACCGCGCCCAGGTCAGTGGCGATATCGCCAAACATGTTGGAAGTCACGACCACATCATAGCTCTCTGGGCTTCGTGTGAGCCACTGGGTGAATGCATCAATAAATCCGTAATCGAGTTCTGTACCAGGGTAATTTACGGCGACCTTGTCAAAAGTACGGCGGAATAATTGACATCCACGTGTTACATTTGATTTATCGATACACGAGACTCGACGTACTCCATCAACAGGTGCTCCATTGCGAGTTTCTGCAATTTCAAAACCCATTCTGATTAATCGTTCGCTGCCATGTTCAGAAATTGGGCGCGGGTCATAGGCGACTTCACCTTCAAGACCGGGGAAGGTCATTTCAGGTGGTTCGTAAGGTGGACGGCCCATTGCTCTGTCAGCGCTGCGGCGCAGGAGTGAGTGATACAATCCCTCTGTATTTTCTCGTAGTATTGTCATATCAACCATGCCAGGTTGCCAAATTTGTGTGAACTTTCCGTGAACTTTGTGCGGAACCCCCTCATACAGCTTAATTGGACGAAGATTAGCATACAAATCGAGTCCACTCCGTAGTCCGAGAATCACTGACCCTCCAGCGAGGTCGCCGTTTGGCAGGAACGCGCCGGGATGACCAATTGCTCCAAGATATAACGCATCTGCTTCATCACGACAGAACTCAAACGAGCCTTCCGCCCATTCTTCTCCAGTCTCGACATAGTGTTGACCACCGCATTGAATCACCGTTTGTTCAAACCCTTGGTTTGTATGATGTTCGATTGTATCGAGTATTCGCTGCGCTTCAAGTGCAACTTCTCGACCAGTTCCATCGCCCGGTAAGATTCCAATCCGATAGTCTGCCATGTTTTTTCGCACGAGCAACCCCTACATGAACGCGCCCCCTTTCAGAAAAGGACACACACTTTCGATGGCCTTAATATTCGAGCGACGGGTAAGGTTCAACGTTCATGACCTTTGGAGCCGAAGTTGCTTCGAATTTTCAAAGACGCTCTTCGTTTCTCCACTGGAACTCAAGGTTGCTTTCACAAGAGAGGTTTCATAGGCCTCCATCAAGGAGACTTGCAAACATGAGCGACAAACAAAACAAGGTTTCAGAAGGACCCATTGCAGTCGATCAATTGCCAGAAGAAGTTCAGCGTTTGTTTGAAGTGATGAGTGGAATCAATCCGGAATGGCAACTTGAGAAATGGTTGTCGGAACAAGCACTCATGTCCCTTGAATTAATTACAGCCGACCTCGCCCGTGAAAAGAGAGTCATCGAGCAACGCCTTCATCGTCTTCAAGCATTAGGCCATCGTCTTGAAGTTACAACCGCCCAAGAGGGAGACCCATTCCAGCGCAATATTTTCGATTGTTTTGATCTTCAAAGAGACTCGAATATGAACGGGCTAGGTAAGCGAACTGCCCAAAGTGAAGACCGAATTGAAACTGAGCATAACATCGAAGCAGCACTCCATCCAGCAAGCAATTTTATCGAGTTGTTACCCGATGAAGAAAGCGATGATCCTTTGCTTGCTCTCGTGTGTCAAATGTTGTTGATTCACGTTGAAACAGAGATGTCCAAAGGCCAGCCATGTGCGACACTTGAAACCATTTTCAAACACTTAGACTCCAGCGGGATTAGCCATGAAGAAATCGATGAAGCACTCGACCATTTATTGATGAATGGCACGCTCATTGAAATCGATGACGACTGTTTTGTTTCGACCAACTGATTCCGACATCTTGACGGGAACATATGTGTTGGCGAGTTCATGGCGACCAAAAAAGAGGGTGCAAAACGTCTTCTCGATACCTTGGATTCTGCAAAAAAATTGAAAACGCGACTCGGTTTTGCTTTGGGCCAAGGCCTTGTTCTGAGCCTTTTGATTGGTTATTTCACCGAGCAATGGCGATTTGGCCTTGCTGCACTCCTCGTCTTCGGGCTTTTGGTACAATTCGCCTTTGAAAGAATGAAAAACAGTATCGAAGCAAGTCGTCTTGAAGCCCTTTCTCAACTTGGGTGGAACGACGATTCTCTTTCTGAAGAAGAGTATAGGGCTCGAATTTTGAAGATTCTCAATGGATGATGAACGAAGATGCAAGACCCTGGCAACTATTTTCTTCAACAGTATTTTCTCGAAGAGAATCGAAAGCATCGGCAGCGACTCTTCGTTCAACTTTCCCTCGTTGTCAGTTTCCTGATTGGCACAGTTGGTTTTCTCTTCACCAATGTATCAATTCGCACAATACTTCTGTTTGAATTCATTCTGCTCACCGGTTTAGCCATCTTCATCATTTCATCACATCGAAAAGCCATGGAACGGCAAGAGACACTCTTCATGATGCTTGAACTGGACCCGGAACTCCTCGAGCAGTCCGATCGAATGGATGTGGCCTTTCAAGCGGTTCAAGCTGGGAATTTACAGTCGATTCAAGTGTCGAAAACACAGCGTCGCAATCGCGGTTCAGATGAAAAAGGCTTCACATCAGGGCGAATCGACTCTCAACTCAACACTTCCCAGAAACGAAGAGATGCTCGAAGTTCCGACTCGCTATACAAAGGCCTTGAGGATGATTTGCGCCCGTCTGAAGTCCTGGTAAACGAAGCCAATATACGGTATCAGGAAAGAGCTGACCTACTCTGGCAAAAGGCAGAATCCAAAGATACAGATTTGATAGAGGCTGGCGTCGAAAGGCTTGGCGATCTTGTAAGGACAGATTGGTTCGATAAAAATGCCAAACAAGGTGCTGTTCAAGAGTTGATGGATTCTACAAAACAAGATGAAGAGATTTAGGCAAGCCCAATAACTACGACTACCTCGGATGGAGCATGATGACCAATGCCATCTTGGTTGCTGGTGGGCACGGGAGCCGTTTGTATCCTTTTACGAAATACACTCAAAAAACGCTCTTGCCATTGTATGACCGTCCTGTCATCGATTTCGCTCTTGCAACAATTCGTCGTTCGGGAATCCAAAATATCACGATTATCTCAAATGAACATATTGGACAAATAGCCCGACATGTAGGTTCAGGACTTGAAGATGAGAAAATTCATTACGTACTTGAGGAAGAACCACTGGGGGTTGGTCATGCACTCAATCTTGCCCGCCCCTACAATCAAGATTGCCGGTTGTTGGTCTATTTTTCAGACAACATCACAACGCTTGAATTAACCGAAGAGGTTTCACGGTTCAATCATACTGAGCAAAATCCAGGGTGCGTTTTACTCGCTCGTGAAGAACAGCGCCCAGAGGCATTTGGTGTTGCTGTTCTTGACCAAGAAGGCAACGTGACTGATATTGTTGAGAAACCAAAAAACCCTCCCTCTAACCTTGCAATTGGGGGGATCTATCTTTTTGATGAAAACTTTTGGTCCTATTTGGATTCAGCGCAAGCTGAGCGCGGTAATGATTTCTCAATCTCAGATATAACACGACAATACGTTCATCTTGGCCATGCAAAGTTACTTTCTGTTGGTGAAGAAACTTGGGTTGATTGTGGTACGCCTGAATCGCTCTTCTTCGCTTCACAAATGGCCAAAGATGGGAAATTAAATCCGAGGCCTTTTCGATAGGACTTACAGTAAAATCAATACTTATGACGGCTCCCCTCGGTGCATGAAGGTCGGTATTATTGGCGCAGGTATGGTCGGCGGGGCCATTGAGGCTTGTTTTGCTGATGCACACGAATTGTTCGTCCACGACCCTGCACGCGGCACTGAATTGTCCGATGTTACCGACCATGTTGATTTCGCATACATTGCTGTACCAACTCCGCCGCACCCCGATACGGGTGCTTGCGATACTCGAATTGTCGAAGGCGTGCTTGATGAATTACCTGAAGGATTCACTGCTGTTATCAAAAGTTCAGTCGTTCCTGGAACAACCCAATCTTACCACGATAAATATCCTCACCTCAAGATTGCTTACTCTCCCGAGTTTCTCGTAGAGCGTCGTCGTATGGAAGATTTTGCTAATCAAGATATTCTGGTCTGCGGAACTCACCATGCGGAAGTTGCACAACGCGTCTTCAATCAGCACAAAGAAGCAGGCGTTCTTCGTCGAGAAAACCTCTTTCATGTCACTCCTACGCAAGCTGAACTGGTCAAATATACGAAGAATACCTTCTATGCTTTGAAGGTGATTTTTGCCAATCAAATGTATGATATCTGCCAAGGCATGGGTGAAGATTGGAACACGATTCGAGAGATGATTACTGCTGAACAAGCCCAGCCTATTGGCCCTTCGCATTTGGATCCAATCTTTGGACTGCACCGGGGTTTTGGAGGAAAGTGCCTACCAAAGGATTCGATGGCTTTGGGCGTTTTGGCAGAATCACTGGATTGCAAATATGATTTCATGGATGCTCTTCAAACCGATAATGGTAAACTTCGTGGAATTCTTACAGGGAAGCCTAGCGACGTGGTGACCAACGACGATTGAGGGATGCGAATGAAACGCCCGAACGTAGCCGAAGTGCTCCCAAGAGGGACACTCCAGCGATTTGGAATCGCTGGTGGTTTCAACACCTTTCTTTTCTGGGTTTTTTGGGAGTTACTTCGGTCAACCTTTCTCCTTGAACTCTTGAATGAAACGGCCATGTGGTCTATTTCGTGGGCTTTTTCAAGCGTTTGCGCTCACTTTGTTCATCGGGCATTTACCTTTGACGGTCGAAAGAATGTCAAAAATACTATTCTTGGTGCACTTTCGGTTTACGCTTTTGGAATGGCTGGTTCTACGCTTTCTTACGATGCAATGATTTCGATGTCCGACGCACCGATTCGACTTTTATTCCTCATCAACATGCTCGCTTGGGGCGTCTTCACTTGGGCGACAATGCGGTGGTTTGTTTTTGGATACACTTCCGAAGAAGAGTGAATTATAGCGCATGCGCCTCAAGAAGTGAGAGTGGAATTATTTCCAACGCTTTTTGGTGCGTCGCTTCCATATCGATGGGGCACGCCAAGCCGTCATTAACAGCATCAAGCCAAGTTCGAGCGCAAACACACCACGAGTCACCGGGTTTGAGGCCAGGGAAGCCATGGGCAGTCATTGGTGTAATCAAATCATTTCCTTTTGAAAGAGCGAAATTAAGGAACTCTTCAGTGACAACGCAACACACCGTGTGAGATCCTCGATCGCTCGAGTCAGTATTGCAATTCCCGTCTCGATACCAACCCGTCATCGGGTCGCAAGAGCATGTATCAAGCGGTTCTCCAAGGACGTTGAGGCTCGCATCCATGACACCTTCAAGTCGCCCTCTCGCTTCAAGTCTTGCTTCTTTTTGGATGGGAATGAGAGTATTTGGCTGTTTCTTTTTACGATGAAAAACTCTCTTCTTCCGCCTTGAACTGGCGTTGGGTTCTAAGTCTATGTCGGTCACGGCTGTGTAATGCTACCGGATACAATACACAAACTCCCACGTGAAGAACGCTTTGCATATGCACGTTTACTCGCATTTATGGCAAGAGTCGACAATGAATTAACCGTCGATGAAATGGCTATGTTTGAACAACGTCTTGGAACCGCTCTCCTTTCTCCTTCACAGCGAAAATTGATTCGCACCGCCTTGAAAACTCCACCTTCTTTGCATGAGTGCCTTGAGGGGATGGGTGAAGAAACCGGACGGCTTGCTCTTCGAGATGCAACGATGATGGCCGCTGCCGACGGAACCGTTGATGATGACGAACGTGACGTTTTGTATGAAATCGTAGAACATTTCGGTCTTGCAGATGGTTCGGTTGAACGTTTACTAAATTGGGCTTCCAAAGGCTACATGTGGATGCAAGAAGGGTACGATATTCTCAATGAGATATCGGAGTGAAGCCCGTGTACCTAGACCTTTCTGTCGATTTTGCGCAAGAAGAAGTCAAGGGTTATGCCGAAATCATGGTCATCGTTGCTTCTGTTGACGGAATGCTTGTCAAAGAAGAATTAGCCATCATTGAGGCGCTGATGGGGCGATGCATGATGCACCCTGAAATGAGAGTCGATGTTCGTAATCTTCTCGAGAATCCTCCGGTGCTGGATTTGGTTCTTTCTAAATTGAAACCCGTCGTTCTCAAGATTGCGCTGAGAGATGCAATTCTTGTGGCGGCAGTCGATGGAGAATACGATGAATCAGAAATCAAAGTCATCAAAGCCATTGCTCGAGCAGCTGGCGTCCGCAAGAAAGAACTCTCTGCTCTCTTTGAATGGGTGAAAACGGGGTGGGAGTGGCATAATGAGAGTTTTCAACTCCTCAAATTAGTTTGAAAAACGCTCATTTTAGCCGGTTTCAAAAATCACAAATCAAGGGTCACATTCAAACCGGAAAAGCCAGCCCGCTGATTTGGTGGGGCCATGCAGAGCGGAGTAAGTGGATGGTATGCGCGACTGGACAGATGTCTTGAAAATCGTACTGAACAAATCCACATTTGGCTTGCTGCATGGGAACAATCTCTCCTCGTATATCAGCCGATAGCAGCGCTCCTCCCCGAAGATTGGCCAACATTGCCAGCGAACCTGTTAACCGACCCGGGTCATGTGCTTGACCACCTTCTTGCTCGTCACGATGCAGAGGGCGATGGGCGCTCGCCGCGTGGAGCTCATCCAACGCCACCCCGATTGGCTGATGCAGTCAT
Organism: Euryarchaeota archaeon TMED99; assembly: GCA_002170315.2. GTDB lineage: Archaea > Thermoplasmatota > Poseidoniia > Poseidoniales > Poseidoniaceae > MGIIa-L1. The sequence goes on from NHFA02000010.1 coordinate 64,958, forward strand.
TGCTTCGGAACTTTTGGAAAGCCTTACTCGCCCCAAAACACCTCCGAAGAGTTCCTCCATGCACCTCAACAACCTCCCTCCAGGTTTCAGGCAACAACTTGAGAAACTCAACCTTCCTCAACATGTTCAAGAACCCGAAGTCGATGATGAATCTGAATTTGAACGTGTTGAACTGGGCGAGCGCACTCTTAGCGGAATCCCTCTACCAGTTGCAGATACATCTTGTGGTGGAGGAATCTTCCATGCACGCTTGATTCGCCGACATGCAGAAAGTCATGCAGAGAGTACAGCCGAGCGGAAAATTGCCGATACCAAGTTGCTTCTTTCATCGTTCCAATTACTTGACAATGACGAACTGGTTGTCGCTTCAACTCGTCAACGACTCTTACTCGAATGTATCCGCTTTGATCTTGTAAGCCTCAAGTCAGATAAGCCGGGATGCCTTCCTCGCAAGGAAGCAGAAAAAATATTCAAAAAAGCAGTTCAGCAAGGCGACACATTGCAAGGTTCATGGCCTTGGAAGACCGCTCCTCAGTTGATTGTAACCAATCCCCCGTGGCTCAGAATCAAAGACAGATTCCGAGGAATGGAAGAAGGAAGCAAACTTCGCCGAGAACTCGGTGAACAATTGCGAAGTTTGTCCGATAATGGAGTGCCTCGCTTCTCGACCATGCGGGGGAATGTCAACCTCTATCGCTTATTCATTGAGCGCGGGTTGCAAATATTACACCAAGGCGGCCGTCTTCGCCTGATTGCCCCAGACAGTATACTTCGCGAACAATCCTCCCACCCACTTCGTCAACTTCTGGTTGAAGAACACGGATGGAGTGACATTTGGGCTATTGAAGAAGCAAACCACTTATTCCCTGGCATGACGCAAGGCGTTGCAGTTCTTGGTATCACTGCCAAACAAGAAGTTGAAAAATTAGTTATTCATGGACCGATTAGCCGTGCAGATTTGCGGCGAGATTTGAAAGGACTTTCGAACCGAGTTCCATCTTTTGAGATGGAGCAAGAAAGATGGATTACCTGGGCCAAGGACACATGGGCCATCCCCCGTCTTCCACGAGACCGAATTGAGCGTAAGCAAACGCTACAAATCCTCGATCGTCTCTCACTTCTTCCTCGAATGGGAGAACTTCAACACCCTCTTGCTACAAACGGAAATACCGTCCGCGTTCGTGTTGGAGAAATTGACCAAACCGCGCACTCAAGTTCGATTGAAACATGGGTAAAAGGCCGTGGCTCACGCCCGTTTATTCGCGGAGTTCACTTTTCTGAAGATGAAGAAGGACAGGTATTTGTCCGCCACCCAGCATTCCGAACAGACATTCCTTCTCGAGCGAATGAACGTCAACTTGCAATGTGGTGCGGTAGTGGAGATTCAAAATACGGCCCTCGACTTGCCTGTCAAGCTATCGTCAACGCCCACCAAGAACGTCGTCTACGCTGGGCAGTAATTCCAACCGGCTGTGTTCTTGGGAACAGTGTAAACCACATCGAACTTCATGAAGATATTCAAGAGAGACTTGTCAAAAGCCATGGAACGCTAGAAAAAGCACTCCACTGGATGTGTGGTTTGCTGAATGCCAAAGATTTGGATGAGTGGGCTCGAGCGTGGTCGGCGAACAACAATGTAAACAATTACGAGCTGGAAATGTTGCCAGTTGAAATTTCATCTGAAATTCCGGATTTACTCCTTTCAGTTCAGTAATCAAGCAATCTCCGCAGCCAATATGTCTGTATTGCAATCTCTCAATACAGTATTAGAGTTCAACATCCTTTATTACTAATAAGCCACTGCAATGACCGTAGCGATTTTTTCGTGGTGAGTTAGAATGGGCATTCATCCAAAGATCGGTATTACTGGGTTGCCTCGTAGCGGTAAATCTGCAGTTATGGAAAAAGTTCTCGAAATGCTTAGCGATGAACGTACTCGTGAAATTCAAATGCGAGGCACGTTGACTGAAGCACCAATTATCGGTGGTATGAGAACAGAACCCATTCTCGATGGCAGTGAACGCTTGGGATACAGCGTATTCAATATCGTCACTGGTGAAAATGCAATCATGGCCCACAAGAATATCGATTCCAGACTTCGGGTATTGGGCTATGGCATCGATACAGAGGCATTGGAAAAGATTGCCATTCCGGCAATTGAATATGCTCGTGATGAATGCGAAGTCTTGGTTATTGACGAGATTGGAAAGTTTGCTGTTGAAAGCGAAGCATTCGTCAATTGTGTTCGCAGCGCACTTGAAGTAGACAAGCCGACTTTGCTAACACTTCACAAGAAAAGCCGCCATCCACTTCTTCAAGATATACGCCGACGTGACGATGGGCGTATTCTCGAAGTTACACCGGTGAATCGGGCTTTGCTACCGTATAAAATTCACAAACTCATGAGAGAAACATACTGACGGTTTTCTCTTTCCGTTGGGTTCATTGCCTTGTTCCTTTACGCATGTCTATGAGCAAACCTTCCGATTCAGCATCGACGCTTTTACTCGGCACAGGCTTGGGATGTTTTCTCATCACGGGTTTCGGTCTCATCCAAGGCCGAATGAACCTTGACTCTCTTTCACTTGGATGGCTTTTTCCAGTAACGGGAGTCGTCTTACTTCTCCTGTCCAGAACCCTTCGTTCAGGCAATGGCCCACTTTCAAAAACGTTCCCTGATGAAAATGATGAGATGCTTTCCGAACGCGTCCGCAGTGAACTTGAAACCACCGTCAAAGATGCCAGTGTTGGTTCTGCTTGGGCTGAACTTGAAGCAGCAGTTCTTGAATCAGAATTGAGTGAGGAAGAGTAGTCGAGTTATTCTTCTGCAGAATCCAGTGAGAACATTTTTCCTTTCTGTTTGATGTGAAGTGTAAGTCCTATACTTGCCATTGCCCCCGGCATCCATCCAAGCCAAAGTGCTGCAAGAAGCGGTTCATCCCATGAGAAGGGAAGGATTGCACACATGAGCGTGATGAAGAGAATCGGAGTGAGAATGAACGAGGCGGATGGTGATTGTACATCGCTTTCTAAATACCAAGGAGCGAGAGAAGACCAAGGAAGTACGAGCCAAATTGCCGGAATCAAGAAGATGGCAAAAGGCGTAAACAGGCACAAGATGGTAGGGGAAAAGACGAGCGTCATTTTCATCCACCAAATTTCAGGCCGAGGCGCAGCATCGAATCCAAGTGCGGGCAGGAACTGCACCAGCATCATGGCCGATACTGTCACTGCAGCAATCCATACCCCATACACATGAGGCCCAAGTTCGGGGCCAAAGATGCCAGTTTGATCAAGATGAAGAGGTGTCAAGATGAGAATGACGAGCGCCATTCCAGCAGCCAATATCAGCATGCCCAAACTTCGACCTTCGCCATGATTCAGTTCTGATTCAATGCGCACCGCAGGTTGGATGATAACTGTCAAACAGACGCCGATATGAAGGAGCAGAACCAACGGTAAAAGAAGGTCAGATTCTGGAATTTCTTGTATCCAATTCGTTTCAATTTCTAAATGCCTTGAGAGCCAAAGAAGGGTACAGGATGCTAATAGGATGACTTTTAGCCGTGCCCTACCAGCAATTTTTTGGAAATTGTCGCCTGCCAAAAACAGGGTCGAAACAGCAAATAACTCGCCCCCAAACATCATCAAGAGCCCTAACAAAANNAGAGGNATTTGTGTACTCCACGAAGGAATATTTCCGATGGTTTCAATCGGANAGGAGGCCGGATTGTAATATCCCTTTTCTGGGAACAGTAATGTTGATGCAGACAAGAGCATGAGCCCGCTAAACAACATCAACCGGTTCCGGAATTTCTGCCGCAACTCAGGTTGAGCTTTGGAAAGGCTCGGTAATCGTTCGGAAAACAAAACGAACAGAACGATGAGCAAGGTGATGATTTCTACACCTCCTCCGCCCACGAAAATCAATTTCAAATGATGCGTTTCAAAGTCACCTTGGCCCAAATATTGAGCAACTTCAAGATGAGAGGTGTCCCTTTGAAGAATGGCTACGCATCGGTTCATCAGCATGACCAGCAACTGAACTGCAGGTAGCCATCGTAGCGCAGTAAGTGCTTTTGGACCGAATGCTACATTTCTACTCCGAACTACGCTTTCAATCGCTTCATAAAAAATCCAAGCAAGAAGTGCAAATACAAACAGCGGCATAAACCACGGTAAAGCATCTCCTAGCATGAATCTCCGAGGAGGCCAAAGCCCTTGAGCATGGCGGAAGCAAGATAGAGATGAGCGAAGACCCACAGACATGTCCCGCAATGAATGGCAAGAGCAGGACTTGTTACTGGTGGCTCAAGATACGCCATTAGCAAACCTTGCTCAAAATCTTGGCTACGATGTAAAATCTTGGCTTGATTCTGCGACGACTTCTTTGCCAGAAACGCTTCGAATCACTCGTTCTCGCGATGATAGAGAGTGGACTGAAACGCTCCTTCGTGAGCTTGGCGGAGAGCCTTTGAGTTGGGGGAAAGAAGCGTGTGCTTGGCAAATGCCTTTTGCTCGAGGCCAAGCGCCAGACAAGCGAAGCAAGTATGTGCTCAGCCTTCTCCACGATTCGGGGAGAATTACGCGACAAGAAGCAGCGAGCATGCTGCCAGTCGTCGTTCTTGATCCTCAACCGGGCCAACTTATCTTGGATTTGTGTGCCGCACCAGGGTCAAAGGCTACACAGATTGCAGAGGCAATTGCTCCAAGTGGTGTTGTCGTTGCCAATGAGCCAATCTCTGGTCGGGTAAACATGCTTGTTTCAAATCGCGGACGTCTTTCGACCACGAACATGCTCATCAATCAACAAGATGGACGACATATCGGGAGGATACCCCCGCCAGGTTACGACGGTATTGTTGCTGATGTTCCTTGTACGGGTTCTGCTACTACGCGCAAAAATCGAAACGTGTGGTGGAAATGGTCGCCGAAGGAAAGCCGAACGTTATTCCGTCTGCAAGTTGAAATCTCGCAAAGAGGGGCTAGTCTTCTTCGGCCAGGAGGTAAGTTGGTGTATTCTACTTGCAGCCTTGACCCCTGTGAAAATGAGGCTGTAGTCGCCCAATTATTGAGGAAATTGCCTTACTTGGAACTCATTGACATCGACGAGTCAAGGTTGCCAGGCCTCAAATTGCGCCAAGGCTTAGCCGATTGGGATGCTTTGGATGAAAATGCGCAAACAATTGCGAGAGGTGACGAGGTTGCCCGCACTACATTCCTTCAACCCGCACACATGAGTCCTGCAGCCCGACTTCATTGGCAATCCTCTTTCGATGAAGAAATCGATGAATCTGAAGAACTTCGCATTCAAAATGAACTTTCGAAATGCCGCCGTTTGATTCATCACGATAATGATACAGGTGGTTTTTTTGTGGCTCTCTTTCGCCATCGCCCGGAAGCCACTCCCGAAGGTATTGCGAAGTCGTTTATCCGTAACCGTAAACCATCGCTTCATTCAGGTTGGGAGCCCTTGGTTCTCGACCATCCTCAAACGACTCGCCACACCATATATGCAGCAGATGCTGAAACCATAAACGAGGCAAAAACGAGATACGGGTTGACCGCTGAAGACCTCTCTTGGTGGTCCAGGGGCAAGAGGCTAAACATTGCTCCAAAGATGGTCGAAGAACGGATTTTCAATCAAAAATGCCCGAATAAGCGCGGCAATCTATGGCCTGAAGGCACGTTTCATCCACTGAAGTTAATCCATGTTGGATTACCCGCATTTACCAAAAAGCGAGATGCTTGGCGTTCCCGTCAAGAAGCAGTGCCTGCTCTTCAAGCTCTTATCACCGAATCGAAACAGAGTATTGCACCTGACACGCTGCGTCGAATGCTACGTGGTTGGGCGCCTTTGGTTGAAGACTATAATGCCGAATTTGAACCATTAGAATTTGAAGGGCCACTTTTACTCTCGTGCCAATTATCAAGCGGTGAAAATCTCATTTCAGCATGGGCTGGTGCGCGTCTTACCCTGATGCTTGATGAGAAAGCGAGAGACATTTTACGACTTAAACTTGGGATGCCTTTCCAAGCTGATGATGAAGAGGAGTGATGATATGCGAGTTCACATTTTTGTTTCACTTCTCTTTCTCAGTCTTCTTGTTCTTCCGCTCGCATCTCCAGAGGATGGGGACGGATTGAATCTGGTCGCATCGAAATCACTCCCTGAACAAAGCAGCGCCGATACTGTTCTTCACGAGCGCTTTCTGTCCAAAGAAGGTCCGAATACAATGGAGACGTCTTCAGAAATGGTCCATCTCTCTTGGTGGAAATGGAGTGAGGAGACCAATTCCGATTGGCCCGATGATGATGCACTCTCGCGTTTGGGTGAACTCGGGCTTGAAGATGATACAAAAGCGCTGTTTAATGAGCAACAGGGAGACAATCTTTCACTTGACGATGGCCTCCTCCTCGGGCGAGAATATTCCCGCGTGGATCGAACCTTGTCTCTGGATGGCACCATCGATATTGTCAGTAATGAAAACGACCAGTGGTTCCTTCGTTTCCCCGTTGAGATGACTCCCGACGTGAACTTAAGTGACAATACCATCCTGTATTTCTTTGTAACCGAGGATACTGCTACAGACCATCATGGTCGACAAGCATCGCATTTGGTGAGAGACATGAAGCCCGAGATAGGATTTTCAAACAAGCAAGGAAATGTCACCCAAACCATTTGGGAAATCCCTCCTGAACATCTTCTTGCCGCAGGCATAGATTTGCAATCCGATCCCTATGGTTGGCATATCACTTTGGCCTTCTTTGGCGAAGTTGAAGGGGATGACACGAACCGTTTACTCGCTCTGTATCACACCTCTTTACCCACACGCTGGGAAAACAGCAGTGCGAGTCACTTTGCCCTTCCGATATTCCTCCTTCTTTTTGCCAGTGTGCTCGCTTCAGGTGCAGTGACTAGCGCGATAAAACGTGAAAAAGGAATGCCTAAATTGAATGCTGAATGGGTGCTTGGCGAACTTCCAATCGCTCGCTTCACGTTCCATTCAGGCGACAAAAGAGTCACTCTCAAATCATGTGAGTCTGAACGTCCTTGGCAGATTAAAGGCGGTTTCAAGAGTAAACGAATTGCCCCTCATTCCGAGTATATCTTTTCACTTCGTTTCAAAGAAAAACACGATGCTGATTGCCAAATATCGTTGGGGCTTGAAGTTGAAGAACTCGGTAGTTGGACACAATATCTTCGACTTTCAACTCCCTTCCTTGGCTCAACTAGGATTGGGCAAAGTGTTGAAACCTATGAGGGTGAGCAGTGAGTGGTGAACGAGATGGAGTTTGATGGTACCGACCGAGAAATCATCGCTGCTCTGCTTGAAGATGCTCGAATCAGCCAGCGAGCTTTAGCACGCAAGGTTGGCATCGCCCAAGGTACCGTTCTCAATCGCATCCGCCGTCTTGAAGAAGCAGGCGTTATCAAAGGTTACAGCGTCATCTTAGATCCAGCACAGATGGGCTGGAGCATGACTATTATGGCTGGATTGCGCATTGTCAAAGGTCGAATGATTGACGTTCAGACAAAGATTGCAGCAGACCCACGTGTGTTTGCAGTGTATGATGTGACGGGAGAATGGGACTCAATGGTTTTGGCTCGGGTCAAGAACCGAGAAGATCTCGACAACCTCACAAAAACAGTCTTCACCCTTGATGGCGTTTCACGTTCATTCACTCATGTTGTCCTCAATACAGTCAAGGAAGAGAGCATGCCTAAACCTCCTTCGGAGGATTAGTCTTCGTCCTGATACGGGTCTTCTTGTCCGATAAACGGTAACAATTCCACTGCCAAGCTCTTGAGCGATTCAACTACCCGCGTCTCAGGTTTGAGCGCTTTGAGCAATTGATTCCGCAACTCAGGGCACACTTTCACATCAAGACTTTCAAGACGTTGCGTCAGTGTTTTTTGTAAACGTCCGCCAGTTCGGTCCCAGTCCATCAACAGGCAAATGCTCGGCCCTCCATCAGTGCCACGCGTACCGTATTGTTCGTAGAGATATGTGATAAAGCGGTCCAAACCCCATCCTCGATTGAGAACTTCGATNGGTCCAACAAACTGCAGTGCTTGNAGCGCGATACGGTCTCTCTTACCTTCGACAACGATTGGCCATTGCGATTCCCGATTCTTTTCCCGCGCTTCGCCTAAAGCTATGCCTGCAACAGCAAAGCGTTCAGCAGCATTTCCGCTACCGAGCGGCGAGCGGNGTTTTTGGTCTCGCATTCATTCCTCCTCCAAATAGGGTTCAAGCAAGTGATTCAGTTCATTGCGAGAGAGGTTTTCAATTCGAANCTTCTTGCTTCTCGAAGTTACTCCACTAACAATTCTTAAGTTCTGTTTAGGTATCTTAAGGGCCGTAGAAAGGACATGCAAAACCGCGTTATTCGCCTTGCCCTTTTGTGCTTCTGCGCGTACAGCGACAGAGAGCCGGCCCCGCCATTGGTTGATTCCAAGAATGCCCTGCCTTTTCGACCCAGGTTGCACTTCAACTTCAAGCATAACCGCTCCATCCAAAGTAGATTGNACGCAGGACGGAAGTGGCATGGATTCAATCAAACGCCTGATGCTTATCAACTTGCCATTTTTCCACCGCTGTAATCTCTGAAATTTTGCGGCAGAAAGTAGCCATCCTTTTCAAGTGGAAACGGGTTACTTTAAAGTTGCAAAAGAGCGGCGCATTTTCACCAACCAGCACCTCGCATTCTGCAAGGGTTTAAGGCCGGTATCATCGGCCCATGAATTGAGGATATTCTATGCCTGCTGAAGACACTGTTTTCAACGTCGTTTATGACAAGTATATGTTTTGGAGCATTCTTGTAGGTTTGTTCACCTTTGGTTGGATGTTTATCGCTATGCTGCGCTACCGTGACGGCGTTGAACCTGTCGAGAATTTAGAAAAGTACCACATTGAAGTTGGTTCCTTCCCTGTCGATAGCCACAATACAAAACTCGAAATTGCATTCTATGTGATACCAACAATTCTCGTTGTTTGGCTGACCATGATTGCTTTGGCATCCAATACTGCTGTATGGACTATTCCGGCAGATGAAGATACGTTCAACGTCGATGTTGTTGGCAAGCAGTGGTTTTGGGAGTTTCACTATCAAGANGATTTGACATGGGAAGATGATCCGAGAACCACTTACGTCGAAGTCAATTGGACTGGAGGTATGCTTACGGTTGATACCCACTGCCCNGAGGATTGCCAACGTTCGGAAGCAACGAATGTAACGGTTGAAGTTGANGGTGTAGAAACTGATTATTCAGTCGATTTAGCAGCAGAGATGCTTGAAGTTTCNAGCATTTATTTTGATAGAGGTCTTCACAGCCTCATTACAGTTTACGATGCGGANGACAACTTNCTNCACACNTGGGAGCATTTGCCGGTAGGNACTATCCTTTCNACNGCAGGTGGCCANCANTTGATNATTCCATGTGANGAGAGNNTAACGCTCGANCTTTATTCCCGNCCTCATGACACNTCGAATCCGGCTTACGTNGGCGTTCAACACGCATTTTGGTTGCCAGAATGGGGTGTGAAGGAAGACTTGGTNCCNGGGCTNGAANCCGGAACNGTCATGACATTCNTCCCTNANGATGNNGGNACATTCCCNATCCGNTGTGCNGAATACTGNGGACTAGACCATTCNAAGATGATNGGNAACATCGACATCGTTGCCAGAGATACCGAGNCATNCGATGCANACACNGNNATTNCNANANCNGAAACGCANTCAACTGACGACTCNNNNGGAGGCGGNTACTNATGNNNAANCGATTCACCCTCCTCGCTTTGNTTCTGNTGATGCTNGTCGCAGCACCTCAGTTTGAAGCAATGCCAACTGGAATTGGTAGTGCAGGNGACAATGGATGCAGTTGTCACGGTGGCGCTGCAGCAGATACNCAAGTTATCGTTACTGGCCTACCNGATTCGTTCAATGCCAGTGAAACATATGCCTTCACCGTCACCGTNCAAAATGATGTGATGGAACTTTACAACGGTGGCAGCACCGAGGGAGCAGATCCTTGGAACGGCCATGCCGGCGGTTTCAGAATTCTTTCTACGGGTGGCATGGTTACAACAGTTAACGCATCCCTCAGTCATGAAATGGACGGGGGCCTCACACATACCGCTGAAGGAAACTCGGTTCGTACATGGGATTTTGAATGGATNGCACCTGCTGACGATTCCAAGGTTGTCGAGTTTACTATCTACGGAAATGCAGTGAACGGAGGAGCAGGTTCTGGTGGAGATTACTGGAACCAAGCTGACCTTGTTATTCCAGGTTTGAATGCTGGCGATGTTGGCCCAACTGCTCGTGCGCTCGTCGTTCTTCTCACTGCGATTGGACTTGCTCTTGGAATGGTTCTTCTCGGAGTCATGTGGGTCTTTTACACTCGCTCTCCTGAAACCTTCACTATTACCAATTTCTGGACTTACCTCAAGCCATGGCTCACTACAACTGACCACAAAGAAGTCGGTATCCTNTACTTCTTGTATGGTTTTATTTTCTTCCTTGTCGGAGGATTCCTCGCGCTACTGTTCCGAATTCAACTGGCATTGCCCGAGAATTCGTTCCTGACAGAAACTGAGTACAACTCCTTCTTCACTCTTCACGGAACAACTATGATTTTCTTAGCTGCAATGCCNATGATTGCCGGTTTCATGAATTATGTTTTACCACTGCAAATTGGTGCGAAGGATTTGGCTTTCCCTCGAATTAACGCAATGGGTCTTTGGCTCTTGGTCTTCTCAAGTCCACTCATTTACACTGGAATTTGGTCCGGTGAAGGNGCCGATATTACATGGGTAATGTANCCACCATATTCTTCACTTACTGAAGGAAGTCTTGGTGCAGAAATGGCTCAGTATGGGTCAAACCCTGGAACAACTGCCTTCCTTGCTGGTATGCTGATGCTCGGAGCATCTTCCACGCTTGGTGGTGTTAACTTCATCACGACAGTGTTCACAATGCGCGCTCCTGGCGTTGGCTGGATGAAGATGCCACTGTTCTCTTGGTCGGTCTTCGTCAGNGTTTTCATGCTCTACATGTCGCTACCTGCCTTCATCATCGGTGTTGCTTTCCTTATGTTTGATCATACAATTGGAACGGTGTTCTTTACCTCGGGTGGCGACAGTTTACTGTTCCAGCACCTGTTCTGGTTCTTCGGACATCCGGAAGTCTACGTGGTGATTGTACCTGCATTCGGTATCGTCTCTGAAGTGTTAGCAACTAGCGCACGCCGTTCAATTTTCGGTTACAAGTCAATGGTCTTTGCAATGGCGGGTATCGGTGTTGTTGGTTTCATCGTATGGGGGCACCACATGCTCACTTCAGGAATGGACCCATTCTGGCGTGCGGCTTTCATGATTACGACCATGGCTGTAGCGATTCCGACGGGCGCGAAAATCTTCAATTGGCTTGCAACTATCTGGGGTGGCAGCCTTGTCATGCGAACCCACACATTGTGGTCGCTTGGTTTCTTGATTACCTTCACTCTTGGAGGTATTTCTGGAATGTTCTTCCCNGTTGCGGGTATGGACATGCANTTCCANGACTCNTACTTCGTCGTNGCTCACTTCCACTATGTGTTCATCGGCGGAACAGTCTTTGCTCTGTTCTCCGGTCTCTACTACTGGTATCCCAAGGCAACTGGAAAGAAGCTTGACGAAACGCTCGGATTGTGGCACTTCCTCATTGGTTTCTCTGCTTACAACGCAACGTTCTGGCCAATGCACGCTCTTGGAATCATGGGTATGCCTCGACGAACGCACAGTTATACCGTTGAAAGCGGCTTTGCGGAATACAACGCAGTTGTCAGCATCTTTTCCTTCATTTTCGGATTGAGCCAACTTATCCTCGTTTGGAACATCATCAAATCGAACCGACACGGCGAACCTGCTGGTAAGGATCCGTGGGGCGGCTGGTCTCTCGAATGGATGACGACATCTCCACCTCCAACACCTTCATTCCATGAGATTCCTACGCAAGGCGACATGAATCTGATTTACGGGCACCATGGATCTTCTAAACCATCCATAAGCGATACGCTATGGAATGCTAAACCAAAGGAGGCGGAAGAATGAGTGGTGGACACGGAGCGCACGTTGACAGCGCAATCTGGATGCGCGCAGTAATGATGGGAGGCATGTTCCTTACCATCGGTGTTCTCTTGTTTGCAACATTGGGTGTCTTCATGGCAAATGAAAAACACCATGTCTGGGAAGACCTTGAAGATGATTATCACCACATGGAAGTTCAATTTGCCTTGGATTCTTCAGATGAAGGAGCAAACATTTCTGAACACGAAGCTGAAGAACTCGACCATCTTCATCATGAAGAAATTGCGGCACATCTCTCTTATCTCACTTACAGGGTTGCTGGAATTACCATTCTTCTGATGTCAATTACTTATGCAGCGTTTATCGGTGTTGGTGGATTTTTGAATGCAAGTAAACCAAACGCCGATGACGACCACGGCGATGGCCACGGTGATGGATATGGAGACGACCACCACGGCTCATCATCTCCAATTATCTTCGCTTTCGGTATCATGCTGTTCCTGGCAGGATTCCCTGACTTCGTCATTGCTTGCAAAGCGATGTTGAATGCAGACATCACCCCAGACTTTGGTATGCTCGGCTTGAGCATGGTGGGATTGCTGACTATTGTTATTGCAGTCTCGAACTGGTGGTTCGAGGATTTACCGTTCAACGGCCATGGTGAACAGATTGCGACATCTTATCCCTTTGAAGGTGAACATATCCGTAAAGCAGGATTGTGGGTCTTCATCATGTCTGAAATCATGGTTTTCGCCACATTCTTTTCTTCGTATCTGCGAATGCGAACCGAATGGTGTACCGACTGGGCAATCGAAAGCGGTGTTGAGGCATGCAGTGGTGTCGAAAAGGGCACAGTTGTCACAGCATCTGACTTGTTGCGAAATGATTTTGCTACACTCCTTCCAGGTGCTATCAACACCTTTGCACTGATCATATCATCCTACACGATTGTCTTGGCATTGAAGACTGCTAAGAACACAAAGTGGGAGCGCTCTACAGGAATAATGGGTAAACTCATGCCGACTCGAAAGGCAGAAATCCGCAACTACCTCATTGCAACTCTTGCACTCGGTTCGCTGTTCATTGTCCTCAAACTTGTTGAATGGAGCCATTTGGTTGCAGAAGGTTTCGATATTGGAACCACTCAAGGTTCCATCTTCTACATCGCAACGGGCGCACACGGACTGCACGTCTTCATCGGCTTGCTTGTTATGTTGTATCTTGTGTTCAAGGCTGACACCGTCGGCTATGATGAAGACAATGCACAGGGTATCGAATACTTCGGACTCTACTGGCACTTTGTCGACTTAGCTTGGGTTGTTATCTTCCCAGCATTCTATCTGTATTGAGGTGAAATAATGGGCGAACACATGGAAATTATGGGCAAAGACATCTACTTCTGGAACTTTATCGTTTTGATGTTCTTCACTTTGTTTGAAGTAGCGGCTGTTTTTTACGACGTTATTCCCGGCACTGAAATAGAAGTCACGAAGATGATGGTTTGGGCTATTCTCATTGTCGTTGGTATCATCAAAGGCTTCGGAATCGCTGCTTTCTTTATGCACTTGAAAGACGACCCGCGTATCTACACACGGACAGCACTCTTCCCAGTTCTCTTTGTTATTCTCATGCTATGGGGCATTGGATTATCAAACCCTGCTGGCGTTACTGAATTGCCAAGTTGGTGCACACCAAATTGGGATTATGCCGAAACGCGTTAACCACTGAATCGATACATCAAAGCATTGATGTAGGCTTGACACTGAGGTTTTGACATGGATAAGAAACCCACAGTCGCTGTGTTCATGGCACTGTTCCTCTTCCTTGCATCAATTCCAACAGCCTCTGCGTATAATGGACACCAATTATCCCGTGCTGAAGTGCTCGATTTCACGCTAACCGATCAGAACAATCAAAACTTTACCTTTTCTCAAAGTATTGCAGACGTTCACGTCGTGGCTTTCATCTTTACAGAATGTCCGGATGTTTGCCCTGTAATTACACAATCACTCAAACTTGTCCAGGACGGCCTATCAGATACAGATGCACAAGAGGTTGAATTCATTTCAATCTCTGTCGACCCGCGTCGTGACACTCCAGAACGCCTTGCTACCTTCACAGAACTTCATGGCGTTGATTGGCCTCACCTNACAGGGGAAGCAGATGTTCTTGCNGAGGTGTACAACACTTTCGGCATCATCGTCCAAGAGGACGTCATTGAAGCGCACATCGGTAATTCCGACCCTACAGTCACTTATGTTGATACAAACGGCACTGCGACGGAAATGATGTTCGAACCGACCGGTTGGACCACTACAGAAATGATTGCAGAAGAAGCAAACTGGAGTATCAATGCCTCCTATGAGCAGAATGGTCACATGGTGACTGGAATCAATAACGTTGAATCACCTTCTGATTTGTCATGGTATTGGTCTTTGAACATTTACAATCAATCATCATCGGCTTGGGAAGAATCAGCGGTANATGTCGATGAAGTCGATGCACTGGAAAACCCTCACCTCGTTTGGGCAGCATCAGATGCAAACATGTCTGNCCTCTCGNCACCATCACTGAATGATTCGGNCCCGTCAATTGNAATTCTCTATCCGAACAACACCGTTGAGTNCCATTCTCTNCAATCTGAATTCTCTGCCTACCATCTGACGAAGGGAGCCTTCGCTGGAGCGGGGATGAATGCGTCATTTTCTACAGACCCCACATATGGGCATTTTCTCGACGCGCTTGATGATGTGAACAACCCTGCCGACTGGTCGTGGTATTGGACACTTTACAGCTGGAACATGTCCAGTAACGGCTGGGAATACTCTCAGGTNGGTGTCNATGATATCGTAGACCCAGGCTACATCGCATGGGCGCCGAATACGACAAATGTATCTCANATTCCAATGCCTGAATCTTTGCAACCAAACAACGACCCTAACTCCGAAGNATGCAATGGACATGGTTGGGAAATGGGCTCCGGGTCTGGAAAACATTGTATGTGCGATGAAGGCTATGAATGGGCTGAAGATGACAGNCTATCATGCGTCAGCACCGGTGAAGTCGAAATTGAATATTCAATAGGCCATTCTACAATTACCTACATCATGGACGGTATGACGCCGAAAATTGCTTGGACAGGTGACTCTTGGAATGCCGATGATTTCAGGGCTGATGTTGAACAAGTTCTTTCCTCTCAGTCCTCATCAGGCGATTCAAACCCNNTACCNGGGATGACATTTATTGTNGCNGCATCAGGTTTGACATTCGCCGCTCTTATCGTTCATATTCGTTCAAATGATGAAGAAGATGAAGCGTAAGCCTCATATTGAATTGGCATCCGCCTGTAGTTGCGAAAACGGGGTTTACCATCCCAATCTGTTGCAGAGGTCGCATAGCCCGGTATTGCGGTGGACTTGAAATCCACTGTCCCTAGGACTCGGGGGTTCGAATCCCTCTCTCTGCGCCTTCTTCATTTGTCATGGCTTTCGTTAGAATGAACGGAAGAGTTCTCAAACTAAAGCATCCCTCGGTGAATCATGCGCCGAGGCCTCTTCGCCGTCTTGCTCGTCTTCAGCATGGCTCTCGCTGGATGTTTAGGGCCATCAACTGCTTCATGGGGAACCGATGAGAATCAGTTGCACGTCGAATATACCGAAGATGGATCATCTATCGGAGACATCACCGTTACCAGTGGTTTGGGTTCAGAAAGAATTACACTCGATTCAGAGATCGGTGAAACAATTGGTTGCGGTATCGACGATACGAAATCCGAACCAACAATGGAACTCTCTGCTTCACAATCCGCTCCGATTTCGTTCTCCGGATATCTTGCTGCAAGCCATTTTTATTCATCACATTCATCAACAGGAGGTGCAAACGGCCTAGATTACGGTGTTGCAACAAGTGTAGCAATCGAGCGTATGACCATTGAAGAAGCGAACAACGTTGTAGAGGGCGACGGTTCAAGAATCGATGTCAAGAATTGGGATATGCCCCTCAATCCAGAGACAGGAGCAGGTTCTGTCGACCTCGATGAAATTGATAGAGAATCAGACTCACAGTGGTATATTCTTGGCCTCATACCTAGTACTGAGAACATACACAATGGCCTGACTGCTCTGGATGAATGGCATCAATCGGTCACCATCTATGGCTTCCTCCTCTCGCCTGGAGAAAATTCAACCGGCATGACCGCCGGATATTTTAATTCTCAAAATCCAGAACAAGATTGCAGTCTTGAAATTGGTACTCAGAACAGAGAGAGCGTCTATGTTTTTGTAACCGGTATCGAGTTGGATGGTGCAACAGTCAGTACTAACGGTGAATCCGATGACGAATGGGTTCACGGTGATGTTCCACTTCTTGGTCGAGCAGGTTACATTCTCTTTTTCCTTGCTTTCGGAATCGGCGGTGGTGTCGGTGCGTTTATTTTATCGAAGATGTTTGTCATGCAAGGGACAAAATCAACGATGAAATCCCTCCTTGGCAAAGCAGGCATGGACTCGATTAAGCAGGTAAAGAAAGATGTCAAATCAGCAAAGGAGTCAGGTTTAGTATCTCCATCCCAGCGCCAAGAAGAAGCAAGAAAGCAGGCATCGAAAAAGAAACCCAACGACACAAAGAAGTCCTATGATGAACCAGAACTTGCTGGTTTTGACCTCGACAGTGTACTCTCCTCTGGCCCAAGCATGGGTTCTACAACCGAATTCGGCGGCCAAGGCTCTTCAGTCGTCGAAACAATCGAATCCCAAGAGATGGAACGGGATATATCCGAACAATCCTCTGTAATCCCCTCCTCTCCAATGCAATCTTCATTCCCTCCTCGACAATCGTCCTCAAGTGTTACTTCGAATCAACCACCTCGTCAACAAAGAGAACACTACACTTCTTCACCACCGGTGATGAAGAAATCGGCTGGCCCTCCGAAAAAGAAAACTGTTCGAAAGCGAAAAACTTCCGCTCCCCGAGAAGAAGTTGCTGAAGAGGAGCCAAAACAACCTTCTCGAAATAACTTCGATGAGCCTGAAGAAGAATTCTCAGACTTCTCATTTTGAGTGAGGCACGCAAATTTGTATTGCGCTTGGCAATACTTCCATGTTCAAAGGGG
>NHFA02000011.1 GCA_002170315.2 Euryarchaeota archaeon TMED99
GAAGAAATCAGGCATTCTGCAGAAAATGGTATTTGCAGGATTTGGTTTTGTGATACTCAACCTGTTTGGAGTTTGGTCTTCCGTGTTCGGAAGTTTGTGCCAAAGCGGAGATTTGTGTCCATCAGATGGATATACTCGACTCAATTTGATGGAGATTTACAAACTCGATACAGGATACGGCTGGTCGGAACCTGTGCAAACTGGCGCATATGGCATCCCTGATATCGTGGCTGTAGTGGTACTTGGTATCGCCATATTGGCAATGCGTCGAAAGTGATTGTGTTGGCAATGTTCCTTGACATGAATACTGAAATTGTCGCCTACCTAGGAATGATTTTGATTCTCGTTGCTTTCTTTTTAGAAACTCGAAACGTCATTGAAAGTAAGGCTCCATTTTACCTCATCCTCATGGCAGTTGGTTCAGGATTGCTTGCTATTCGTGCCTATTTGATTCATGAGTGGGCGTTTTTCATTCTTGAAATCGCATGGTTCCTCACTGCAGTTATCGGATTACTGTATCTTTCTCGGAATGCTGACTGAATCGAATCAGAACAGTAGAATAGAGTTTATTTGAACAATTCAAGCGTCATCTTGATGAGAGAGAGTTGACCGAAGAGGGTTCATGAGCCAAGGACCAGGCAAGGCCAAGCGCGGTATTCCATCGAAGGCTGAGAATTTTAATGAGTGGTATCCATTCATGGTCGAGGCTGCAGAATTGGTCGACAAACGTTATCCAATAAAGGGAATGGATGTCTGGCGCCCCTATGGCTGGAAGACGATGAAACTCATCGACGCACTCACGCATGCAGAGATGGAACGTACAGACCATGAAGAAGTAAATTTTCCACTTTTAATTCCAGAAAATCTCTTGGAAAAAGAAAATGCTTTGGTTGCCCGCTTAAAGAGAGCGAGAGAAGAAGGTGTTGACCCCGATGATCTTCGAGACGAAGATGAAGAAGGTGGCTTCAAGAAAGAAGTGTATTGGGTCAAGCATGCTGGTGAGAATGAATTGGACATTCCTATGTTCCTACGCCCTACTTCTGAGACAGCAATGTATACTATGTTCCCATTATGGATACGCTCACACAAAGACTTACCACTCAAGGTCTATCAAATGGTCAATACTTTCCGATATGAG
The DNA here is from genome assembly GCA_002170315.2 of Euryarchaeota archaeon TMED99. GTDB lineage: Archaea > Thermoplasmatota > Poseidoniia > Poseidoniales > Poseidoniaceae > MGIIa-L1. Next base: position 1,139 of record NHFA02000011.1, read on the forward strand.
ACAAAGCAAACTCGTTCATTTATTCGTGTTAGAGAAATCCACTTCTTTGAAGCACATACCGCTCACGCTGATGAAGAAGATGCATCTCGACAAATAGCTCAAGACCTCGAAATTGTCGATAATCTGATGCATGATTTGTGCCTACCAATTATCAAAGCAAAACGACCAGTATGGGATACATTCCCAGGCGCATGGTACACCATTGGAATCGATGCAGTTATGCCAAATGGTCGGACCTTGCAAGTCGCATCTTGCCATCATTATCGAGACCAGTGGGCAAAAGCATTCGACCTTTCCTATGAGAATCTCGAAGCAAAGCAAGAATATTGCCATCAGACGACATATGGGATGTCCGAACGATTACTTGGAGCCGTTGTTGGTATGCATGGAGATGAAAACGGCCTCATCATGCCGCCTGCGGTTGCACCTTTCCAGGTTGTAATTTGCCCAATGATTCGTAAGAACTCGGATGTAGACACCGTTGCAGTTGCAAAAGAAATGGCGGCTACGCTCAAGAAACATGGTCTTCGAGTTAAAGTTGATTCACGAGACATCCATGCTGGTCAGAAGTATTACGATTGGGAAATCAAAGGTGTACCTCTGCGACTGGATGTCGGGCCAAGAGACATTGCCCAGGGAACGGCATTTGCAGCACGCAGGACAGGAGGTAAGGAACCAATTCCTATGGATGATTTACCAAATGCTTGCCATGCAATATTGGATGAAATCGCAAACGAATTACGGAAGCGTTCATCTGCACACATGCAAGACGTCATTCAACCCCTTCCAGCATTTGAAGAAACGGACGGGAATTGGGTGATGCAGGGTGAAATTGAAGACGGAAAAATATACCAAATTCCATTCGACGGAACAGACGCACATGCTGAAGCAATTGAACGTGCGACTGGAATGACATTCCTTGGAGATTCTACCGAAGATTTCGAAGAAGAAATGCCATGCCATATGAGTGGTAAGATGACCAAGCGTCGAGTTATTCTTGCCAAGACCTATTGAACTTCTTTTTCTAAATATTGCTAATTACATTCTTCGAAGCTTAGAATTATTCAGCTTCATCAAGCCCTAACCCTAAGTCAAAGGTTCGTTCCAATTCTGAAACTCTTTCCTTTGAGATGCCGAGGGTTTTTGCTTGAATGGTCAGCATCTTTCGTTCATCGGCAGTTATAATCAAATCCTCCATTGCCACTTGATATGCTTCAATGTAAGCATCTTCTTTGTATGAACTAAGAACTTCGGATTCGGTAATCTGTGCTTGAATCTTGAATTCATCAAATTGAATAACTCCATCATCATTCAAATCAATTGCTTTGAATAATTCCAAACGTGACTTTGGAGGGAGTTTCGAAACCTCAGGGGCTGCGAAAAATTCTTCTTCCGAAATGACATTATCGCTGTTAATGTCCATAGAAATAAATGCCTTTTTGATTTCATTTTCATCGATTGGTGCTTCCCCTGTCGTGGCAAAAACATTCATCATATTTATCCCGCTTTTACCATATTTTCCCGCTAAATCAGTATCTTCTCCAACGAGATTTTGTAAATCATCATACCATCGTTCAAGATAGGCTTTTCTTTCGTCATCAATACCATATGCATTGGCTTGTAAATTTAACATCGAGCGTTCATTGACAGTGATTGTACTATCTTTCATTGCCAGCGAATACATCTCAAGATAACCTAATTCTTCTTGAGTATGAGATTCAGGAATGAGCTTTGTTGAGAACACTCCTAATGTTGATAAAATTGGCTTTCTCATCAATATGAATGTCAAACCAATGAATACACCCCCGAGCCAACCCTGATTAAATACAGACTCCATTAGTTCAGTGCTGATCAAAAAGAGAATGGCTCCCAAACCAGCAAAAATCGTCGTTGTGAATGTTTTTCGCAGACGTTCGTCAATTCCAAACATGTCATTTTTAATAACTGCGTAAGTAAAGATTACCCCCTCAAATAATGCGGCTAAAACAACTGCAGTTGGCATCAAAGGCGGAAGAATGTACAATGCTGTCGTTATTTCGATGTTTGGATTAAATGGATTTACCGCTAGTGTAGGGGGGCCGCCAATAATTGACATCATCCAAAACAGGATTAATGTTGTTGTAACCTGCAAAACAGTCTTACCGATAAATCCTAATCGTACTGCTCGTACTTCACCAATAAGGTTTGAATCCTCAGATTTGTATATTCTGTTTTTTGAGAGGGAGAGGGAGACAGTGGCCACAATAGCACCGAGAAGAGGAACGAAAAGCAAAATTCTGCTGAGTGGCCCGATGACCACATTCGTAAACGTCAATGGGTAAACCGATTCAAATTCTTCTGAGCACATCGGTTCAAATGGTAAAGGCTCTCCTGAATATGTAGAACCCTGACCTGGTCCCATACTTTCGCAATAAATCCAACTAATGTCTCCAATTGAAACATTCGTCCCTCCAAGGAAGTGACTCGTGATAAGAATAACACTCAAGCAGAAAATAGGAAGAATATACAATCCATGGATTTTGAAAAATTCAGACACGCGCTTCGCCCATTTATTCTCACTGTAGAACGTTGCTGCAACCATATAGAGGATGAAGAGTTGGAGTGACATTGTATAGTATGCAACACGCGCAGGTTTCAAAAAATTCAGAGCATCTTCCGGCCATGCATACAACCAAAACAGCATGGCAGTGAAACACCGAATTGCTTCAGTAACGAGCATGAGAGCCATAAAACGATTCTTCGCTTTTTGGGGATTCGCCTTTAGAATTAGATATGCAAGGAACAGTAGAAATATCCCCGACAAAATACTGAAGATTGCAAGTAGATTCCAATATCCCATGAATGTGCCGATTGCACGGAAATAATAGGAAACCGGCGAACCGACATCAGCCATGGCTAATTCGATTTAATCAGTGTATATTATTACTACCCCGTGGTAATTCATTTCAGAACAATATAGGCATTCAAAACTCTATACTTCATGTAGAAGTAAAGTGAAATTCAGCATGGGTACTCTCATTCGCTGAAAACGGAATTTGATGTCGAGGTTTGATTCTTGCCAAGACCTATTGATTTCTGTTACATAGAAAGAGTTGGGCCAAGATTTAAGTAAATTATTCTTGAGTTCAAAATGGGCCTATGTCTAAATCTTCTGTAAAGAAAACTTTAGCACAAGCGAAGGAGATGGGTTTAGAACTAAGTCCGGATGGAAAGTCATGGGTTCCCATTGAGGAACTTGTGGTTAAATTAAATCCAGATAAACATAAGCAAGTCCGAATAAGCGTGAACAAGAAGAAAGAAAATTCAACATGGACGAGATGGATTTTTCCAATTGTCAGCGTCGCCTCAGTCCTTGTAATCATTGGCGCCTTAATCGTCGCATGGAGGATTTTAAATATTATTCTCGGTGTTGCAGTCTTCTTTTACGGTTAAATTGAAAGATTTCGACCTCATAGTTCTTGTTTTGAAGTCAAAGAAAAAGTCGACTCTACAGAGGTTACCTCAGCAGGGTTGAGGTCTAGGAAGAAATTTTCGATTGTTGCGAACCATCAGTTTTGCTCGCCTGTGAAATTTTAAAGAGGCCATGGGCAACCATGAATCCTGAAACAAATATGGAAAACAGCATCAATTGCCCGATTAAATCGTAATCGGACTCGACGATACTCCCGTTCAAGAAAAGGAAGTCCAATGAGAGAATTGCGCCGATCAGCATGGGCGGAATTGAACCATTGTTCGTGAGCGTTAGTTGCGATGGAAGCGGCAATTGTCCGCTCTTGTCTGAAGTTTTATTCATCGGGTCGTAGAAGTGAGTAAACAACACACCCAATCCAGCACCGAGCATGTCGCTAACCAGGTCGGTGGCCGTGTTAACGTATCCACCTTGGTCAATCGTTTGGAAAAAAGTCTTGCCAAAGAACTCATACACTTCATACGCCACACCGATGGCTACGCTAAGAGAAAAAGCGGTGAACGCTACTACTCGGGGTGAGAGTTGCCAACCATTGTACTCTGACATTCTTCTCCAGCCAAGCGACCATGCAATAGCAAGGGCTGTGCTGTTCATAACATGGACCAACTTATCCCACCAAGGATGGACATGGTACATTCCATTCACACCATCTGCACACAACCATTCACCGGGGTTCATTCCATCAAAGCAGAAGGGACCAAGGCCGCTGTCTGCAGCACCTAATGAACCTCCAAAGAAATGGAGCATGGATGCTGAATACCCAATCCACAACGGTAAAGCAGGGATATGCGCCCGCCCCTTCCACAGAATCAAAAGAGCCAAAAGAGCCATCATCGCTCCTCCAAAATTATATCCAGCCCAGAGATTCAGCCCACGGCTGAGGTTCCAAATTGAGAGCATTGCACAGGAGATGACCCCGACTATTAGGGGCGCTCTTTCGGGCACTTCAGTCTGCCAAACCCGTTTCTTCCCGCCCTCCATGGGTTCTCGTGAGTCCTATCTCTTATCATAATTAACCCGCCCAAAGTTCCTTGATTGCAAAAATAGTGGTTTGTTTTGTATTTCACCAAAGGTACATTCTCTCATATGTCGAACATTTCGTACAAAGAGAATGTTCGATCAATGAATTGGATTACCTCGAATAGTGTGAAATTTCCAAGTTCTTGACTGGAGATTGGTTCATAAGAAAAAGCCACCAACGCGAAATGATGAGAAGCAGATACTTTGTTCCAATTGTTCTCCTTTCTTTTCCGCTCCTGGGGCTCATCATAGGTTCATTGTTGGGAGATCAATTATCAATTCCCAGTACGCAACCACCTTTCTGGAATCTATCGAATGTTGCTGACGGTTATGAGTCAGGTGGCGTCTTAGGGCTTCGCGTCTCAATCCTTTGTGCGATTCTTGTTGTGGCAAGAAGATTTTACAAAGATAGGAAGTGACTCAAGTCAATACAATTGAGCACTTCGATTGTGTTCAAGTGAACACCGTAGAAAATATTGGGTATCAGCGGGTTGCCAAAGTGAGATTCTTCCACATCTCTTCTGGGACTTCCATAGCAAGACGAAGACCACCCATTGCACCGAGGCGAACTGGGTCATCGACAACGTGAACATTGACGTCGCCCATATCAGAGAGTTTGCGCTCAATCATTGCACCGAGGCCCTTGATTCCAGAGCCACCACCTGCGAGGACCATGTTTCGACGGAACTCATCATGATATTCTGGGTTCGAGCCTGCAATCAATTCTTTTACATTCTCGACAATAGGGTCAACAATTGCTTCACAAGCACGTTGGATACAATCAGTGATGTCAAGATTCATTGCTTTACCTTCAATTGAAAAGTCAACCATTACCGGCTCATCAGGAGATGCTGAGCCAACAAAGGAATATTGTTCCTTCCAGCGTCGAGCCATATCCTTGGTGATCTGAGCACCGCTGTATTTGGATTGAACTTCTTTGATAATTTCTCGGTCGATGAAATCTCCAGCATGGCCAGTGTGCATCTGGTCGCCTGGGCCAGGAATAGTTCCGTATACACGGCAAAGGTCAGCAGTTCCTGCTCCAATGTCGATAACCAGAGTATGTTCAATCATGTCGAGTGCATAAGCGACTGCAAACGGTTCTGAAATAATCATAGCAGCGTTTACTGATCCAGCAGCAGCATCAAAGATAGATGTCTTATCGACATAACTTGCTTCAGCTGGCGCACCAATAACTGCAACGACTCTGTCGTAATCTTCAGGGTCAGAAAGGCCAATGAGGTGAGTAATGAAGTGAGCAATGAATTCCCGGTCTTCTTGAGTATCCTTGATAACACCGAGTTCCAGTGGACGGAAAAGGTTCAGCGCAAGTCGGTTTTTGAGAGCTTCTTCACCAAAAAGCACGTCTCGCTTGAGGAAGTTACGTGCGATTGGATCCTTCGGAGTACCAATGACGGTGAGTTCTTCTTCTTCGTGACTATCCGAAGATACCATTACGGAACGGAAGGTTCCTAAATCAATTCCAATATACAATATGTCTTCTGCCATAGCACTCGCCTATCCTTGCCATTGCGAACTACCTTATGAAGAATGCCTCCCCTGTGGGAGAAGTATTTGAACAGAAATACGGAAAAGAATACCTAAAACTTGAACTCTTAATTTCTATAGAATGTNTGATGNAAATCTCTTTTNCCGGATAGAAATCTTCAACACCACTCTTCGCATGCTTGGCAATACCATGCAGCATATTCTGGATAGAGTTGAGCCATTTTACCGCAACTNGTACATTCTTTGAGAGTGTCTTCTCCATACATCTCTAAGACCATTTGAACATGGTAGACATCATCAATACCTAACTGCTGACGCATCGACCAAAGCAATTGGTCTTCACTTGGTGAGATAATACCATCTTCGAGTACCAACTCGACGATGTTTCGATAGTCTTCAAAATCCTGAAGGTTTCGAGCATCGAGAATAATGCCATTTTTCTCAGCAACGATATCTGTGCCACCTGGGTCATCTACGAAAAGGACCAATGATTCTGCTTTAAGCTCATCAGTGCGAAGTTCAAAAGAGATCCGAGCACCTTCAAGTGTGGCAAAGACAAGTTGGGAATTNTTGTTAATCGTGGTGGCAATCGAACGAGCAGTATCTTCGGCAGAACGACCTCTTCTCCATCCGTTAGGATCGTTGACATTGAAGCAATAAAATTCTGTACCTTTGCCTGGATATTCCAAACGAATTTCTTCACCGCCATCAAAACCATTGGCGACTACGGTAAGTGCGGCGACTTCGGTTGAAACGATATTATCGTCATCATCGAAACTAATCATCAAGGGTTTTCTTTCTTCAGTCGCAGTGTTAAAGTGACCTTGCATNCCAGTCATCCACTTATCTTCAAGTCGAGAAAGTGATTCTTCTTGCTTCTTTGAAAGATTCTTTTCAACACCAAGAACTCCAGCCAAACTTCCAGATTCAATTTCACGCTTAAATTCTTCAATCCGTTCAGAGTCTTGATGATACGTAGGAAGCGCATTNGANTGTGACTCTTCAATATAGTCNGGGTCTTGCCATTCATGCTGGCAAGAACCACATGAAAGGTAACCTTTCATTGTTGATGGTTGAGAATCTCCACCGCACCGGGGGCAATCTCCGCCTTCAGTAAAACCGAGATTGTCAACTGCCTCGCGTCGACCCTTACGTATATTGCCAAATCCCGCCATGTTTTACCCACATCATTGCCTTTCTATCAAGGCTTTGGAGAACAAAAGTGAAAATGATTCAANCAAATCATTGCAAGGGAAGCGCCTTCAATCCATATCGTATAACGCCTTCTTGTCCGTATATTCGTCGAACTGAGAACTCAACTTTATCGCCAATGCTTGGAGAATAATCGACATCGTCACAAACGAGGAAAACGCCTCTTGGGCCTTGCTCAAAACTTACGAGAAGCGTTTGAATTCCGCCAAGTATTGGAGCACGCAGTGAAAATTCAGACGGTGCACCCGCAGCACTGAGTTTGGTCCATGATTCCACGATTGCCTCTCCAGTAAGTGGTTGAGATTCCGATGGAATACGTTGGCCCGATGAATCGAGTTGGCGTGGAGGCCAAATGATTCCGCTGCTTACCTTTTGNGAAGCCAATGATAAACGTGCNCGAGCACCTTCNCGATACTGTGATTGAGAAACATAAGCGCCTTGCGAAACATGNGTTTCTNCTTTTTCCATCGACCAAGCATCACAAATATCGGNGTAAAATTGTCCATCGATTAGTTCNATGNCAGATGGAGTATCAAACTCAAACTCCTCGACTTCGGTCTTGGCCAAAACAAGTGTTGCTTCTTCACCCGACAAAAGATTCCATTTGACTTCCTCAAAATCNAACAGTTCGTTATTGAGTATCGAATCTGCACCAGTGGCCAAAAACAATGAGGAACTATCGACGGATTGAGGCAAATGNACTGAATCNATTCTATGCCCTTTGTGCTTCATGTANTGAATCGCTGCAATGGCCATAGTNGTCTCATCNCTGTCTGAACCGTATACGATTTTTTCTTCCAACATATACGGGGATTGAATGAATAGTGAGTCACCATTATCCACCAATAAGTAGCCTTTCCAATGGTGATGTTCACTCATTTCGATCCCTCCCAAAGACGTGGACGGCACACGTCGCTCCAGACCCACCGACGTTGTGTGTAATACCAATTTCAGCATCACGAACTTGGCGAGATTGCTCGACCGAACCGCGAAGTTGTTTGAACACTTCAACAGCTTGCCCTGTTCCAGTTGCACCCAAAGGATGACCCTTTGATTTGAGGCCACCACTTGGGTTGATACATACCGAGCCTTGGTTGAGAATTCCCTCTCCGTCTCTGGAAAAAGCCCCGCCTTGTCCTCGTTGTGCGAATCCTAAATCTTCTGTTGCCATCAATTCGGCAATAGTGAAACAATCATGGACTTCAGCAAAATCAACATCATTCGAAGTAATGCCAGCGGCGGAATAAGCCAATTGTGATGCTTTTTGAGTTGCGATAAGTTGGGTGATTGAAGGACGGTCATGCAGAGCGAGGCGATCAGATGCTGCACCAGATGAGCGAATCCAGACAGGGTCATCAGTGAACTTTTGGACGACATGGTCTGCCGCTAGGATGACACATGAGGCCCCGTCTGAAGTTGGACAGCAATCATACAAGGTCAACGGATCTGCAACCATAAATCCACTTGCAGCTTTTTCAAATGAAACTTGCTTACGAATATGAGCATGCTGATTCTCAAATCCATGCATGTGGTTTTTGACACTGATATGCACCAAATCATCATGTTCCGAACCGTGTTCATGGAAGTGACGTCGTGCCATCAGCGCATATGTTCCGGGGAATGTTAAACCTGCGAGTCGCTCCCATTCTGTATCTCCACTCACGCCAAGCCAGAATCGCTTTCTTTCAGCGGAAAGGTCATTCATTTTTTCAATTCCACCAGCAACCACAATGTCTGCTTGACCACTTTTGATTGCCATCCAGGCATCTCGTAGTGCAAAACCAGATGAAGCACAGGCATTTTCGACACGACGAACTGGAATGCCGTCCAAACCTGAATGTTCGGTGAGCAGTGCGGCTGTATTGCCAAGTTGAGCACCACCAAAGGCGACACTACCAATGAATGCTTCATCGACTTGTCGCGGGTCAAAATCATTATCTACGCTTGAAAAGGCGTTTTCTGCAGCCTCAGCCCACATTCCTTTCAAACCAAGTTGGTGATTACCATACTTTGTTTGGCCAGCACCGATGACGGCTACATCAACCATGACCCTCCCAAGAGGTGTCAGCACTTGAGTAAGTCGGTCAAAATCGAGCATCAAAACCGTAGGAACTACCCGTAGAGTCTAAGAACACGCCCCACTCCCCTCAAAATATGCTACGACAATGCAGAGAACGCTCTTGCAAAATAAACAACGGATTCTTCACTGGCCCGAATTGCCATATTTGTAACGAAGAAGGAAAATTCATCATGAGCGACCGTGAAGCAAACTCACTTGGTCGAATGCTCGCCTTAGTTTTGCGACATGCACCAGAAAAGTTCAATGTAGAAATGGACATCAATGGCTGGGTTAACAGCAGAGAACTCTCCGAATCAATTTCCAAGCAACGCCGACACTACCACTGGCTAAGAGGCTGGCATTTTTCCGCAATTGCAAATTCTGATGACAAAGGAAGATATCAGGTTGAAGGAGAAATGATTCGTGCAACATACGGACATTCAATTGAACTTGAACTGGACTTACCGACTGACCAGATCCCTGAAGCATTGTATTGGCCTTGTGAAGAAGAGCAAGTCGAGACCATCAAAGAACTCGGAATCACGACCGGAGACAGAAAGCACATTC
>NHFA02000012.1 GCA_002170315.2 Euryarchaeota archaeon TMED99
CTTGGCACCTTCGATGAAAAGGCGACCTTTCTCTGAATCAATTCGAATCACTGGACCAGTAAGTGGGTCAGTTCCTCGCTTGCCACCGTGACGCTTGCCACCGTTCGCAAGGTCGCCACGAGTAACACGGACGGTATCACCGACACGAACGGTAACGGTGCGGACACCATCGAACCGAGCATCGGGTTTGTCAAGTTGAAGACGAGCGGAAATTCGCTTGCGCTTCTCGTGAAGAGGAGCATTGAAATGTGCCTTTCGTTGTTTGGTTGGTTTCATACTTTTTACCATAATCTCACCTCAAATAATTTGCTTTGCATTCGCTGCAATACGAGGCCAGCGTTCTGCTGCCTCACGGGAAACTGGCCCCTTGATATCCGATCCTTGAACATCACCTTTTTCGTTGGTGATGACACAAGCATTGTCTTCGAATTGTACCCATGTTCCATCAACTCGACGGAACGGACGGCGCTGGCGAATGATGACAGCGTTGAACATTTGTCGGCGGGTTTCAGGATTTCCTTTCTTGACTGAAACTTTAGCGAGGTCACCAACACCACCAGCCGGATAACGGCGAATGGTGTTTCCAAGTTGGAGAATGTTGATGATTTGAACAACCTTGGCACCGGTGTTGTCAGCAACGTGAAGACGTGCTGCAGTTGGGAGACCACGGGTTTGCTTACCTGCAATTCCACGCATTAAGCCTCACCTCCAGAGTTTTCAACAACACAGAATGAGATGGTCTTCGAAAGAGGACGGCATTCCATGATTTTGACTGAATCGCCAACATTGACTTCACCAATGCAGGCAGGCAGATGTGCGGAAACAGCACCTGTGCGCTTTTCGAATCGCTCATACTTTTCCATGTAGCGAACATTATTTCGCTTGATGGTGATCGTTTTTTGCATTCCAACGTTCGAAACGGTTCCTTCGAGCACTTGACCGCGCAAGCGAAGGGACCCATAGAACGGGCAATTTGCATCTCCATCCCACTCGCCGGTAGGGTTTTTTACGTCAATTCCAATATCTCGCATGGTATCAGGCCTTCCTGTATTTTCGATGGGTTCTGTCTTCTGGGCGCTGACCCACGAGCGCGCCTTGAATGACGACATCGCTGTCATCAAGAGTGAATGTGATTGCTGCCTTGCCGAGGGTGACCTGAGTGTCACCTTCGAGAAGAACGAGTGTGTTTTTGGTTTCGTGAAGCACGACACCAGAGCGCCCAACAAGAGTCGAGTCGCTGGATTCAACGACGTTCAATGTCGCTCCTATCCATGTTGAATTGTAGATTTCCATATCATCGCACCTCCACATTAAATCCGTTATTTTTGAGTACGCCTGCTGCTTTCTTTTTGTGATCGCCTTGAAGTTCAATTGTTCGTCCTTTCACTGTTCCGCCTGCTGCACATTTGTTTTTGAGTAATTTTGCGAGTTTGTTAATATCAATAGCTGGGTCATCAATTCCTTCTACCTTTGTTACGATTTTTCCATAGCGTCTTCGGTCTGTTGAGATGAGTGCTTTTTGTTGTTCTTTGGCTATTTCTTGACATATGCAGAGTTCGTTTGGGAGTCCACAAGTGTTACAGATAGCCGCCATTGTTTTCTTCTCCTTTTTTCATTCAGTTGTTATTCAAGTGTGTTTTGAGTCGAGCGATACTTCGGCGTGTAGCCTTGTATGCTCCAATGTTCGAAGGTGTGCCACCAAGTGCTTGTTCTGCACGAAGTTGGAGCAACTCTTCTTGAAGTTCAAGAAGACGAGATTCGCGAGCCTCTTGGCTCATTGAAGCGATTTCACGGTTTGATACGTGGCTCATTCGCTCGCCTCCGCTGGTGCTGCTTGTGCTGCTGCTGCTTCAGCAGCTGCTTGCTCTTCACGAATTCGAAGTTCTTCATCAGAGAAGATGCTGATTTCGTGAGGTAGACGAGTTCCAGGGCGCATGATTTCAACAGTGACGCCAATGGTTCCAAGTTTCTTGACTGCGACAGAGTAACCCTTGTCCATGTGTTGTAAAGCAGTTTCACCGCAATACTTGACGTGACCAAGAATGAACTTCTGAGTTCGGTTACGTGAACCGGTCAACTTTCCTGCAACGGTAACAATAACGCCACGAGCACCTGATTCCATGATGTTCTGTGCTGCACTTGCACCTGCACGACGGTAATACCATCCACGTTCAAGAGCAGATGTAATCTTCTCAGCCATAACTTGAGCGTTCAAAGTTGCAGCCTTTCGGTCAACTTCTTCCACTTTCAGTTTAGGGTTCTCGATGTTGAATTCCTCATTGAGGCGCTTTTGAAGTTCGTTGATGATCTTACCTTTACGGCCAATGACCATACCTGGGCGTTCTGCGTGAACAGTTACTTCAGTTCCTTGAGGAGTTCGACGAATAACGAGGTCGCCGAAACCGGCTCCCTTGGTGTTTTCCATCAAGAATTCCTTGACCAGAAGGCGTTCAACGTTACGGTTAACGATTGTTCGGAGTGTACTTTGTTTTCCTGCCATAATCAATCACCTCAGAAGTCGTCCTCCAACTCATCTTCTTGAACACTAAAGTCTTCAAGGAATATTTCGAGATTCACTTGATAGTGATTCGAAGGAGTAGCACGGCCACGTGCACGAGGGATGAATCCCTTACGGATTTGTCCACGGTGTGCAGCGATGTGTGTAATTTGCATTTCTTCAGGGTCCACGTCTTCGTATTGGTGACGAGCGTTTTCCATTGCACTTTGAATCAACTTAATGATTGCACGAGATCCCTTCACTGGATAGCGGCCTGGTCCGACCTTACCTTTACGGTGTCCAACCATTGAAGGTCCTGTTCGGCGCTTCTTCTTGTTTCCACTACCAAGACGGAAAGGAACTGCAGCTGCCTTTCGGCGAATATCTGCACGGTCTGAATCAATCTTGAGAACTTCATTGAGGAAAGCGATTGCTTCACCAGCTTTCATGTTCTTCACATGTCGGCAGATTTCGAAACAGTGCTTCACGTGCATGTCCATGTTGACAGCACGAGCAGTTGCAAGTCGGCTACCTTGAAGTAATTGCGTGTATCCTTTTTGAGGATTCTCGCGTCGCTTTGAGCGTCGGTCTAATTGTGTCTTTACCATACATAACACCTCACTTTAGGGCCACGTGCTTCGACGACCGAGTTGCTCCGACACCAGGTCCGCTGTGAGCGACACCTCTTCGGGTAATTGCGAATTCACCAAGATAATGACCAATCATTTCTGGCTTGATTTCAACAGGAACGAATGTTTGTCCACTGTAGACAGCGATGGTCTTTCCAACGAATTCAGGAAGAATAGGCATATCTCGGCGATGTGTTCGAACAGTCTTTCCGTTTGAACGGCGCACTCTGTTAAGGAAGTGCTCATTCTCTACAGAAAAGCCTCGAACCATTGAACGGCGAGCTCGGGATGAAAGAACAGTAGCAATAGAGATTGCAGACGGGTCATCTTCTGGAGGGAAGAGAGGGAAACCTGACAGTTCTTCAACAGAGTATCCTCGGTATGTGAATTCTTTCTTTACACGGCCAGTTGTTGTCGAAAGACGCTTACGTGCCTTACGTCGACTGGCTTTAGGGGTCATAAAGGACTTCTTCTTCTTACGTGCCATAATTCATCACCTCAAATTTTCTTACCTCGGCCTCGGCCAGTTCGGCTTGGTGCAATCAGACCGACCTTAGCACCTGGAGGGGTGCCTCGACCAACTGAGTTTGGACCGTGAACAGCTTGGTGGTTTCCACCACCGTGAGGGTGGTCTACAGGATTCATTGCGACACCACTGACGTGCGGGAACAACTTACCACGAGCCTTCGCCTTGTAGTAAGCAGCACCTGCAGTTCGCAGAGGCATTTCGTCTCGACCGTGTCCAGCAAGAACGCCGATTGTTGCACGGCAGTTTGCAGGAAGTTCACGGAGTGATCCAGATGGCATTCGAACTCGGACTTTGTCGCCAATTCGTGCTTCGATGAAACACGAGTTACCAGCAGCACGAGCAACCTTTCCACCATCGCCAGGACGGAGTTCAAGATTGTTGATTGCAGTTCCTTCAGGAATGTTAGCGAGCGAGGTAATGTTACCTGGCCGAAGCGCTGCATTGTCTCCAATAGCAACACTTGCACCAACTGAGAGACCTTCTGTTGCCACAACAAGTGTGGATTCACCATCAGGCAACTTCATTCGAGCGAGAGGAGCTGAATGGACGGGGCTGTGAAGTAATTCAGTAATCTCACCGACGACACCTTCAGCGCGAGGCATGCGGTTCGCACCTGGGAACCGATGGCTTGCAACACGGTATCGTGGAGAGGAACCTTTTCGTTGTGCACGTATTCTCTTACCCATGATAAATCACCTCAGAATGCTCCCAAGCGCATTGCTGCGTCTTCTGCGTCATAACCTTCGGCAAGCTTGACGGAAGCGTGCTTGCCGTGTTTGGAGTTTCGAACGTTGACTTTCGCCACTTCGACTTCGAAGATGGTTGCAACCGCACGTGCGATTTGATCTTTTGTAGCGCTACGGTGGACAATGAATTCAAGACGGTCCTCGGTAGTACGAGCTTCCATCGATTTTTCAGTCAACCATGGTTGAATAATAATTTCATATGCATTCATGTTGTTCACCTCAGTTAAGTGCCTCCACAGCATCTTTTGTAAAGACGGTCAAACGACCGATGTCGCCACCAGGGGCTAAGTCTTCAGCACACAAGTCTCGGGCTGCAACAACATCGACACCTGGAAGGTTTCGAGCGGCTTGAGCCAAACCAGACTTTTCCTTGACAACAAGGAGGATGGACTTTGGAGTTTTGTGGACACGGCCACGCATAGTTGCTTTACCAGCACGGATGTTTCGTCCGTCACGGGCACGATTCAAATCATCTCCAAGACCAATTTCATTGAAGATTGCAATGACCTTACGAGTTGCAGAGCCATGGTTGAAAGTTTCAATATTGAATTCCTCTGTCTTTCCGTCTCGAACTTCAGCATAATTGCCGAGAACAATAGGGAGACTGGAGATTTCTTCTGAGAAACGGTGGCCACGAGAACTCACAGTCTCAACCGAAGTGGTTGCGGCTAAAGCTGAGTTTCGAGCAATACGACGTTCCTTGAGGTTGAGTTTTCGGCTCCAATTCTTTTCGACCTTTGGTCCGTGAGCGCGACGTCCACCCTTTGTGTGTGGGTTTTGTGCAGCTCGGCTTTGGCCAGTTCGGCGCATAATACGTGATACACCACGGCCCTTACCCCACCATTCGACGGAGTGCTTCATACCTGCCATAGGCGCACGCTTTCCAACATGAGCACGTGAACCGTATGCTTGGCGACGGTTGGCACGGCTTGAAGCCACTGCTAACTTGATGAGATCAGTACGAAGTTCGGTAGAGAACGCTTCAGAAAGGGTGACTTTCTTTCCGTTTTCAACAGAAATTTCGAAATTCTCTTGAAGACGACCTGCATCGACTTCGTCTTGGCTAACGGTATTTGTAATATCGAGAACATTGACTTTCAACTTCAGACCCCCTGCTTAGATGATGTACTTACGTAAGTGATTTCGTAAGGCGTTAGAGTCTTGTCAGAGCCACGTGTTGCATCACGGAAACGAATCAATCGCTTTGCCGGTCCAGGAACACTGCCCTTTACAAGGATGTAATCAGAATTAACTTCACCATAATGGAGGAATCCACCAGCTGGAGAAATTGCATGGTCTTCAGGAGATGCAACACGAAGAATACGCTTGTTGTATTCTGTGCGTTGGTGGTATCCTGTTTGACCACCTTGACGAATAGACTTTCGAACATATCCGTCACCGAAAGCACCCATGTTTCCGTGCTGTCGGCGTTTCTTGGAGTTCTTGTGAGATTGCAATTTACCACCAAAACGCTTGATGACACCTTGCCATCCGTATCCTTTGGTAACTGCTACGATATCGGTGAAGCCGCCTTCTTCGAAAGCGTCTGCGAAAGAGTATTCTTCGCCCAACTTTTCCTTAGCGAAAGCGAGTTTCTCACCAATTGTGCCACCATCAAGTCCAACTTCCATAAGATCAGGTGTCTTTGAAGGAAGGCTAGAGACTGATGCAGGTTGCGTTGCTACAATGAGGCGAACTTCGACCAAATCTGCTTTGTCGAGGTTCTCGAAATGCTTGTCTGCATCGTGTTCCTTGCGCTCAGGAAGTCGCTTGAAGAGGTCCGGGAATGCTTCGCTGATTTGACTTGCATCAACCCAAGCTTCCCCTGCTGCTTGCTTTCCGTAAGCATTCATCGAATAACCACGAACACCGAGAATACGCATCTTTGGGCATTCTACTACTGTAACTGGAACTCGAACTTCTTGTCCTGCAGAAAGGCTTCTTGGGTTTAAATCTCGAGCGAGAATATGGGTCATGCCTGCTTTCCAGCCGGCAAATCCTTGCATTCTCACTTCGCTCGCATCGGTTGTAGGCCACGATTTTACCAGACCAAATGGACGGTTTGCACGCTTTCGCGGGCTAAACGCCATCGATCCTCTACGTGGGTGACTTTTCTTTGCCATGTCGGATTCCTCCTGTGTTTTATACAACGCATTGGCCCCACCGTGGGGGGCATACGAGGGCTCTCTGGAAAGGAACAGCCGTGACACTGCGCCCCATTCCCACGAGCGGGGAATAAGACAGTAGGGGTCCTCGGGGGATGGCCCATTGTGTCTGGCTGCTCACCTTTGAGCAACCAACCGACTTACCTCCCGTATATGAGTGGTTCGGTCGATAAAAGAGGAGGCGTAGCGTGAACAGTCTCTGTTTAGAGAGTTAGAAAGTGGGTTGGAAATCCGAGAAGAATCTCTCAAAAGGAAAGAAACATGATGAATTAATCGAGATCGATTCACTTTCACATGCAGGCGTCCACACTATCCTTTTGAACCCTCGACCGGAAAGTCAACTCATGGCAGTCGTTGTTCATCCTTATCTGAAGGACGGGGTCAATGCACGTGCCTATCAATTGATGGCGTTGCGTAATGCCTTAGCGACGTCGACGCTCATGGTCATGCCAACTGGGTTTGGAAAGACGGCAGTCGAATGGATGGCTATGGCAGAAGCACTGCGTCGAGACGAAGGTAAAATTCTCCTCATCGCTCCGACCACTGGATTGGTTGAACAACAACAACGAATGGCGAGAGAGATGCTTGAATTGGACCCCGAACTGATTCAACTGTTCACCGGAGAGATAGCGCCTGCCAAGCGACCTCCTGTTTGGAAGGCTGCCCGCATCATCATGGCGACCTCTCAAGTTATTCGAAACGATGCCGTCAACGGTTCAATCGACCTTTCAGAAGTGAGTTTGTTGATTGTTGATGAGGCACACCACGGCACGGGAAAGCACGCATACGCTCAGGTAGGGAATTTGTATCGAGAGGCGCACGAACACGCTCCATTGGTATTGGGTGCCACCGCAAGTCCTGGTTCTACTGAATCAAACATTATGGAAGTCATTCGGACTTTCGGATTTGATTGTTTAGATGTTTGTCGCAAAGAAGACCCACTTTTACAGCCTTATGCAGTGGATATGAGCACTGTTCCTCACCGTCTGCCTTTACCGGACACGCTCTTAACACTGATTCAACCGCTCAAAGATCACTTTGAACAAGAGGCAAAGCACCTTCAAGAACTTGGCTTCCTCTCTCCAACTGCACACATATCTGGAAAAATGATTGATGAAGCTCAAAGGCGTGCCAGTCAAGCCATTCAACGACGTGATGTACGAGGATACGATGCAGCACGCCGCATTGGAGATTTGCGCCGAACGCACATTCTCTTGGACCTCGTCCAAACGCAAGGACTCAAGGCAGCACTGGCGTTCCTAACACGAGCTGAAGAGGATGGAAGAAGTGGAGAAAGAACAACCAATCGCTTTGTTGCAAAGCCTGCAGTTCACCAATTTCGAATCGCTGCTAAAGATATTCCCGAACTGCATCCGAAACCAAGTCACGTCCTGCAGTTGGTTGAAAAGCAAATTTCCGCTCATCCTGAAAGTAAAATCATCGTCTTTACAGAATACCGTGATACTGTTGAAAATTTAGTATCCATACTTGATTCTATAGAATCTGTAGAGGCCGACCGATTCATTGGTCAATCAGGCAAAGGTAAGCGAAAGGGTATGACACAAAAGCAACAATTGGAACAATTACGTCGTTTTCGAAAAGGAGAAATCAATGTCTTGGTGGCAACATCGGTTGGCGAGGAAGGTTTGGATGTACCTGCTGCAGAACTGGTCGTATTGTATGAACCAGTTCCCAGTGCAATTCGGGCCATCCAGCGTCGAGGCCGAACCGCCCGGCAGCAGGCAGGTACTGTTCATACACTCATTACGGAGGGCACTCGGGACGAATATGTTCAGATTGCTGCAGAAAAACGTGAACAGCGGATGTATCGAATGTTACAGCGAATACGCAACCGGGGATTGCTTCCTTCACGCCCTCCGCCAACCGATGAAGTGTTTGACTTCTTTACCATCCGTACCGAAGAGGGAGAGAAGAGCGTTGCTGAGTTTATCCACGAGCAAGAAGAAAAGATTACTCGCGAATACGCTCAGAAGCAGCCTGAGCCGAAGGAAGAGGCTCCTGTGCCTGAAAAAGAACGTGGTCCGCCCATTATCGCACCTGCAGACCGACGACACAGCCAGCAAATGGGCCTGGACCAATTCTCCGCTCCGCCTGCGCCCGCTCCAAAACCAGAGCCAATTACCCGAAGCCTTCGTACTTCATTTCCCGCACCAATTCTTGACGGTCAAGCACATCGCCATCAGGAGAACTTGACTTCAGCAGCAGCCTCTGCGATGGTTGATGAAATGAGAANAACNGAGCANGAAGGGGTTGAAATCACACTTGACCATCGTGAAGCTTCTTCCACGTTAGGACCTTANCTGAGAAGTTTAGGTGTTAAAATACAGTTCAGTCACCTCCTTCATGGCGACATTCGAATATCAGAAAGAATCCTCATNGAGCGTAAAACTGCCCGCGATTTAGTCCAATCATTGACCGATGGGCGTCTTTTACAGCAGTGTCGTCGACTTTCAGCAGCAGCATCAAGACCGATGTTATTGATTGAGATCGGACAAGGGCATGGGCAATTCGTTCACCCCAACGCGGTTCACGGTGCTTTAGCGCATGTTAGCCTCGACCTTGGGATACCAATCATGATGACCAAGAGTCCCGAAGAATCTGCTCACTTTCTCGCTGCTGCAGCAAAGCGAGAACATGATTTAATTGAGAAGATGGCGACTGAAGCGATGAAAAGGTCGGAGCAGTTCGAGGATGAACGAAGTATTGAACGAGCTGTTTCTGCTGCAATGGCTGAAATTAAAGCGATAGAATTGGAGGAACACTCTGAAACTCCATTGGCGAACCGTTGGACTACGTTCCAACAATCTGAATCAATTCAAGTCCTCGCAGCAATCCCTGGAATTGGGCCAAAAAAAGCAGAGGCTTTGATCACTGCATTCTCGACCATCTCAGGTGTGTTTTCAGCAAGTGTTGAGCAACTCGGAAGAACAGAGGGCGTAGGAACGGCCAGCGCACTCGCTGTGTTTGAGATGCTTCACGGATGATTATCCGCCAATGACCAGAGCACGGGTACGGAGTTGTGCAAATCGGTCAGGGTAATGACCCAATGCAAACGCAACCATTTCAGCGAGATGGAGAATAGGCATCGTCGTATCTTTACGGGCGATTTTACCGGCCTTGGATTGGTATGAGTCAAGATTGGAGTGAGAGATTGTGCAAGCAGACACG
Source organism: Euryarchaeota archaeon TMED99 (assembly GCA_002170315.2). GTDB lineage: Archaea > Thermoplasmatota > Poseidoniia > Poseidoniales > Poseidoniaceae > MGIIa-L1. Next base: position 9,756 of record NHFA02000012.1, read on the forward strand.
ATAATGTCTGCTCCACTGCTTTTCGCATCGGAAAGAACTGCTGCAGTCATTCGCATAACTGGTTTATTGATGGTGAGTAAGGCAGGCGCCCCAACACTTTGACATTTCAAATCATATTCAACTGGAGTGCCGCCAAGGGCGGTAATCAGTTGTTCCATGTAGGTTGGCATAAAGGGGTCATCTTCACCACATGCTCCTTGTCGTTGCATGTTTGGACCATAGTAAGCAGCAACATTCAATCGAAGTGGGTTAACGACGGCCTCGTTAATCTTGTCTAGACCAATTTCTTCAACCAAATAATGCAGCAAGTGCCGAGATTGCGATTCTCCAGAGTATTCGATACTCGATGTTCGAGCAACGATGTTATTGACGTGATTGGCGAAGCTGATATCTTCTCTAAACTCATCAATCGTATCACACATGATGCCGTGACTTGTTGCACAGCTCGTCAAGACATCCAAGCCCTTTGATTCTGCGAGAGCAAGGTTTCGAGCGACCAAAGCATGTTGCAATTTTGGAGATGATTGTTTGATGATGTTTGCACCATCACTGCTTGCCTTTGGAATCTCGATAAGAGAGATGCCAAGCGTCTTGCACAAAGGCTGGATACAGTCTTCGACTTCCGAAGAGGCTGCTCGAGCGGTGTTACCAGCGTAATATGCAATTTTCTTAGCCATACAATCACCTCAGAACCTTTGGTCAATTTCATTAAACAAATTAACAACTTCATGATGAGATGCGACTTTGCTGTTGATCATGTTTGGAATCTTACCAATTCCTGCTGGTGGAGCCAGGAGTGCTTGGAGACTGCGGAATGGTGGTGCACCGGTTCGAGTAAAACCAAGGAACATTCGGGCAGAGACACCATCAAAGATGTTGCTCAATAAGCCAACAGGACCGAGAACTTGACGGTAGAGAGTTGTTTCATTGACATTGCCACTCCACTTCACACTACGGCCATACCATTTGACGAGTCGTCCGTGTGGCCCAGTATAATTGGTCGAATTGAGAAGTTTACTACGAGCATTGTTCAACGCTTTTGCTGCTGTTTGACCATCCGATCCGTATCGGGCGACAGAAGCGAAGTCTGCTTCCGACCAGACGCCGTGTTCACTGCCAAGAGAATTCATCAAATCCATTTGCTGTTCTTCACCTGTTCGTGGATCGAGGCTTCGAGTCCATTGCTGGAGAAGAATTCCTGGGCCTTTGTATTCTGAATCATAAGCAAATGTATCGGACATTGATTGAAGCAATTGATAGGAGACAACATCAGTCATTGCGTGGAGAGTTGCAGATGTTGCAGCATCCATAGTTCCCATTGCTTTGCCGTTAAGCAGAGTATGGCCTTCACGAGGGTCAGCACGCAACCACGGCTTAGCAGCCACTCGGCCTTCTTCAAAGGAAGAGTAATCAACAACTAAGTCTCGAATGACAGGATAGCCTGGGAGTGGNTCGATTTTCAGAACGCCACCNTCGTTAACAAGTTCGCTAATCTGAATCATATCAGCCAGAACGATTCGCCCATTGACTCGGATTCCGGAGGTAGGACTGCCGTTCCCGTTACCACGTCGGAAGGCCAAACTGCCGTCAACATCTTGTTGAACTGCAACCAAGAGGTCTTCCACTGTAGCATGGCCAGGAACTGCACAAGCGATGGTGTCCCAGCCAGAATCTGCTGCTGCAGGACAATAGCGGAANAAGGAAAGCGTGATTGAAAGGTCTTCTTGAACCACAGATGCTGGCGTGAAGTCGCCTGAAACGACTTCTTCTCCAGAGCCTGAGCCGTATTCCTTCATTTCATCGAGAAGAACTTCTTGAAGTGTTCCTGATTCATCAACACAGGCAATCATTGGAAGAGCCGATTCGACCCATTGGCTCCAAGGCGTGTCGAAATCGACATCACAAAGTTGAATGGAATGGACACGATTTGCACCAAGTGCGGCGTATTTTTCATCCCAGTCAGTTCCTGCCTTACAGAATTCATCATACGCCGTGTCTCCAATAGCACAGATACTGAAGGAGACGCCAGCAAGTGAAGGAGATTGTGAACTCACCGATTGCCAAAGCGTTTCAGCATTATCCGGCATTTCTCCCTCACCCCATGTTGAGGTAATGATGAGGGTTCGCTTGTGATTGCCAAGCGTAGCAGGGTCAAATCCGTCCATGTCATAGACAGTCGGAATCAATCCGTAGTTCGCAGCCAACTTTGCAGTCTTTTCAGCAAGTCCTGCTGCGTTTCCAGTTTGAGAACCAAACAGGATAGAGAGAGAGCGGTCACCGTCTCCAAGGAGCGCTTGCAAGGCTTCACTTCCACCAGCTGCTACAGCAACAGCTGCTGCAGGAGCCTCTGTGGCTACAGCCTCAAGAGGCGCTGCTTCAACAACTGCTTCAGCGGCGGCTTCGCCTTGGATTTCATATTTGATAATTTCAACAGGGCNCGCTTCCGCTGCCTCAAGAATCATATCGCCATAATCTGCTCCAGTTGAGCCAGCCATACCAGCGCCGCCAACGTTACGATCAAGCTGACCATCAAGCCGAACTGCAGCAACAATTTCCGAAGTTTCTTCCGAAACCAAAAACACTTCTGGACAGATATCTTGACAAGCGTCGCAAGTAATGCAATCTTCTTCAATCCACACCTTTGCGACGATGGTCATGTAAATCACCCACACTTACGTAGTCGTAAGCAAAGTTTGCCACTCTTGAGTGGCCTTTGAAGGTTCGCATTTGACCGTGTGTTCGAAGAGCAACTCTTTGCGAAAAAAACTTCGCCGATTCGAAGATGAATTCCTTACCGACTTCACATCTGGAAGTCGCCCATGCCGCCCATGTCACCCATGCCGCCATCCATTGGAACGCCCTTGGAAGAGATGACGTCATCAATTCGTAGAATCATGATTGCCGTCTCTGTCGCAGACTGAATCGCTTGTTCCACAACTCGCATTGGTTCAACGACATTGGCTTCCTTCATATCGACAACACCGCCTTCATAGACGTTGATTCCTGCATGAGATTGTCCATCAGCATGTGCCTTGCGCAATTCAATAAGCGTTGTAACGGGGTCAAGTCCAGCGTTTTCAGCAAGCGTGCGGGGAATGATTTCAAGTGCGGATGCAAAGGCCTCAATTGCCATTTGTTCTCGGCCACCAACGGTTTCAGCAAAAGTTCGAAGGTCTCGTGAAAGAGCAGCGAGGACACTGCCTCCACCGGTAAGCACTGCGCCATCTTCCCAAGCAACTGAAACAACNCCAACAGCGTCATCAAAGGCTCTGCGGATTTCATCAACAACGTGCTCAGTTCCACCACGAAGGAGAACGGAAACTGATTTTGCTTCTGGGCATCCGGTGATGAAGGTCATGTCGGATTCGCCTATCTTTCGCTCTTCGACTTTAGCAGCATGGCCAAGGTCTTCAGGCGTGAGGTCATCAAGGTTGGTCACAATACGTCCTGCGGTCGCCTTTGAGAGAGCTTCCATGTCCGATTTCTTNGCTCTTCGGATGGCAAAGATTCCTGCTTTTGACATGTAATGTTGAGCCAATTCATCGATACCTTTCTGGCAAATCAAAACGGTAGCACCAGAGGCTTGGATTTTTTCGACTAAACCTCGAATGTAATTCTCTTCTTCTTCGAGGAAAAGAGAGAGTTGGTTTGGGTCGGTAATCTGAATCTTTGCATCGACTTCAGTTTTCTTGACTTCGATGGCCGAATTGATGAGAGCGATTTTTGCATCGGCAATGGAACGAGGCATACCTGCGTGAACGCGTTCTTTGTCCAAGAGAATACCATCGATGAGAGTTGAATCTTTGATTGATCCACCTTGACGCTTTTCCACTTTAATATCCGAAAGGTCAACGAGACGCTCATCGTTTTCAATAATTCCAACAGCGTTTACTGCTCGAACACAAATATCTGCCATGAAGCTCTTGACTGCACCTGCAGATTTTCCTGTGAGGGCTGTCTTTGCGACCTCCATCAATACTGAATCTTGGTTTTCTGTCGAAATACCATGCCCTTCAAGGAGACCAACTGCCTTTTCTGCTGCTAATCGGAATCCTTCGCAAATAACGGTTGGGTGAACATTCTGTTCGATGAGATCTTCACTGCGCTTGAGGAGTTCTCCAGAGAGGACAACTGCAGAAGTTGTTCCATCGTAGCAATGTTGTTCTTGAGTCTTGGCTACTTCGATAATCATCTTGGCAGCAGGATGGTCGATGTCCATTTCTTTGAGAATAGTTGCTCCGTCATTGGTAATGACGACGTCACCCATTGAATCGACGAGCATCTTGTCCATGCCCTTTGGTCCGAGCGTTGAACGTACCGCATCAGCAACTGCTTTTGCAGCAGCAATGTTGTTTGATTGTGCTGTTCGTCCACGTGTGCGTTGTGTTCCATCCTTCAAAATGAAGATTGGTGCTTGTCCATTTCCATACATGATAACGTCTCCGTTGCAACTTTGCCGAGGGCGAGTAAGCCTTGAACCCTACGCTTGAGGAAAACTGACCATTCAGGCTTGGCCGTTTTGTTCAAGCCACATTTGTCCATAGACATTCCATTGGTCCATAGTCCAGCCTTCTGGCAATCCACCAGNAGGCACAGGAGGTGCTGAATCAGCAGTTCCAAGGTCAGGTGAAGGAGCTGATGGAGCAGGATATGCAGGAGGCGGTGCCATGGCTGCTGGTGCTGCGGGAGGCATAGCCGATGGTGCCTCGTAAGGCGCTCCGGCAACTGGAACTGTTGGAGCGGCTGCAACAGCGCCATAGGTTGCTTCAACACTACCTTCGTAGCCTTCTTCACCCCATCCGCCGTAATCGTCTTCTTCTTCCTCTTCAGTTAGAATTTGGAAAATAACACCGACTCCTACAAGGAACACGAGGATAAATCCAACCCAAGTGAGAATTGAAGCAACATCGATTCCATCTGAATCAGAATTTGCTCCATCTTCAGAAGACGCACCCGTTTCAATCAACTGCAATTGCAGAGTCGTGCTTGCTGCATCGCTTACAGTTTGAGATTGAGCCCATAGTGTAAGGTTCGTGTAGAGAGAGGGTTGTCCGAGATTGTCGAGGGTTACCTTTGACACAGTGAAAATCACGGTCACTTGGCGTTCTTCTTCGACTGCAAGAGAAAAGGTTCGGTCGTTGTTAGCAATGCGGGATTGAATCCAGTTGGATGAATCTCCGTTATCCAGGTTCATCGAAACCGACTGTGCTGTCGTGTATTGGTTTCGGACAGTCACCGTCATCGACCATGCTTCAAACGGATCAGCCTCATCGATGACCAATATTTCAGTCGGGATGATTTTGAGCCAGTTTTGTGAACCAACAAGATAGGTCGCAGAACCCGTTGCGCTAATGTTGGCATCATTCACACTGGTAGCAATAACGCCGAGAGTTAACTGACCATCAGTTCCGTCAATGAATGAGAATCGCACTGAAACGTTGTAACTTGCACCAACTGCAATTTCTGGAGTTTTTCCATCATACAGATTGGTATACTCTGCAACCATTCCTTCAGGGAGGTCAAAAGACATAGCGAAGCGGTCAATACTGTTACCATCGTTTCGAACTTCAAACTTCATCGTTTGAGCGGATTCACCAGGGATATAGGATTGTTCTGCGTCTTCATCCGAAACGTAGACTGCAGCGGTATCCAGTATGTCAACAGTCATTGATATTGATGTGAAGACCGAAGGGTCATCTACGCTGGTTGCTTTCACCGTAAGGCCATATAATCCCGGGCTAAGGCCAATCGGCATTGGAAGATTCAGTTGAATAATCGATGTGCCATCCCAAGCATCCATGACTGCAGTTTGGCTTGTCGCAAGATTCGCTCCAAGTTGCCAGTTTTGCTGAGTAAGAGAGAGGTCATATTGTTCATCGTCGTTACCGGTATTGGAGATGGTGATGTAGACTTTCTTTGCAATTCCATTTGCAGCACCTGAATAATCAGTTTCATCAGCATCGAGAGAGACTTCACGATAAACTGGAACGTCGATGTTGCGCACCAAGACGTCGTTACCAAACAGGGCGCCGCATGATGGGCATGTTGCACGCAAGTTGAACGAAACGGTGCCTGGGTTTGCTTGAGATGCTGCAGTAATATTCAGTTGCAGATTGATACTTTGACCACGTTCAACATAGACAGGATTCGCTACTGGAGCGCCAGTATCGTTCACCAAAAGAGAACTCCAGTCATCTTCGGAGAATGTTGTCGCCAAGTTAAACGAAGCATCACGATTACCAGAGTTCTGCAATCGGAACGGTACCAATCCAGATTCACCCGGACCCATTGAGCCTGCTTGCAATCCTACCGTTGAAGAGAGCGATACACCATATTGTTCGGTGACACCAACCGGGGCAGTAATTCGAGCCTTTTCACCTGCATTTTGTCCCGATGCATCGGTCAGCCACAGTTGCCATGTCAATTGTTGAACATCAGCACCTGGAGGAATACTCAGGTTAACCCAAAGGTCAATCGAAGCACCGCCTTGAATTGGTGGAATCAGAATACTTGTATCGTGGTCACCGACCATTGTTGGATAGCCTGCAGCACTCATGTAAACTGCGTCTTGACGAATCATTGGGTTAGCTGGGTTCATCCACGAAAGATTGGAGATGTTGGAATCCGAACGGATTGTAGCAGGCGAGTAGCCGTTATTTGTCACAACGCAATACAAGGAGAGGATTGCGCTTGGTGGTGCTGAATAGCCGTTTTCTGGAGCGTCACAAGAGACATCCAAGGTATATTCCTGAACCTTACGAATTCCAAACTGAATCCAGTCATCGATGTGGAATCCTTCAGATGCACCGCTGCTGTCGCTGCGTAGAACCAGTCCCATGGTGTAGGAGTTTCCACCGAGGAACACGTTTTGATTTGTCACGTATGGGTTTTGCAAGTAAGTGACTTGTGGGTCCCAACTGATTCGAGTCCATTGGTCAGGTGCTTGACTTGGATTACCTGCACTGATATCGTAAACGATGGATTCATTGATGTTTTGTGAACCAGAACCTCTCCACATTTCAAGAGAAACGCTGTCACCTGCTGCTACACTACCCCATGCTTGAACGTGGATTTGAGTTGAAATGTAGTTCGAGGCATAGAATATGTTTCGACAAATATAGTATTGATATGCTTGTGACATTCCAGGGTCGAGTTGAGCATTTGGACCACAATTTTGACCATTTGTCGAGAAGAAAGAATGAACCAAACGGTCGTGTGCATTTGAAGGATAATTGTTGCCAGATGCTGCATTGCCCCAGTGCTTCGAGCCAACAGCGCCGCCGCTCAAATCTTCCCATGAGCCTTGACCTGTTGCATCTCCTCCATCAACGGGATAGCGTGCAGACATGAATGTTGAAGGCTGAATTGTCGTTCCGTCAAACGGATCCTTCATGATGGCAATAGGAATCGTCTTTTCCAACATGTCGTTTTCATTTCGGTCATCGCCGTTTGAGTCTTTGTCAACCATTGCTTGAATGATAAGACCACCAGAGAGGTCGTTTGTCGTCGTGTTGAGAATGGAGTGGGCCGCTGTTGGCGTCCAGACAAATGTTTCAGAGGCTTTTTGGCCGCCGATGAGATCGCCAGAGGTCCAAGTGAAAGTTTCCATTACGTAACCAATTGGGTGAACAATTTGAAGCATAGCAGCAGAGGATTTCCCAGAGAACGAACTCCCACCACGCTGGATTTCCATCGAGATTTCAATCGAATCGCCTTCAAACAAATACTCAACAGTCGTACCATCAGATTGTGTCCACACTTCAGCGGATGTACTGGCATTTCCAATCGTCAATTGTGAGACAAGCCAATCGTCATTTGCTCCCCCTCGTGCCTCAATAGCACTGGCTGGAGCGGCAAGACCCATGGTAAGGGTTTGGAGCAAGAGAAGGGCGACTAGAGTCAAAGGAGTGATGCGACGCATAAGACCAACAGAACCTCGGACATTCAAGTGGCATATAGAGATGGCCTTTTGATGACCCCGTAGGGGTCAGTGGAATCAAATGGGTTAATCACGGAATTTCCTTAACCCTTTAATCGATGGTTGTTTGAAATCAGGGATGGTGATTTCATCGACTGAATCCGTAAAAATATCATCGGAGTCTGGCGTTTGGTCAAACAGTTCTCCAATTCCTTGGAACTCTAAATCTTCACTCTCAGGTGGCAACATATCTGAAACTTCACCAATCCCCTCTATCTGCGAAATGCCATCACTGATTGTACCAACGGCACCTGGGGCTTGAGCGACAGCTGATGAACCCGATACGGCTGCACTTACAACCTGTGCAGCAGTCGTTGCTTTAGAAGCAATGGCGGTCGATGCGACAACTGCCGCTGTCGTTGCTGTTGAGACCGCGATGCCTGCCGTTTTCCCAAGAATCTTAGAAGTGGTCGATGGGGGTTTTTTCTCGGCAGCAGGTGGGCGATAATCATACATCCATTCAGGAGGGTCAGATGAGCCTGCACCGAGTACCGCAATGGTGGTAAAGGCAGCCAAGGGCATAACGGCCAATGCGGTCAGCAAGTCTAGAAACGAAGTTTCTGGAATCGAGCCAATAGAGAGAGAGGATTCAAACAATTCCTTTTCCAAATTAATACTAAGGTTGAGGTCTGGTCCCATCCAACCGATAACGGCTACACTTGCAACTCTACCAAGGAGCCATAACACAAGAACNGGNGCAAGCCATGANAGTTTGGTCATTGAAATCAGCCATTTACGAGTAAAAGAGGCGATTCCGATGTATTTNTCAGCAACTTTCGGATAGACCTTAACTGCTGAAAGTAGCCCGAAAATGTAGACGAGAAGTGCAAGTTCGAGTCGGCGATTTGTATGCATTATCGTATCAGGAATAATCAGAACGAACATCAAGGGAACCGTAGCGAGCAAGACTTGGAAGGGAACCGCTAACAGAATTAATCCGCCGTGTGTAGAGAGAATGGAATGACCATCAAGCCAGCGTTCATGAGCAAGTACGGTCAATCGTCCGTGCGGAGAATTTGCGTAACTCTTCCGTGCCAAACGTCGAGAAGCAGCATCGCCTTTCTGACGGCTCAATCCCAAAAAGCGTACCCAGCCTCCCTTCTCAATGACACGCAATGGCCTAAATCCGCCGAGCAGAAGTGCCAACAAAAGAGCAATCATGCCATACATCAAAGACGCAGCCGTAATCCATGGAATCATTTCTCGATCAAAACGAATTGCTCCACCGTTTCCGAAAATAGAAAATTCAACCAAATAAGTGATTGAAAAAGCGACAAAGGGCGTCAAGAAAACTTGACAAAAAGCAACGATGGTGAGCCATATACGGGGTATCAACGTTTTGCGTCGCGCATACCGCCCCATGAATGAGGCTGATTCATACCCATCTCAAAGATTGCCCTTCACACGGACATCAAAACGCTGATTCTTCAGCGCCTCCTTTTCGCCATCACTCTTCTTCATCAGCCATGGCAACAATCGGATAACCATCACTCAAGAGTAATCGAAGAAAACCAAGTGGTCTACGTTCACTGCGTTTGCGTCCAAGGTCTGGCCTTGGCATGTTGGAAAGTTTGGAGTTACAATTCACACACACCACGCCAGTGACTTGCCAATAAGGCGAAAACCAATTACAGCACGATGAACCATATTCCTCCCGATTGGAGATCATCTGTAACTCAATCGCCATTTCCTTGGTCCATGGTGGTTCTTGACCGCCGAANAATGATTGAAGACGATTGAGCAGATACCAACCGCTTGCAATCCATAANCCGAACCCGAAAGCGGCATTCCCCCAACGAACCGAAGCAATTCCAAGTCCGAGAGGGAACAAAACCACAATCAGGCCCATCCAGTAGAACATTCGCATGTGAAGCACACGTTGTGTCAAATACGGAGACAGAGGAATTGCCTCAGGATGTTTTGGGAAATTGGTATTGAAGCCTCGAGTTCTTGACATAAGCAGTGTCGGAAAGCGGGGGAGAACATGCCCAATACTTCCTCCAAGAACAAAAAAGCCAACTGCAGAAAGAAAACTCATTCACTCACCTCAAATCAGGATTGGAGCCGCAAAAGGGTCTTTTCGACCTTGTCCATGCCGCGTGAAATGTCTTCTTGGCTGATGGTGTAAGCAAAACGAAGGTGGCCTTCNCCGGAAGGCCCGAAAGCTGAACCAGGAGAACACAAGACTCCGTCTTTAAGCAGTTCCAAGGCCACTTCCTCAGAGGTCATGTTTGGAACCTCAACCTTTGGGAACACATAGATGGCACCTTTTGGTTTGTGACATTGGACGCCGGGCATAGCGTTCAGTCTTTCAACGATTAAATCACAACGCTGCTTGAATTCTGCTGATAGTATGTCTGGATAATCACTGGCGTGTTCCATCGCAGCAAGAATTGCATATTGCATAGCATCGTTTGAACACGCAGTAATGTAATATTGCATCTTGATGATTTGTTGCATTGCTTCACGGTTCGTTGAGATGATGTAACCCATTCTCCAGCCAGTCATAGCGAATGTTTTCGAGAATGAATTGACAAGAAGCACCCGCTCATATCCAGTTCCCATGAAAGAAACATGCTCTCCTTCGAATACAATTCGGTCGTAGACTTCATCTGAAATCAACCAGAGGTCATGCTTTTGTGCAAAAGCNAGCAATTCATCACGCTGTTGAGTATCCAAAGTACCTCCAGTCGGATTGCTCGGGAAATTATACAAAATGGCCACTGTATTCTGGTCNACGAGTTTTTCAAGATCTTCAACTTGAGGTATGAATTGGTTCTCAAACAAACATGAATAGTATCGAGCATCACCTCCAGCAATCGATACATCTGGACCATACAACGGGAAATAAGGTTCAGGCAAGAGGACATTATCACCTGGATTAACNAGGCTCAAAAAGAGATTGAGTAAAGCGTTGGTTCCCGACATTGTGATGCAGACATTGTTCTCATCCATACCGGATTGATAGGCTTCCCATGAATCTGCAATTTTTTGACGNAAGAGGGGCAAGCCTGCTGTTGTCGTATACTTGTTNCGNCCATCNAGCATCGCTTGGTGAAATGCTTCAATAGCAACTGGTGGCGGTTGAAAATCAGGCTCTCCAAGTCCGAAANAAATGACATCATCGCCGGCCAAATCAAACATCTTACGAACGCCGGTCGGTTGGATGTTCAAAGCCCTGTCACTGAACGTTCGCATAATATCACCGAAGAACGNATGCCTTTTCAATTCAAGGCATCAAAAAGCGCTAATCACTCTTTTTCCCCTTGGAGGGCTGTTCCACGAGAATCGCGTCAATAGCATCTGCCATCTCAGCATCTGCTTCAATAACTGCTTCGATAGAGGCTTCAGAATCATTTGGNAAGAGAGTGAGTGGTGATTGAACACGTGCATTCAACAGAGTTACAAGAAGCATGAACAGCACCACAAAGGTGCCAATGGTCAGTGATTGTATAAATCCTTCACCAGCAGTTGAACTTCCAGCACCTGTGCCCAAGACCATCGTTGAGAGAGGCAGTGATTGNACTCCAGCATCATTGAGTCCACGGATTTCGATGGACTGGTTTCCTTTGTTAAGAGCGTCGAGGTCCAATGCGATGGTCCAAGAAAAGCGTTGCAATGCTGCAAGTTGACCACTTGTTTCATCGAATGAAGCGCTCTTCCAATCACCATTACCAATTCTATATTCCACTGCACTAACCGAGCTTGCTTGACTCCAAGCCATGCCTTCAATGACATACAAGTCGCTGCTTGAATTCATCGATGCATTGACGATGTGGACTTGAGTAAAGATGTCCACTGCACCAGTCAAATTCTGTTCTTTGAGTAAGAAAGCCATTTTCGTAGCCTCGTATGCATCAGCCATCCCCCAGCCAAAGTCACGGTTCCAGAATGGATCAACATCAGGTTGAGTTGCTTCGCCTCGACGTTCTGCAGTCAGTTTGAGGATTTCTTTAATCTCCGCTGGNGAGAGGTCNGGGTTCGCTTCNAGCATCAAAGCCATGATTCCAGAAACCGCTGGTGTGGCATACGAAGTTCCAGAACCTCGGCTCGTNTANCCNTTNNCTGANGCATCNCCACNNAGNANATTNNTGCAACTACCTGATGTCACACAACCTTCTGCTTGAATGATATTGGAACCCGGTGCTGAAATTTCTGGCTTGAGTTCATTGAGAGGATTCCCATCACCGTTATCTGCACGTGGTCCTCGAGATGAATATCCAGCGATGGTATCATCGTCACGATTTACGGTGTTCAAATCATCTGTTGCACCTACGGTGACNGAAAGAGAGGANGAGCCCATGCCAGAAAGNCCTTCATTGCTCGGACCATCGTTTCCAGCGGCGACACTGACGACAATTCCTGCCTCCATGGCTACATCGAGAATTTCACTGTGCATATCACCGCCATCTGAACCACCGCCTTCATGAGAAGTAATTCCCCAAGAAAGAGAGAGGATATCGATTCCGTAATTGGTGCCATCAGCATCTTGCCATTCAGTATCCTTATTGTCGATAATCCATTGAATNCCATTCATTGCTGATTCGTAAAACTCTTGTTCAAGAATATAATTTTCAAACGGTCCGGCTCCTGCATCTGTTCCGATTCGGACATCGACCAGTGCAGCATCGGGCGCTGAACCATAAAATTCAGTTTGTGCTCCNCTGGCATCGATTCCAGTTGCAGCAGCCATACCCATGCATGCGGTNCCGTGTTGGTTGCCGTCATCAGGGTCAAAAGTTCCATCGGTTTCTCTCAAGCCACCGCCAGCAGCGATGCAAATAGGGTCTGATGGCGTATAACAAACTGCATCGTAGCCAGCAACGAATTTCTCGCTGAGTCCAGGGTGTTCGTTATCCACACCAGTGTCAACCATTGCGATGTTCACGCCTGCACCAGAGACGCCAAGGTCCCAAGCACCAACTGGATAGAAACTGGAATTGCTGGCTTTAACCGCAGGAGTTTGAACGTCTCCATAAAAGATAACGTTGCCGTATTTCTCAACCATCACCACGTCTTCAAGAGCGGCAAGAGTTGTTGCAAGAGAAACATTGACTTGACCGAGAAGAACGCCGTTAACAGCATCGATAACATCAACCACAACTAAACCAAGTTCATCAAGAGCAGCGAGGTGGTTTTGAGTCACATCTGTTTGGTAAACCAAACCAATACCGGTAACCCCGCTCATAGATTCAAGCGTATCATGAATCTCGTTTCGATTTTGGTCAAGATTTGTTCTCTCCCACCATGGCGTATCATCATCAACCCATTCAGGAGTAGTTTGCTCAGGGATTTGGAACGTTTGATCTGAATGAATCCATTGCAAACCTTCACCGGTTACGCTTGACCATTCACTACGGCCATCGTAATTTCCGGTAGCAATTGAACCCGTAACAGGACCCATCATAACGGCAAAAAGGAGCAGAGCAAGTAGACGACGCATGGACTTCCCTCGTTATTCCGGTAATGGCATGTATCAAGAACATATGCCTTCGTTGAAAATTCACATTCTCTTTTTTTAAAATGAACATTGTAGAATAGAGAGCGTTACAGTGGGGGCAGAGGGATTTGAACCCCCCCCAGGTGGTTTGGAGCCACCGATACTACCAAGCTATACTATACCCCCAGTGGGTAATTCACTCAGAAAATCAAGACTTGGCTTGCTTACGAGCACGCTTTCGTCGGCGCAACTTCTTCTTACGCCACTTCCACCGTTGGTTACCGGTTTTTTTCCAAGCACGTGAGCCTCGCTTCATGGTGAACGAGCATGCCACCAACCATCCATATATGATAGCATCGGGTTAAACCATTGAATCAAATACTGAAAAAAGCGTTGATTTTGAGTGTAAGAAGTTCCTCCTCTAAAAAAACTGAAACAAATTGAAAGCCTTTACATGGACCGACTTCATAGCAATTTCATGACCCGAAGATGGGTTCCGCATTTGTGGGGACTGCTCACACCGGCTGTAACCCTTGTTTCACTTTGGCTCGGTGGAGTTTGGATGGCCACCACTTTGGTCCTTCTTCTTGGCATCTATCCGTTTCTTGAACTGATTCTTGGTGAATCATCCTCAACAGACCCGTTGCAGGAAGGAAGAGCCCACAACATCATCGCTCATCTTCATGCTTGGTTCGTTCCTGTAGTGCTCCTCGCTCTTTTCTGGCGAATTTCTCTCGACGGTTTGACCGTTTTCACGACCATGGGATTCCTTTCAGCAGGGCTTTCAAACGGCGCATCGGGAATCGTTGCTGCGCATGAATTAGGCCATCGCCGGCCCAAGTCGTTCAGTTGGCTGTCCGCCCGGATGACCTTATTTTGCGTTCTTTATCTTCACTTCACAACAGAACACAACCATACACATCACAAACACTGGGCTCGTGACGTTGACCCGACATCCTCGCCATGGGGCAGAGGAATTTACTATCATGTTCTTCAAACTCTACCACGGCAAGTGAAAGGGGCCTTCAAAGCACGTCCTGTCGATACAAGAAACTCATTGCTTATCGAAATCGCGTTTCTTCTTGCACTTGGATTTGCAGGCTGGCCTTACCTTGTAGCCTTCCTTGGTCAAGCCGCAGTAGCCATCTACTTACTGGAATTTGTCAACTACATTCAACACCATGGCTTAACCAGGGCAATGGATGAGCGACCCAATGCAAGTCATGCTTGGGAAAGTCGTCGTCGTCTCTCACGTTGGACGCTCTTGGAACTACCACTCCATCCATCCCACCACCTTCGATCAAGCACCTCATATGAACGCTTGACCGTTCACGATGAATCACCACAACTCCCCGCAGGATACTATGGAATGTTTTGGCTTGCGCTCTTACCACCACTGTTCGGAAAATTGATGCTGCAAAAACACCAGTCATCCGTTTCTGAATAAATTGAAGGCGGACGTACCAGGATTCGAACCCGGGTTTTCGGCTTAGAAGGCCAAAGTGATATCCAGCTACACTATACGTCCTTATCCCGAGGGCGGCGCTCACACTTGATGAAGGTTAACCATCGAAAGCGTGCTTAGAGAGGTCTTGCACATTTGTGGCACCGAGTCGGTCGTCGAACGGTTGTTCGCTTCCATTCATAGCCACAGTGACTGCATTTCCATTGCTGTATTTGCGAATCGCCCAAGACGGAATCACGTATTCTTTGCAAAAGTAAAGACTCCTTCATTGAAGGTGACGGAGCAACAGATTGGGTCAATTCCTCGTGTTGGGCAGAGTGAGCAGTCAGGCCTGCAGCATGGAGAAACTCATGAACAAAGGTATGGTTGTAAAGACGTTCATCTTCAAGTAATGCTGGATGCAAACCAATGGTGACTTCTCCGGGGTCAATACGCAAACGTCGACGGCGGGCTAATTCATTGGGACCCTCTTCAAATCGAGTCATTCCCAGTCGTTTTGATTCATTTTCAAGCCAAATGAGCGTTACTCGCTCACTGATCCAAGGTCGAAAAACAGCATCTGTAACGCCAGATAAACTTTGCAAGGCCGATTGTACTAATTCGACGGGGAGATACGGCTCGTGAGACGGGATTGGCGTTTCGGCCAGCGGAATTGATTCGGTCTTTCGAACCTCGTCCATGACAAGGCGTAAGGCTCCACCCTCAAGAACTGTGCCAAACTCTACTCGGCTGAAGAACGCTCAACGATCAGTAGCCGCGTTCCTTGGCACAGCACTTGTAGAACTTCTTACCGTTTCCACAGGGACACATGTCTGTCTTGAAACAGCACTTTCCGTAAGCCTTCTTTTTGCCACAGTGGCATCGAGATTTCAAATTTGGAGGCAACTTGGAAAAGGCGACAACTTGCGCAGCGATGTTCGTTTGCGACCTGGCCGATTGATTTCGCTTTGCATCACGTTCACTCTGCGACATATTCGCCCAAATTTCCTCATCCTCTTCATCGACCGAACCATCACGATTGAGGTCCTTTGGATGGTAAGATGGACGCTTGACTCCGCCGCCTTTGCCCGCTCCTTTCAAGGTTGCAGTAGCAACCTGCTTCGGCGGGATTGAAGCAGAACGTGAGAGACCAGGAGGTCCACGGCCTCGTGAATTTTCGGATTCAAACTGAGCGTTGGCCAAATCTTCTCGGGCCTGATTCAGAGCATCAACACCATCGAGTAACTCATCGCGAGTAATGCCCGCCTCAATCAAAGAATCCTGTGTGATGAAATCGGTTAATCCTAAATCTTCAGCTCGTAATTCAATGAGAGAAAGCAAGTCACCTAATGCGCCTTGGGGCAATAATCTCCGGCCGTCAGCCTCTTCTATTTCCGTTTGAATATGCCGTAACGCTTTCGCACTACCGGCCTTTGAGATTNGCTTTTTGAATTTCTTCACACGCTTACTCATCTTATACTCTGAACGCATTGTTAAGCCACGGTAGACATAACCAAGAATGGTGACCGAAAGAACACTGATTCCCGCATACTGGCCGTATTTNGTTTGAGCCTGTTCAATCAATGAGCCAAGAATAGGGATTTCTTCATACCAGTCCTCTGCAAGAAGGTCAACGATTTCATCTTCATCTTCTTCGATCGGGTCATCATCAACAACAGTTTCATTTCCATCNCCTGTTTGATTTCCAGTATTTGATGAATTGTCAGTCGAATTACCGTCTGAACCATTACCATTTTCTTNGACGCAACCTTTGTCATCAACAGTACTGCCTTCAGGCGTATCTTCACATTCATCCTCATTGTCATGAACGCCGTCGTTGTCTTGGTCNTCCCAGATATCACACCCATGCCAGTCGACTTCCTGATCGAGATCCGTATCTTCACAATGATCGTAGTCATCAGCAACACCGTCTCCATCTTCATCAGGGAATGAAGTTTCACATCCGGTCTCATCAACGACTGCNCCTCGGCGACTCACTGGGCAGGTATCCTCTGTATCGAGGTAGCCATCATCGTCATCATCTAAATCTTCATCAGAATCTTGGCAACCGTCGTAATCGTTGTCTGGGTTTGATGCATCAAAAGCATACCAGCCAAGTGAACCGGTGGGACACATGTCTTCTTGATCATCAATGCCGTCATTATCGTCATCCCAATCTTCTGTTGAGTCTTGACATCCATCTGAATCATAATCTGAAGCTGTGGTTGAACTCCAATCCGTTCGACCATCATAACAATCGTCGTCCTCATCAGGGACACCGTCACCGTCAAAATCATCACCTTCACTTTCATTGTCATTATTGTCTTGAAGTTGAGGGATGGTAAGACATGAATCAGCAGTGGAGAGTAAGTTGCTTGAATAAAATAACTTCGAAATGAAGCAATATTCCACGCCTCGTGTAATTTCATCAGACGAAAGCGAGAATCCGGTTGTAGGAGTGACATAGTTAATCCAATCTGCACCGGAAAAATTGAAATTTTCAGTATAAATTTCTGTATTATTTGAACTATAATACAGCAGCGTCTGAATCAAATAATTTCGGTCTTCTTCGAGATTGTATGCGGTAGAGTTCATTGAAAGAATGGTATTGACTGATTCATTCCACTGCTCATACCATCCAATGACGGATTCAACTGTCTCGTTTGCTTGATTTGAAATGAAGTTAAGATTGGATGCAATCTTCAAATCTTGGTTCGTGACATCTCGGTAGGCAATGAAAATATCATCATCCGAACTGATGACCATTGAAGTAAACCCTCCAACGTTAGCATCCGAATCAATGACTTTTCTATCCCAGCTACCAGAACTCTGCGTTGCATATTTCAAGTCATAGTTCGAAGCATAGTCGTAATAAGAGATATGAACATCATCGTTTGAATCCAAGGCTATGGAACTGTGCAAACCAACATCGCCAACAGAGTCAACAATCGTCGTTGTCCATGAGCCGGTCTCATCATTTGCATACAGGAGGTTGCCGACCATACCGTCATAATAGGAGATGTGAATGTCGTCGCTTGAATCAATAATCAGAGAAGAGTAACTACCCGCACTTCCAGAAATGTCAACAACTGAATAGTCCCAAGAACCGCTGGTATCGGTGGCATACTTGAGGTTGAGATTGGTGGAGTCATAGTAGGAAATATGTACTTTATCGGCAGAATCAATTCCGATTGAACTCCAAGCACCAACATCATCGGATGAGTCGAGAGTATCGATGACCCACGAGCCGCTCACATCAGTGACATACATGAGATCAAAATTGGTAGAGTCCCAGTAGGAAATGTGCGCATTATCATTTGAATCAAACGCCAATGAGGGGTAAGCACCAGCATCACCTGAAGAATCGAGCGTTGTCAATGCCCAAGAACCATCATCATCCTGTGTTGCATATTTGAGGTAGCCGTTGGTACCCTCATAATAGGCAATGGATACAGCATTATTTGAATTAACAGCGATTGATGTACCCGTTGCTGTGCCTACAATATCGATTGAAGAATAGACCCATGAACCACTTTCATCAGTAGCATACTTTATTTCTTCATTCGTGCCGTCATAATAGACAATGTGAAGGTCTCCGGTTGAATCAACAGCCATTGAAGTGTGTACTCCAAGGTCGCCATTTGAATCAAGGGTGGAAGTTTGCCAATCACTCCCCGTCAGTGAAATCGATTGTATCCATGCATCGTCGACCTTCGTAGATGGACCTTGTTCACCGGTGAAAAGAGCCAGATAGAAATCATATACCCCNGTATTCGGAGCTGTCCAAACTACAGTTTTGGAAACGCTCGAATCATCTGATACCGTATAATCGGTTCCAAAAGGAGTGTCGATTTTTGTTCCGTTGAGATACACGTCCAAATAGGCCCAAGCCTTGAGGCTGCATTCACAATCGGTATAGATCTCAAAAGAAATTGAAATTTCATCAGGTGCATACGAGGCATATCCTACATTGTCAAACCAAACAGTCGCATTCGCCGGGTCGGTTATGCCTTCACCGTCTTGAGGGCCCTCGGAAGTAGCATACTTCAAATCAGAGTTTGTTGAATCATGATAAGAGATATGTGCTCTGTCTTCAGAGTCGAACGCTATTGAAGAATATTCGCCTACAGCACCTGAAGAATCAACGGTCATAATCATCCAAGTCGGAGGAGTTTGTGTAGAATTGTAATTTGTAGCATGTTTCAGGTTTTCGTTTGTATCATCAAAATAAGAGATGTGTACGAAACCTTCAGAGTCGGTAGTGATACTGGAAGTATCGCCTACATCCCCTAAGGCATCAACAGTCGCAGTCGTCCATGAACCAGATTCATCTGTTGCATATTTTAGATTCTTATTGGTGACATCTTGGTAAGAAATGTGGACCTTGTTCGAGTCATCGACGGCAATTGAGGTGGAGGAACCGATTGAATGAGAATCTGAATCAATAACGCTGGTCACCCAACCCGAAGGCCCCCAAGTATTTTTGGCGTAATGAAGCGCCTCGTCATCATAATCGATATACGAAATGTGAACGGTATTGTCGGAATCAATGACGAGTGAGGTATGATGTCCTACATTACCCGAAGTGGCAACTGAAGCCAATGACCATTGACTGTTTTGATATTGGTTGGTAGCATATCGAAGATCACCGTTTGTTGCGTCATAGTAGGAGATGTGTACCTTCTCATATGAATCAACGCCAATCGATGAATAAGCACCTACATTGCCCTGACTTTCGATCGTTGAGATTTCCCAAGTTCCATTGACATTCGTAGCGTATTTGAGGTCACCATTGGTCGAATCATCGTACGAGATATGAAGCGCATTATTCGAATCAATAGCAATGGAAGAACCGTAACCAACATCGCCCTCAGAGTCAATCGTGTATGTAGCCCACTGTCCAGAAACATCAGTTGCATACTTCAAGTCCTTTGTGGATGCATCAAAATAGGAAATGTGAGTATCATCATTGGAATCAAGAACGATGGAGGAATATTCTCCTACATCCGCTTGAGAATCAACAATCGACAAATCCCAGATATCTTGAGAATCTTGAGAAGTAGCATACTTCAAGCTTTCATTGTCTTTGTCGTGATAAGAAATATGAATTTTATCATTCCCATCTATGACAATTTCCAAAGTGCCCTGAATGTTTACAACCGAGTCAATCTCTTTGAATTCCCAAGAATTATCACCATGGAACGCATGTTGAAGACCTGTGTCATAGTATGTAATATGAACATCGTCAAAGGAATCAATGGCAATTGAAGTTTCTGAATAATAAGTCGAGTTATCTGTCCAAGAAAGACCTGATTTAACTGTAGAAATCGACCAACCTGTACTCACCAATTGTGCATATTTCACACTGTTATTCGACAAATCAAAATAGGAAACATGGGGGTTGTTATCACTGTCAAAATCTAAAGAATTACCTCGTCCTGACGCAGAAGCGTCCAGCGAAGATAAGGTCCAGCCCTGACCTTCATTGATACCGTATTTCAATCCACCATTGGCTATATCTTGATAGACGACGTGAAGATCTCCATCGTCATCCATTTCCAAAGAGGAGAAGCCTCCCCCATCATTGTCAAGAACTGATTTGGTCCATGAATTACCGTTATGATGTGCAAAATGGAGAGCAGAATTATTCGTATGGAATTCCCAATAAATCATGTAAATATCGCCATCTTGACCAATGACCATGTCACAGTTACTGCCCATATTCGCCGACGAATTGTCAATCATCTCAAGACTCCATGGACTTGAAGATTGGGCTGGTGGTGTCGCCAATTTAATGTCGGCAGTATTTGAGGAAGAATATGTGTATAATCCGACTCGAGGAATATCGGATGAATCAAGATCAAAACATGGACTTCCTCCTGATTGGGCAATTGTGTCGGTATTCCATGCTTGACCATTAAAAAATGTGTAATTGATATTCATTGCATTGCCTGTTGGTGAAAGGTAGGTCAAGTGAGGTTTCCCGTATGAGTCGATTTGTAATTTGTTATATTTCCCCATAAATTCGCCGTAGGACGAGGAGGAGGATTGGTCAATCGTTTCGATTTGCCAAACCGCTTCTTCAGGATCATAACGTCCTTGAGTCATGAACGATTCTTCATTATCGAATTCGGAATCCAAAGTCGAGTGAAAAGCATTCTCTTCACCTGAAAATAACAGAACTTGACCAAGTAAAATGGCTATGCAAAGGTAGACAGGAATCTTGTTCATACACCTATGCCAGTAGGTTGCGGTATATATTGATTACATGCTCAAAAAAGACGGTTTAGTATTGCTTTGCTCGTTCTCTGTCTTCTAAATCCCAAGGCTCCACACGTTGGATTTGTCGAACTTCAAGCGTTTGTAAATTGAAAGCAGTGAGCAAAGCAGGTTTCTTCTCATCATGAAAGACACATGTATCTAAACCAATACTTGCCGAACGGCCATCGACCGTTGCAGTGATTGAATACCATGGCTTTCCCCATCCCTCTGGGCCCATTGAATGGTTGAGCGACATTGTGGGTGTGTGTCCAAACAGCACTGTACGGTGTTTGTCAATTGGTTTGGTAGCTGAGTGAAAGGGTCTTCGAATCCATAGATGTACACTTTCTTCTTGGTCTTCAACATCGAGTCTTGGGTCATAACCTGCATGAACCAAACGCCATTGGTCAAGAATGAGGTGAGATGGCAGACGTTCCATCCATTCCTTGTCATCTTCGACTTGGGCAAGGAGTCGTTCTGAATCTTCATGACCAAAATCATCGGTATAATCTCGAATATAGGAGGCGACTGTTGCGTATCCTCCGTTATGAAGCCAGGTCACCATATCACTGTCTGGTTTTTGGAGTGACTCAAGCTTAAATCCATTTACCATCATGTCTTCATGGTTGCCTTTGACGCACTGAATGCGAGGGTCACTTCGAGCGATACGCACAACATCAAAACTATCAGGTCCACGGTCAATTAAATCTCCGAGTAAAACCACTCGGTCATCCATGGATAATTCACATTGATCAAGCAATGCTTCAAGGGTCATAGAGAAGCCATGTACATCACCAATAGCCCAGACATTATGGCCGTTATCAAGTGCGTTTTGCAGGTCTTTTTCGATGTCATTTCGCCTCATTTTACTTACCATAAAAGTAACCAGCCTACAGTACTTAAAGGAGGCACAAAACAAGTCACTGAAGCAGTGCAAACCGATGAAAAAACAAGCATGACGAGTTGGCAATGCTTATGATGGGCGTTCAAGTGGGATGACTGCGAAAGCACCCATTTGGGCGTGTAGATCAGTTGGAAGATCGCTACCTTGGCATGGTAGAGGCCCCGAGTTCAAATCTCGGCACGTCCACTCTCACCAACATTTGACTCAACGAGAGTGGAACGTGCGCCATGAAAATTACGCTTCATTTTGCTTTTTCATTGGCTCGGCACGTCCACCAGAAACGATTCAAAGCAACTCTGTTGGCCGTTCAGCCACAAAAGAGATACCGACAAACGCTTCTTTTGTTGGCTCGGCACGTCCACCATTTGAGCAGTTTTCATCGAATGCATGGTGAAGGACAATACCTGCCAATGGAGTAGGTTGAGAACAAATCATTAAGTGCATGAGTCTCTTAATTTGGTCATGGGTAAGAAAGGAGTTCTCCTCATCAATGTAGGAACTCCTACTGAACCAACTGTCGAATCCGTTCGGAAATACCTGAGGGAATTCCTTCTCGANCCTGATGTAATCGACATCCCTGCACCACTTCGTCACCTCCTGGTGCGAGGAATCATCTTGAGGGTGCGGCCGAGAAAAACTGCTCCGCTTTATCAAAAAATATGGATGGATGAAGGCTCACCGTTGCGCGTATATTCCGATCGAATAACCAAGTCTCTCGCTCAAAAATCTGAAGATATAGAGTTCGAATTTGCGATGCGCTACGGAGACCCAAGCATCCTCAGTGGGCTCGAGAAATTACGTGAAAAAGGTGTTGAAGAACTTCTTCTCTTACCCATGTTTCCACACTTTGCCCAAGCGACGACCGAATCATCTCTCAAACACACATACAAACAACTGAAAAAATTAGATTGGAATCCTGAAATCATCGAAATGGGTCACTTTGAAACCGATGAGCATTATGTTGTCCCTCTTGCGAATTCCATTCAAGAGCACATT
The DNA here is from genome assembly GCA_002170315.2 of Euryarchaeota archaeon TMED99. GTDB lineage: Archaea > Thermoplasmatota > Poseidoniia > Poseidoniales > Poseidoniaceae > MGIIa-L1. The sequence goes on from NHFA02000012.1 coordinate 32,779, forward strand.
GATGAAGACACACACNTGCTTTTCTCATACCATGGACTTCCTGTTTCGCATGTCAAAAGAATTGATGAAAGCAAAAAACATTGCCAAAAAACAGACAACTGTTGCTCGATTAAAACCGATGCAAACACGATGTGTTATGGCCATCAATGTTTTGAGACAACACATACAGTCGTTGGTCTACTTGGTCTCAAGCCAGAACAGTGGTCCATCAGTTTTCAAAGCCGGCTTGGACCAGTGAAATGGCTGGAACCCTCAACGATGAATAAAGTCGAAGAATTAGCCAAAAAAGGCATCAAAAAACTAGCCATCGTGGCTCCTGCATTCCTCGCTGACGGACTGGAAACTCTTGAGGAACTTGACATCGGCATTCGTGAACACTTTGATGAGCTTGGCGGAGAAGAGTTGACGGTGATCAAATGCCTCAACGATAACGAAGATTGGATTGAAGGACTTGAGAAGATGATACACAAGAAGTTCAGTTCAACTCTTGCAGCCTAGAAAAGTTCTGCAACTCGCTCTGCTTCATCGACCACGTGGGTTATCGAAACTCCACTTACGCCCCATCCGGCATAACTGCAATCNGTGAATCTCTCGGAAAGCCCTTGCATATATCCTGGTGGATAACTCGGNATAGTNTGAACNCCGAGGTTTTTGAAAAGTANNGGATTCTTGTCGCTTAACAGCCGTTCTATAGATTTNCGAATCTTGGTTTCATCGCCATCCCAACGTGTATGTGGTGCCATNATTCGAAACAAGCGGTGACCNTCTGGTGCGCGTTGAGAATGGTGAAGGTCGCTCTCGTGAAGAATACCACTGATTGGGATTGAANCATCTGGAATCAAAGTCCCATAACCATAGTCGATATGTGNGACATCCTCGTTGTGATATCCTACAGCAAACACGCTCAACTTTGNNAGTGTCCTTCCATGTTCAACAACTGGAGCAGTCCAAACTACCGATTGAACTGGCACCTCAAATTCATCGGCTGCTGTTTGGGGAGATTCAATTGCATGGCCAGTGATGATTGTCACATTATCCATCGATTCAAGTTGATGTTGTAATGATTCAATCAGTGAATACATTCCGCCTTCAAGNGAAGCAACTGAACCTCTCTCTGGTGTGAAAAGTGGATAAGAGGCTTTGATTCGCTTCTTCAAACTGGAACTTCTTATTGGAGGTGACGGGCCGAATTTAGTTAAAGAAGGCATGAGGAAATCAGCATCAACATGCTCNGAAGTGGTGTTAACAATCCCGAGTGTCAACGCATCTGCAATCTGTTTATGTGGTAATAATTGAGCCACTGAAGCGCCTCCCTTTCTAGCCTTTCTTANTGCTCGAATAAGGCGGATTGGTCCGATTTTGAACAAGGTTAAAGGCGACAGACGATGTTTTTTCTTTCCAATTAACACCCACCGTGATTTCGCTCTTTTTCGTGAAGGTTTGAATTGCTTAGAAAGATTGAGATCGTCGATCAGTCTCCAAAAGGCAGGGTGAGCTCTCGTTGCATTAACTGCAAGGTCGCAAACCCAATCGTTTTCTGACCATGTCGATATGACACCTCCAAGGCGTTCGGATTTTTCAATTAAAATAACTTCAACATTCGGGCTTTTCTGTGCAATACGAAATGCGTTACACATTCCTGAAAGGCCACCGCCTACAATGACTACTTTCTNTGACTNAGACAATGAATCTTTCACAAAAAGTGGACGTCGCATTTCAACGCCGTGACGAGTCCAACTTGCAACGTCTGACATGGCAACATCCTTCTTCAATCATTTAGCCAATCACGTGGCTCTTTGAGAACCTGCAACAGGAGGTCTTCTTGACTTCCAGGCGTCACTTCATGACAGTATTCCCAACGAGACGTAAGGGGGAGTGACATGAGAATACTCTCAATACGCCCATTGGTCGTGAGGCCGAACTTTGTTCCTCGGTCATAGACCAAATTAAATTCGACATATCGACCTCGNCGAAGTTGTTGCCATTGTTTTTGCTCATCGGTAAATGGAAGGTCCTTTCTCTTCTCGAGAAGAGGAAGATAAGACGGTAAGAACGATTGCGCACATTCGGATACAAATTGGAAGCATTCTTCTTTACTACCGCTGTTTAAGTCATCAAAGAAAATNCCTCCTAGACCCCTACGCTCACCTCGGTGTTTGATGTGGAAATAATCATCACACCATTTCTTGTAAGCAGGGTAGTCTGCAACTTGGTGGTGGTCACAAGCATTTTTGAGAACTTGATGGAAGTGTTTTGCATCTTCTNCAAACAGATAACTCGGCGTTAAGTCTGCCCCTCCACCAAACCACCAACTTCCTTCTTTCTTGCCTTCACCACGCTCAAAATATCGATAGTTGGCATGAACGGTAGGGGCCATTGGATTGTGAGGATGCAAGACAAGACTTATNCCAGTAGCAAAGAAATCCAAATCCTTGCCCTGTAACTCATGNCCGCCACCCATCGTTTGTGCTGCTTGGGGNCTCAAAGTNCCATGAACGACACTGACATTNACGCCGGCCTTTTCAAACACTTTACCGCCTGAAAAAACTCTGCTTCGTCCTCCGCCACCTTCTTCTCGAGTCCATTCATCTTGACGGTAATCGACACCGTCAATGCTTCGAAGGGCTTCACAGATTTCATCTTGAATCGCATGCACCATGTCGATCATCGACTGACGCATATTACTCACCTGTAATTTCTCGTAAAACTGTCTCAACACACTCGATTCTCGCAGACGGGGCAAATCCATGACCGAGATTGAAAATGTGTCCTGGTTTATCGCCTGCTGCTTTGAGTACATCTTGAGTCGCCAATCGTGCCATTTGCGTCGAGCCGTGAAGCAGCGATGGGTCTAAATTACCTTGGAACGCAAGTTGGTCTCCGAATTGTGCACGATTCTCTGCCAAATTATCTCTCCAATCCAATGAGATAGCGTTGACATCAAGTTCACGAATGGCTGAATGCAGGTGTCCTGAACCCTTGGCGTAATGAATCAATGGAACGTTTGAATCAACCCGTTCACGGAACACATCAATGGTTCTCTGTGTGGCAGGCATAGCAAACTTGCGGTATGTTTCAGGAGAAAGAAGTCCAGCCCAGGTATCGAAGACTTGAACTGCATCAGCACCTCCATGGTTGACTTGATCTGCGAGAAGACCACCAACAATCTCTCCCATCTTCAAAAGAAGGTTTTCTGCCTCTTCCGGATTTGAATAGATTTTGGCACGAGCGTTGTGGAAGTCTTTGTCGCCAGTTCCACCAGACAACAAATACATGCAAATGGTCCATGGCGAGCCAACAAATCCGAGCCGAGCCTTTGAATCGCCAATCTCTTCGCCGACTGCTTTGAGTCCATCTGCAGCCCAAGGAGCGTGCTTTCGAGCATTGAAATCAATCCAATCATCAACGTGAGAGAAATCAAAATCACTGATTCGAATTCCGCCACCGTATTCTACATCATAGCCGAGACTTGGAAGTGGAGTCAAGATATCACTGAAGATAATTGCTGCGTCAATGCCCTTGTATCTGTTCAAAGGTTGGAGGGTGATGTCGGTGCATAAGTCAACATCCATACACCTCTCCCAGAAGGAATGTTCTGCTGCTATCTTTCGATATTCTGGCAGATGCCTACCCGCTTGACGCATGAACCAAACGGGAGTACGGTCGACTGGTTGAAGGTTCAAAGCAGAAACTATACGCTGTTTTCCGTTCATATTACCACTCCAATTCCTCGAGGACTTCATCCAGTGCTTTGGCCATACCGAGGATGTGATGCTCCTCATGCACAGTAGCGATAAATCCAATTTCGTATGCTGATGGCGCCAACATGTATCCTCTCTCAAGTAAACCCTTGTGGACATCAGAATATAACATACCTGCATCGCTGGGAATCAAGTCCGCTCGTGCAGGTGGTTGGGCTGAACTTGGAGAAAACCAAAACAAACTACCTCGGCGCATAAGCCGCATCGGATAGCCATGTTTCTTGAGAACCGGCTCAACACAGTTGTCCAATACTTGGCCTAGAGTTTCCAAGCGGTCATACGCTTCATCATCCAGAAGGTCAAGCGTGGTGATTCCTGCTGCCATAGCAAGTGGATTGCCTGAAAGNGTTCCAGCTTGGTAAACAGGGCCAAGTGGCGATAATTGTTCCATGATTTCGCTTCGAGCCCCGTAAGCACCTACNGGAAGACCTCCGCCAATGATTTTGCCTAATGCAGTAATGTCAGGGGTAACGCCGGAAATATCTCCATAACTTCCATCTTTGAAACGGAAGCCACTAATCACTTCGTCAAAAATCAACAAAGCACCATGTTGGTGACAGAGATCTCGGAGTTTGGCGAGGTATTCATGACGNTGAACCAGAAGACCGTTGTTGGCAGGCAGTGGCTCGATGATTACTGCTGCAATCTCATNGCCATGCTCTTGGAACAGATAATCCACTGCTTCGTCATCATCCAGTGGTGCAATCAATGTCGTAGCGACTGTATCTTTCGGGATTCCCGGACTACTGGCGATACCAAAGGTNGCTAAACCGCTGCCGGAACTTACCATCAAGGAATCAACATGTCCATGATAACAACCTTCGAACTTAATCAAGAGGTCTCTACCAGTATAGCCACGAGCAAGACGAACTGCGCTCATGACTGCCTCTGTTCCAGAAGATACAAAACGAACTTTATCCATATGTGAGAAGCGTTTCTTTACTTTCTTTGCTAATTCAATCTCACCGGTGTGAGGTGCGCCAAATGAAGTCCCTTTCTGCATCTTTTGATAGACTGAATCGAGGATTTCTGGGTGTGAATGGCCGTGGACAAGAGGACCCCATGACTGGACAAAGTCAACAAGTTCATTGCCGTCAACATCCGTCACAAGAGCGCCCGATGCCTTCTCGAAATAAATTGGGTTACCATGAACAGACTTGAAAGCTCGAACCGGGGAATTTACCCCACCCACCAAGTGCTCAAGAGCCTCGGTGTGAAGCGAATCGGATTTTTGTCGTTGCACATGAACACCTCAGAGCCAATTGCGAGTCACTGCCTCACGGGCGTGGTAACTCACAATTATATCAGCCCCGGCCCTTTTGAATGAATGGAATATCTCACGGACCATCTTTCCACGAGAGAGGTCATCTGAAGTCGAAGCCATGACCATCGAATATTCGCCACTGACGTTGTAAACTGCGACCGGTCGTGTCACAACATCTGCTACTTTGCGAACAACATCCAGATAGGTCATTGCAGGTTTAATCATAATGATATCAGCGCCTTCAGCTTCATCACTGGTAGCCTCTAAAATCGCTTCTCCATATCCTGAACGAATATCCATTTGATGACTACCNCGGTCGCCAAAAGAAGGTGCTGAATGAGCAGCATCTCGGAATGGCCCGTAAAAAGATGAGGCGTATTTGACTGAATAAGAGAGAATACCTGTGTTCACAAATCCAGCACTTTCCAAAGCATTACGGATTGCCAAAACCCGTCCGTCCATCATATCAGAGGCAGATATGTAATCGGCTCCAGCTTCTGCATGAGACACGGCGATTTTACATAATTCAGCAACAGAAAGGTCGTTATCGATTTGTTCATTGTGAATAATTCCACAATGACCGTGATCTGTAGCAGTGCACAAGCACACATCCGAGAGAAGCACAATATCNTCACCAAATTGAGACTTCAATTGACGTATTGCATGTATGAGATGCATGTCTTTTGAAGAGGCAGCGCTTGCAGTAGCATCTTTTTCATGCTCGTCGAGGACTGCAAAAAGCATGTGAGACTTAAGGCCAATTTCCATGTCAGCTGCGATGGTCTTAAGCAATACATCAGTCGATTGGCGATGAATACCAGGCATACTTTCGATCGGCTGGTCAATACCTTCGCCTGCAACAACGAAATGTGGTTGCACCAATGAAGATTCAAGCAGGCTGCTGAAGTTCAAATCCCTACGAGCATGGGTCCAACGATTGATTCGGGGTCTCAAATTCACAGTTTCACCTCGTAATTTTTCCACCATTTCGCAATAAATTTAGCAGTTGGTCCTTGAAGCACTTCGACAGTCGAGTCAGAAAAATATTCCATTGAAACAATTTCCTCTCTTGATGTTTTGCCCATGCACAATATATTTTTAGGTATGGGTAAGGAATTTTTCATCCANGCTTGNGCAGATGANGGAGAGGAGAGCAGGAGTACATCNTTTNCGCCCATTTCGACCCNTTCGATTTCCTTTGCTTTATTCTCATAGCCAATCCAAGAATCAACATCAAATCCGAGTAGTTTTAGATTATCCACCAACTCATTTGAAGCCATGTTTGAGCGTGGAAGCATCAATCTGATATTTCGATCGATCATTTTGTCAATATACTGAGTGAGTTCAGAAGAATTTCGCGCTTTTGCACATATTGAAACCGTCACTCCACGCTTGAAGCATGCTCTTGCAGTTCCTTCACCAATGGCTAACCACTGTATCCTGTTGAGGTCGCCGTTTTCTTTTGCTACTTCAAGAGCACATTTCGCAGCAAAAGGAGATGTCAGCACCAAGTAAGGCCATTGAGACCTGGATGAGGATTCATCGATGAAGTTTTTCGGCCAGTTCTGCGGTTGTGCAACCAGTTCAATCACCGGTTTGTTAACGACTGGAATTCCACCATTGCCTAACACTTTCGCAAGTCGATTCGAATTGAGAGTAGAAATCAATCGAGGCCCATCGTAGATTGTTTCTACAGGATCTTGGAGGATTTGAGTTGGAGGTGAAATATCGAGTTTTTCCAGTTCACCTTGGTAATGAACCACTTCAAATTCAAATCCATTACAAAATAATTCACGCCAATTCTGTGGAGATATTTTTATCGAAGCCTTACCAGAATGAATCTTAATTCCTGCTGGATAAAGACAACCACCTCCGATTGAAGACAGCACGTGACGCTCGTCGCAGACATCTCTTTCAGTCTCAGGATGGTTCAAAATATTTCGAATATCTTGGAAAGAGGGGGCATCTTCTGAACGACAATGAACGGATATAGAACCTTGACCTGGGGCAGTTGGCCATTCAAGGTCACTTATTCGAACCGCTCCCAATTCAAGAATCCACGACTCTAAAGCATCGATTTCATGCAAACGCCGAAGTCCAATTTCGGCAAGAATAATACTGTCAACTCTCTTTTCTTGCAACCTTTTCAGCCTCGTTTCTATTTGTCCTCGAACAGCAATCGGTACGATGTCTGGGCGTTGACTCAAGAGAAACGATTGACGGCGACCAGATACTGTTCCAACCATTCCGGACTCTGGAATATGTTGCAAAACGTGCTCTAACTCCATCTCTTCGGAATTGTTGAACATTTCTTTCAACGATTGAGTGCTCTCTGTTTTTTCAAAGAGAAGAACATCGTTTGTACATCCTCGTTCAAGGTAAGCGATATTGGAAATTGAATCGTCAAGGTCAACAGGTACATCTTTACTGGAATGCACGGCAATGTCAATATTCTTATTCAAGAGTTCTGAATCAACGGCATGTATGAATTGACCCACCGATGAAGCAAGGTCTCCTCCGATAGATTGGTCTCCTTTGGAAGAGATCCCCACAATTTGGGTGGCAAAGCCTTGGGATTCGAGTTTTTTCTGGACCCTGTTCGCTTGCCACATGGCAAGTGTCGAAGTCCTTGTCCCGATTCGAATGGGATTCAAGATGTGGCCTCCGGTAGGGTTGATTTTCCGTTGATGTGAAGCATTGCATCTGTGACATCAGTAACCACCCTACCGAGAAGATTTGGATTAATTGTCCTTTCAGTAGCCCGAATGACTTCTTCAAGCTCATCACGGCCGAAAGGGCGGCTTTGATTGCAAATCCAAGTCGCAATCTCGCGAGAAAAGGGTGCCATTTGGTTGTCTTTTTCATCTACATATTCTGTGGATTTCCAATCCTCTGATAGGGATTCAAGGGTTTTGTAGATGAAAGCTCGGAATTTCGATTGTGTTCGATCTGTGAGAGCATTCATAAATTTCTCTTGAATATCAGTAAGGAGCAAGTCACTCTCTTGAACAGTAGAAGAATAATCCCACTCAAGTCCAGCCTTGTGAGCCACTTTTATCCAATGGTCCATCCCAAAAAGTGTTTGATTTTCACTTAATCCATCATGTTCAATCGAAGGTGGCCATGAGAAGTCCATGACGGTTGAAGTTACTGATGGAAGTGGATGTTCATGGTTGTAGGTTGGCTCTATGTTTCGAATCGTGGAGATAATGAGTGATGGTTGCCCTGGTTCGGATTGCCACTGCTCAAAGGTCATCATTCGAACCTTTGAAGCGATATCTGGATTACGTTGTTTCGAAATCTCAGGATTGCGAGTAACGACTGTTATTTCAGACTGACCAAAATCCAGAATTGTATCAACTGCTTTAATCCCCATTTCTCCAAAACCAAGAACAACAGAATTGAGTTCTTTTTCTTTCGAGATTAATTCTTCAATCGCAGTTGTTGCAAGGTTTAACATGGATTCAGTTGTTTGGTTAAATCCGAATTCCTTCCTCAGCATTCGATTGGCTGCAACAACGTGATCAAAAAAGACCCCATTCATTTCACTGATGAGGCCATTTTTACGGTGGAGAGAAACAGAGCCTCTAAATTGACCCATGACTTGGAGTTCACCCAAAATAAACGAGTCAAGTCCGCTGCAAACCTTGACCAGCTGACGCCATACATCGATGCCGGAATATCGGTCAAAGGGTGCGTCCTCAAGCCCAGTCACGCCAAGAACACTTTGTTCAAGAACTTCACAATCCACTTCAAATCCTACATAGAGGACACGATTACAGGTAGAGAGTTCAAACACATCGGATTTGACACGGCTACGAATGCTCTCGATAAATTGGACCCGTTCTTCTTTTGAGTAGCCCTCAGTAGTCATCGTTTTGACATGCTCTACATTATCCGAGTTCAGTTTCATTGAGACCATGCTCACGTTATTCATGAGTTTTCTTGGGTCCACAGTTTCATCATTGATGGTGTGAACTGCTGGCGCAGAAAGGAATTTTGTTAAATCTATTTTAGGGGAGCCTAAATTAGTCATATTTTCCCCTCTCCACATCCTAACGGTCGACCTTTATCAATCATCCAGTTTCACGGTTTGCTCGAACTCACTGTGAAACAAAATTTTTCCACCTTTTCATGTATTCAACAAAGACTGGACTCAAGTCGACATCGAGCAAATGTTGTTCGGTAAACGGTGGGCGTTGTGGTGAATAATTTGGGTCTTCAAGATGCATTGGCCAATCGGGATGAGCTATGCCAACACGAGCAACACCGACAAAATCTGCACCTTCATCAAGAACCCATTGCGCATCTTTGGAAGTCCAAACAGCACCCGTTGAAATCAGTGGAATATGTTCAGGAACAACTTCTGCAAATCGCTTGGTCAAACTAGGTCCGTCTTCATCACCTTCAACACCTTGAAAGACATCCCAGCATGATACATGCAGCATATCGATGTCCATAGTACAGAGTATTTCGGTAAGTTCAAGGCTTTCATGCAGGAAAATTCCAGCCTTTTCAATAATGGGAGAAATACGAACTGCGATGATAAAATCAGGTCCTGTTGCCGCTCGAACAGAAGTGATCATGTCACGTAGGAACTTACTGCGATCCATTAAATCTCCACCCCATTCATCCTCGCGCCGATTGGTAACGCTGCCTAAAAATTGGCAAATCAGATAGGAATGCGCACCGTGTAATTCAACACCATGGAATCCTGCTTTTTGACAGCGAACTGCTGCATCGGTGAACGATTGAATCATGTCAAGCACTTCTTGATGCGACAATTCTCGAGTGTATAAGCCGTCCATTCCTGCCTCGGTATTCTCACTTGCGGAAACCGGTTGAACCCCGTTGAGTGATTGTGGTGCTCGCATGCCACCGTGGAATATTTGAGCAAGACTGACGGTTCCAGTTTCATTGAGTTGTGTCGCCATTTTGGTCAAGCCAGGCAGTTGATGGTCGCCCCATACACCCATTTCTCCATCCCAACCGCGTCCGTGTTCAGTGACGTTGGCTGCAGCTGTTGTGGTGATAGCAAATCCACCTTTTGCTCGGCGTACCAGCCACTTGATTTCTTCATCAGAAAGTGTACCGTCTTCGTTACTCTGTTTGTTGGTCATTGCTGCTAAGACACACCGATTAGGAAACAAAGAATTTCGCTTATTTACACGAAGTGAATTTGTTTGGTACATGGTTAAACCAGAC